>NZ_JADGIT010000003.1:0-363492 GCF_015233855.1 Corynebacterium sp. ED61 | reverse complement strand
ATTGGGTTGGTGGCGCTTCGTCAATAGTTGAGCGCCTTTATAGACAAATGACTATACCCCCCGCCGTATCTTGAACGTCAAAGTAAGATGATCTAGGCTGGCTTTATACCCTAGGGGGTATATGAGAAGAGGAAAACGAGGAAAGGAACGTTCAGTGCTATTCGAGAGAATCTACGAAGACGGTTTGTCCCAGGCGAGCTTTCTCATCGGTTGTCAGCAAAAAGGTGAGGCCATCGTTATCGACCCGCGCCGCGATGTTCAGGAGTACCTGGAGGTAGCGGAGAACAACGGCATGAAGATCGTCGCCGTGGCGGAAACCCACATTCACGCGGATTACCTCTCGGGTACCCGCGAGCTCGCGGACGCCACCGGCGCCACCATCTACGTCTCCGGTGAAGGCGGGGAGGACTGGCAGTACGAGTTCGAGGGCGAGCGGCTCATGCACGATTCCGAAATCACCCTCGGAAACATCACCATTACCGCCAAGCACACGCCGGGCCACACGCCTGAGCACCTGTCCTTCCTGATTACTGATGGCGCCGCCGCGTCCGTCCCCGGCTACATGCTCACGGGAGACTTTGTCTTCGTCGGCGATCTGGGGCGCCCGGACTTGCTGGATGAAGCCGCTGGTGGTGAGGACACCCGCTTCGAAGGAGCCAAGCAGCTCTTCGAAAGCCTGAAAACTCAGTTCCTGACTCTGCCGGACTACATCCAGGTCTTCCCTGCTCACGGTGCAGGTAGCCCATGCGGCAAGGCGCTGGGTTCCGTTCCTAGCACTACTGTCGGCTACGAGCGACAGTCTGCGTGGTGGTCCAAGTACCTAGAGGCCGATGATCAGCAGGGCTTCATTGATGAGCTGCTGGAAGGCCAGCCAGATGCTGATGCTTACTTCGGACGGATGAAGAAGCAGAACAAGCAGGGTCCAGCCATCATCGGCACGCGAGCTGCTGTCCAGGAGCTTTCCGTCAGCGAGGCAGCGGAGAAGCTGGAAAGCGATTCCGCCATCTTCGTCGATACCCGCGATCAAAAGCAGGTTCACGAGGAAACCGTGCAAGGCGCTTTGAACATCCCGATGGGCGAGAAGGCTTCCACGTTCTCTGCGTGGGCCATCGATCCGGAGACCGAACAGCGCGATCTCATCGTTCTGGCTGAGGATGAGGAATCCGCAGCGGAATTCCGCGACGCCCTGATCCGCGTGGGCATTGATACGGTGCGTTTCTTCACCGAGTCCATCGATGGCCTGCCTACGTTTACCCCAGAGCTCATCCAGCCCGAGGATCTCCAGGACGCTTCCTACGACATGCTGCTGGATGTCCGCGGAAAGTCTGAGTACGCCGATGGTTCCATCCCCGGCGCTGAGCACATCTCCGGCGGTGTGGCCCTGTGGCACCAGGACGAGCTGCCAGACAACGGCACCATCGTCACCTTCTGCCAGTCCGGCGCTCGCAATACGGTCGTCTCGAACGCCCTGCGTCGCGCTGGCTTCCACATCGTGGAGCTGGAAGGCAGCTACGCGGCTTGGCAAAACCAAGCCAACTAGCTCGCCGTTCGTCCCCTAAACCCCCCCAAAAAAACAAAAAGAAAGAAGTCACAACAATGTGTCGAGCAGTAACGTGCAAGCAATGCGGTAAAACCACCTGGGCAGGCTGTGGCCAGCACGTGGACCAGGTCATGAAGGACGTTCCAGCAGCACAGCAGTGCCCAGGACACGAGAAGGCCGCCAAGTCCGGCGGATTCTTGAGCAACCTCTTCTCTTAAGTCCCCTAGAAAATGCTGATTTGCGCTCCCATGGATTCCGCAGATTCCAGCTGCTCAACCCAGCCGGGCGCACCAGGGCGCACGCGGATGATGGGCCGGTTGGTCTGATCTCCCTTGTTGCGCCCCGCCCGGGCCTCGAAGCGCCCGCGCGCTGCATGCCCCTCGGCGGCCAGTTCGCGGAGGTCGCGAGAATCGTCGGCCAGCGCCTCGCGAGCGCTGTGCAGGATCTCCAAGGTCTCGTCCAGTGCGGTGAGCAGCGAGGAACGGTTGTTCTCGCACATCGCCCGCACCAATTCCGGGGCGGTTCCGGCCACGCGCGTGCCATCGCGGAAGCTGCTGGCAGCCAGAGTCAGCGCCAGTGGTCCACCAGCGTCACCAGCCATCGCCAAAGCCTCGGCCAGCACGTGTGGAAGATGGGAGATGCGCGCGACGGAACCATCGTGGCGTCGAGAAATAGAAGGCACCACATCGGCACCGACCAGCTGGGCCATGCACACCACGCGCACCCACGTGTCCACCCAACGCGATTCGGAACCGCGCGCAGCACCGAGGCTCACGGCGTTGTCGTACGTCACCACCCACACAGCGCCCTGGAACAATCCCTCCAAGGTCACGGACCAACCCGAGTCCGCGGTGCCGGCCATCGGATGCCCACCCACGAAGCGATCCGTGAGCCCGTACTGATCTACCAGCGCGTGCACCTCGGCCTTCACACTGGTCACGTCCGTAAAACCAACAGACGGCGCGTGCTCCTTCAGCGCCTCCAACATGCTGGGCAGGGCTGGCACGGGAACGCCCAAGACCACCAAGGCATCGCTAGCTTCGGCACGCTCCAGCGTGGCCTGCAGATCCTCCGAGACATCAAAACCGTCCCTTTGGGCCGCGTGCACCGTCTTCTCGCTGCGGTTCCACCCAAAAACATCCCGCCCAGCTGCGGCGATATCCCGCATGAGCGAGCCGCCGATCAGCCCCAAACCCAGGATGCAGATCGGCCGAGAGTCAGCGTCAAGATTCCAGTTCACGCTACCCAGTTTGGCACAAGGACGGCTAGCCTAGTGCCATGAGCATTATCGAGAATTGGGAGCAGCCCACCTTCGCCGCTGCCGCGCACAACGGCCCGGATGGCTGGAGTGTGCGTCTGTTGCCGGAAAGTGCTTTGCTGAGCTTGGACGATTTGCTCTCTGACCTGCGCGCATCCCGTGAGGAAGGCGCGGTTGTGGGGTTGGTGTGCGCGGAGGATGACTGGGTTGCGGTAGTGCGGCCGGTTCCTTCCGGAATGCGAGTTCTTCTTTCCGACGCCACCGCGGCTCTCTCCTACGATTTGGCCAATGACCTACTGGATGAGCTGGACGTGGACGTCCCTGACGAGGGCGAGGCGGACTCTGATGAGCCGTGGCCCGAAGGGGATTTCGATCTGCTGGATGATCTGGGGGCATCGGAGCAGGTCTTGTCTGTGATCTTCGATGATGACGATCTGTACGGTGCCGCGCAGATCTTCCGTGTTGCTGATGAGCTGGGTTGTGCGGAGGAATTGGCGGATGCCACCAAGCTGGACCTCGATGACTTCTTGCTGGCCGATGGGGACTACTGATCCTTCCCGCGAGAGGGGTGTGATTGGGGACGGCCTGCCGCGGACTGTCTCTGAGGTGCGCGCGGAGCAGCTGATGCGTCGCGCCTTGGAGGTGGCAGAGCAGACTCCCGCCGGCGATATCCCCGTGGGCGCCGTGGTGTTCGGCCCGGATGGACGCGAGCTGGGCGCGGGTACTAATCGACGCGAAGTGGATGCTGACCCCACCGGGCATGCGGAAATCGCAGCGATTCGCGCTGCGGTGCAGACTTTGGGGGATGCGTGGCGGCTAGGGGATTGCACGTTGGTGGTCACGCTGGAGCCGTGTGCCATGTGCGCCGGTGCGGCAGTGGGAGCGCGCATCGGGACGATTATTTACGGCGCATCGGAACCGCGAACCGGGGCGTGTGGGAGCGTGTGGGATGTGCCCCGGGAAGCACCGCTGCACAAAGCGGAAGTTGTGGGCGGTGTGCTAGCTGCGGAGTGTGAGGCCCTGTTGCGTGATTTCTTCGGTGAGCTGCGCGCGCACTGAGTCTTTGGGCATGAAGCTCGAGCCTTCTGCAGCAGATTTCTTGTTCACGTATCGTCGGTCGTGCGCGATTCCTTAGCGGGGATCGCTTGAGAAAACCGACAAAAGCGAAACGAATTAACGGTTCACGTGTGAGCCGTGAAGGAGATAATCATGGGACTCGGAGATCTGGGCGACAAGGCAAAGAACCTCGCTAACGACAACCGCGACAAGATCGAGGAGCAGTCTGACAAGGTCATCGACAACAAGCTGGACGGCGACAAGTCCGATAAGGCTCGCGATGCCCGCGACAAGGGACTGGATTCTCTCGGCGAGTAAATCGCTTCTGAATCTGGCCCGGCTTTCGGCCGGGCCATTTTTGTTGCCCTAAAACTCTGCTGCTAGGCTGAGCTGGTCTTTGTTCCACCTCCATAACGGTGGTGTGAGAGTAAAGACGCTGGTGGCGTGTCCGAGCGGCCGAAGGTGTTCGCCTCGAAAGCGAATGTTGGGTAACCCCCAACCGAGGGTTCAAATCCCTCCGCCACCGCCATACTTTTCCTGGGGGATTTTGCGCACGTGCGCTGCGGTGTTGTGCTGCGCGCGTGCTGCAGGGGCTAGGTACTGTCTTGTCCGGAGACTAGGGTGGATGAAGTTTCCGCTTCCGGCTACATCCAAGGACTTATTTCGTGGCGAAGTTTCTCTTCCGTCTTGCACGGTGGTGCTATACCCATAGCAAGCGTGTGATTGCCGTGTGGCTTCTGCTCTTGGTGGGCGTGGGTGCCGCTGCGCTGACGTTCCAAAAGGGTTTTAACGACATCTTCGAGATCTCGGACATGCCGTCTACCAAGGCTACCGAGCTACTGATGGAGAAGTTCCCCGGCACAGAAAACCCTGCGGCTGCCGCGGGCGTAAACGTGGTCTTTGAAGCTCCCGAGGGGCAGCGCCTGGACCAACCGGAGTACATGCAGGCGATGGATCAGACCGTGGAGTCTATTCGCGATAACGTCCCCGATCTTGGCGACGACCTGCAGCTGAACAATCCTGTGACCATGAACGAGCAGCTGCGCGATCAACTCACAAAGCAGCTGACCGATCAGGGCCTTCCTGCAGAAACCGCGGAAGCTGATGCGGAGAACCTGCGCACGTTCTCTGAGGACGGTCGCTACGGCATTGCCAGCTTTGAGTATGACGTGTATTTGCCCGCAGAAGTGAGCGACGAAGATCGCCAAGCGGTCAATGATGCCATCCAAATCTCTCGCGATGCCGGCCTGGAGGTAGAGGTCGGCGGTGCGGGCTTTGGAGACCCGATCGCCGTGGAGCCCATTTCCGAGGTCGTGGGCTTGGTCGTGGCGTTGATCATTTTGTTCATCATGTTCCGCTCCCTGCTTACCTCCAGCTTCCCGCTGATCACCGCAGTGGTGGGCGTGGG
Organism: Corynebacterium sp. ED61; assembly: GCF_015233855.1. Classification (NCBI taxonomy): domain Bacteria; kingdom Bacillati; phylum Actinomycetota; class Actinomycetes; order Mycobacteriales; family Corynebacteriaceae; genus Corynebacterium; species Corynebacterium sp. ED61. The sequence goes on along the minus strand of NZ_JADGIT010000003.1, from coordinate 358,230 downwards.
CTTGGGCGCCCTGATGACGGTCGGCGCTACCGCGTTCATGCCGCTGAACTCCATGACCCCGACCCTGGGAATCATGTTGGGCCTGGCCGTGGGCATCGATTACGCACTGTTCATCATGGCGCGATTCCGCGATGAGCTCCGGGAAGGGCGCGACCGCCTAGACGCCATCGGTCTGGCTGTGGGCACGGCGGGCTCCGCGGTGGTATTCGCAGGCCTGACTGTCATCATCGCGCTGGTGGGTATGCGCTTGGCCAACATCCCTTTCCTCTCCTACATGGGTTATGCGGCTGCGGCCACGGTCCTGATTTCCGTGTTGGTTGCTCTGACGTTCCTGCCCGCGATTCTCGGGTTGGCTGGCGAGCGCGTCTTTAAGTCCGACGCCAACTCCGCCCTTTCTCACTCTGCCGAACAAGCTGAGGATGCGGATACCGGCGCTATGGCCGTGCCCCCACAGCCCCAGCGCGATTCGTGGGGGACCAAGTGGGTGAAACTGGTCCAGCGCGCACCGGGCATCTCGTTCGCCATCGTGGTGGCTATCCTCGTGTCTTTGACTTTGCCAGTGATGGATCTGCAATTGTCCCTGCCTTCGGATAAAACATCAGTGGTGGACTCCACCCAGAGGAAGTCTGCGGAGATGACCGAGGAGGGCTTCGGGCCTGGTCGCAACGCGCCGATTCTCGTGGTGGTGAACGCGGATGACGTGCAGCCGGATTCGCCTGCGTTGGAGACGCTGGTGTCTGCGCAGGGTGAGGGTGACCGGACTCAGGCGGCGCAGAGGGCATCGTTCCTCTACACCGTGGAGCGCATGGGGGCGAACGTGGATGTGCGCCATGCTCAGCTGGTGGGGCAGTCCGAGGATGGCAGCGCTGCGCAGATTTTGGTGACACCGGAGTGGGGTCCAACTGATGAGCGCACCGTGCAGTTGATTCACGCCTTGCGTTCGCAGCAGGCGGAAATTGAGTCCGAGACGGGCGTGGAGATGGGCATTACCGGCCTGACTCCGATCCAGCAGGATGTGACGGATTCGCTGTCCAAGGCCATGCCGGTTTACTTGGCCCTGGTGGTGGGCTTGGCGCTGGTGCTGTTGATGATGGTGTTCCGCAGTTTGGCGGTGCCGCTGATTGCCGCCTCGGGCTTCTTGCTGTCCGTGGGCGCCGCATTCGGCGTGACAGTTCTGGTGTGGCAGGAAGGCCTGTGGGGGCTGTGGGATTCGCCTGGACCGCTGATCAGCTTCATGCCGATCTTCCTGATCGGCGTGACGTTCGGCTTGGCGATGGACTACCAGGTGTTCATTGTCTCGCGCATGCGTGAGCGGTTCGTGCAGCAGCGCAATCGTCTGCGAAATGGCGGCGAGTGGAACAGCAAGGACTCGTTGGTCGAGGACTCCGTGATCGGCGGTTTCGGCCTGGGTGCCCGCGTGGTGACCGTGGCCGCGCTGATCATGATTGGCGTGTTTGCCAGCTTCGTGTTCCAGCCGTTGCCGTTCATCCAGATCTTCGGTTTTGCGTTGGGTGCGGGCGTTTTGTTCGACGCCTTCTTCATCCGCATGACCGTAGTACCCGCTTTGATGATCCTCATGGGACGCTTCACTTGGTACATGCCGAAGTGGTTGGACAAGCTGCTGCCTACCGTGGATGTGGAGGGTGCCGCGCTGGAGAAGGCCTTTGAGTCTGGGGAGTTGGGCTCAAAGAAGCCCTAGCTCAGCCGCTGTTCCCACTCCGGCCCGTAGTAGCGGGACATGAATTCCTTGCGATACTCCACGAAGCGTCCTTCGTTGATCGAAGCGCGGACGTTGTCCACCAGCTGGATCATGAAGTGCAGATTGTGCAGCGTGCATAGCGTGCCCGCCAAGAATTCCTTGGCCTTGAGCAGGTGGTGGATGTAGGCGCGCGTGTAGTTTTCGCTGGTGTAGCCACCAACTTCGGCGTCGATTGGCGTGAAGTCCCGCTTGAACTTCGCGCCCATCAGGTTCATCCGGCCGTCTAGCGTGTACACACCACCGCGTCGGCCCAGACGAGTCGGCGCCACACAGTCGAAAGTATCCGCACCGGAGGCCACGGCCACGAAGATGTCATCGGGCTCGGAAATGCCCAGCATGTGACGTGGCTTGTTATCCGGAAGCTCTTCGGACACCCAACTGGTGATGGTGCCCAGGTTGTGCTTCTCCAGCGCGCCACCAATGCCGAAGCCACCGAACCCGCGCTCACCGCGCGCCTCCGCAGCGTCAGAGAGCTCCACCAAACCGCGGGCAGCTTGGCGTCGAAGATCCTCGTACTGCGCGCCCTGCACCACGCCCCACAAAGACTGCAACGGGCGATGCGAACGGGCCTGCGTCTGCCGCTCATGCTCCTGTAAACAACGCTCGGCCCAGCGGTACGTGCGTTCCACGGATTGCTCCTGGTAGGAGCGGGTATTTGCCAGGGTGGTGAGCTCGTCGAAGGCGAACATGATGTCCGCGCCCAGCTGGTGCTGGATCTGCATGCTGATCTCCGGGGTGAAGCGATGCTTGGAGCCATCGATCACGCTGCGGAAATCCACGCCTTCTTCATCCACCACGGCCATGCGCTTTTTCTGCTGCGCGATGATGTCCGACTTTTCCTTGCCGCTCATGTCCATCGCCAGGACCTTCCTGAAGCCCTGGCCCAGGCTCATCACCTGGAACCCGCCGGAATCCGTGTAGGTGGGGCCGTGCCAGTTCTCGAACGTGGCCACGCCACCGGCTTCATCCACGATGTCCGGGCCCGGCTGCAAGTACAGGTGGTACGCATTCGAGAGAACTGCTTGCGCGCCGGTGGTGTGGAGTTGCTCCGGGGTCAGGGTCTTGACCGTGGCCTTGGTGCCCACGGGGATGAACGCGGGAGTCTGGATATCGCCGTGCGGGGTGTGGATCACGCCTGTGCGCCCCTGCGGCTCGCGATCCATCGGCCCATCTAGGGTGTCCGCGAGGCGAGTGTGCAGGTTGAAGGTGATGTCCTGGCGCTGGTTATCCATGGGAGTAGACTTTACCGCGCGTGCGGACAAGTCCGATAAGCAGGAAGATCCCCCAGACAAGAAAGAGGGGATCCCAGAGAAACGCGTAACCAATAAGGCTGCTGTCTGTGGCGGAGGGATTGCGCTCAATGACGCCTAGCAAAATTAAGTGGGCTCGTGTGGAATTCCACCCTCCCCATACAATGATTCCCACGGCACCAATCCTACTAACGATGCGAATGATGCCGCGAAGCCAGCCACCACGAATCTCCACGAACAGCGGGAGGATTGCAGCGAGTAACTTTGCGGCTGCTACGAACCATAAGATCCACGCTGTTTCTTTGATGGATGCAACAAGTTTTGGATCAACAGTGTCCAAGAGCCAACTGCCACCGGCGGCCCAATACGCACTGATGGAGGCATGAATAATCCCAGCTAAGGCAGCAAGAATAAACCACAAGAGGTGACGGCTTTCTCTGCCTGATTCCATACTCTTAATCTAGATCTACACTGGTGGGGATGACCACACAAGGATTCGGCCGGTACGCGCCCAGCCCCTCCGGTGACCTGCATTTGGGCAACCTACGCACGGCAGTGCTCGCGTGGCTGTTCGCGCAGCATTCCGGACGCGGGTTCCGGATGCGCATTGATGACATCGACGCCCAACGTTCCTCTCCCGAAACCGCCACCCGCCAGCTCGAGGATTTGGCCGCGTTTGGCATCACGTGGGAGGAGCCCGTTGCCAGCCAGCAGCAGACCTTGTCTTTTTACGCCGAGGCTCTCGCTGACCTGCAACAACGCGGCCTTGTCTACGAGTGCTACTGCTCCCGCAAGGACATCCAAGATGCCTCCCGTGCTCCGCATGCCATCCCCGGCCGCTATCCGGGCACGTGCCGCGATCTTTCCCCTGCTCAGCGTGCGGAAAAGCAGGCTGAATTGGTTGCGCAGGATCGCGTCCCCGCCCTTCGTCTTCGGCCCGACGCCAACTCGCACACCGTCCGCGAATCTTTCTCCCTGGAAGCTGAAGGCGGTCTTTACACCGGCGAGGTGGATGATTTCGTGCTGCGGCGTGGAGGCAACGCGAACCAGGTGACCGACTCGGACTTCGCCTACAACCTGGCAGTGGTGGTGGATGACCACCTGGCGGGAGTGGATCAAGTGGTGCGCGGAGATGATCTGCTCAGCTCAGCTCCTCGACAGGCCTACCTCGCGGATCTGCTGGGCTACGCACCCGTGGAATACGTGCACGTCCCGCTGGTGCTGGGCCCAGACGGCAAGCGCCTGGCCAAGCGCGATGGCGCGGTGACGCTGCGAGAAATCGGAGCAGACCGCGCGCTGGAATGGGTCAAAGATTCTCTGGGGTTAAGAGATATCGCGGACTTCGACCCTTCTCGCGTCACTCAACAGCCAGTGACCTGGAGCCCCTAAACCCCTCGCTTGTTGTACTTCACTGCCTCGCCGATGCCCTTGGCCTTCTCCGCGGCCTTCTGCGCGATCTTGGTGTTTTTCGCGCCCAGCAAACGCGCTTGGCGCAGGCGCTCCTTGAATAACGTGGCTCGCGGGCCCTTGTTCCACGTTTCTTCAAACAAGCGCTTCGCGTACGCCACGGAATCCGGCGAACGTGTGGCAATCAGACGTGCGAACTCCTCCGCCGCAGCCAACGGATTGTCGCTGATCTCGCTGGCCAGGCCCAGTTCCACGGCGCGCGTGCCGTTGAACTGCTCGCCCGTCATGGTCAGGCGCTTGGCTACGTCGATGGGCAGCACTTCGGACAAGGACTGGATTCCAGACATATCCGGAATCAGACCCCACTTGGCCTCCAGAACGGACCACTGGGAATCCGCCGTGGTGAAGCGGTAATCGGCGGCCATGGCGATCTGCACTCCGCCACCGAAGCAATAACCTTCCACAACAGCGATGACGGGCACAGGTAAGCGTCGGAAACACCACGGCCCTTCCTGAAACAGGTTCGTGCCCCACCACGGACGCGGCGCGAACGCCTTGGCGATGTCCATGGGGTTCTTCATTACCGTGCCAAAGTCCAGGCCAGCGCAGAAATTGTGCTCCGCGCCCTGCACGATCACCGCGCGGATACTGCGATCAGCGGCGATCTCCTTGGAGTAGCGCGTCAGATCGCGCAGCATCTCCAGGGTGAGGCCGTTGAGCTTATCCGGCCTGTCCAAAGTGATGTAGGCGATGTTCTCTAGCTCGCCGGTGCCTCGAGTAAATGTCACGTTGCTGCTGCTCATGCCACCAACCCTAGAGCACCGGGAGGGGTGACCCGCGACTAACGAATTTTTTCCTCCCTGCCGTATATTTTCCAGCATGAATGCTGTTCTCATTGCTGTGCTGGTCATGTTGGTGCTCGCCGCTGTGCGCGTGCACGTGGTCCTGGCCCTATTTATCGGCGCCCTCGTGGGTGGGTTGCTCAGTGGAATTGGTCTCGACACCACCATGGTCGCCTTCCAGGATGGCCTCTCCGGCGGCGCGCAGATTGCGCTGAGCTATGCGCTGTTGGGTGCCTTCGCCATGGCCGTGGCTAGCTCTGGGCTGCCCACGCTGCTGGCACGCTCGGTGATGAAGAAGCTAGGTAACGACGATTCCGTAACTGTCGGCCGCGCCGTTGCCGTGACGAAGTGGCTGATGATCGCGGGCATTTTGGCGATGTCGATCATGAGTCAGAACCTCATCCCCGTGCACATTGCCTTTATTCCACTGATCGTTCCGCCGCTGCTGGGCGTGATGAACCGCCTGCGCTTGGACCGCCGTGCGGTGGCGTCCGTCATCACGTTTGGCCTGGTCACCACCTACATGTGGATCCCCGTGGGTTTCGGCAATATCTTCCTCAACGAGATCCTGCTGGGCAACATTGAAACCGCCGGACTGGACACCTCCGGCGTGGACATCGTGCACGTCATGACCATCCCTGCCTTGGGCATGGTCGCCGGCATGCTGGTCGCAGTCTTCGTGACCTACCGCAAGCCACGCGACTACGAGAACCTGCCCATCGCGGATGCCAAGGAGCCCGAGGAGATCTCCTGCTACAAGATCATCGTGGCACTCGTTGCCGTGGTGGCTACCTTCGCGGTGCAGGTGATCATGCAGTCCATGGAGACTGAGGCGGACTCGCTGCTCATTGGTGCTCTGACCGGCCTGGCTATCTTCATGCTCACCGGTGCCGTGAACTGGCGTGAGGCCGACGATGTCTTCACCTCCGGCATGAAGATGATGGCCTTGATCGGCTTCATCATGATCACCGCCCAGGGCTTCGCCGCCGTGATGAGCGCGACCGGCGAGGTGGAAACCCTCGTAGACGCCACTGCGGAGATCTTCGGCGAAAACCGTCCCGCTGCAGCCGTCGCCATGCTGATCGTGGGCCTGGTTGTCACTATGGGCATCGGCTCTTCGTTCTCCACGCTGCCGATCATCGCTACGATCTACGTTCCACTCTGTACCGCCATGGGCTTCAGCCCAGCGGCAACAATCGCGATCATCGGCGCTGCTGGCGCGCTGGGCGATGCTGGTTCCCCGGCGTCGGACTCCACACTGGGCCCAACCTCCGGCCTGAACGCAGACGGCCAGCACGACCACATCCGGGACTCCGTCATCCCGACCTTCCTGCACTACAACATCCCGCTGCTGGCTTCCGGCTGGATTGCGGCGATGGTGCTCTAAGATCAGGCACAGACAACTGTTCGGCTGCCGGGGATAAACAGAAAGAGGGCGCACAATGAAGCGATCACGGATTGTGGCGGCTGCTCTTATTCTGCCGATGGTGCTGGGCCTGAGCGCCTGCGGCAAGGAAATCTCCCGCAACCTTGACGACGGCCGGGAACAGTACGCGGAGTCCAACTTCGCAGTGATCTACGGGCCGGACTACCAGGAATTTTATGTCCAGTGCCCCGGCGTGACGGCCGATAAGGCCAAGGAGCTGATGGACTCAGAGTCGGACAAGATCGAGGACAACTCGGATCCGGATTCCGACCACCAGAACGTGTACCTGCGCGGCGAGGGCGTGGAGATGGACATCAAGCCCGTCAAGCTCGATGACACCAACCTCTGCGGCACCTTCGAGACATCGAACCCGGAGGCCTTTGCGCGCCAACCCCCCACCGAATCCGCAACTCCCTCAGAATCAGCTCAACCACCTGCAGATATGCCGGATCCGGAATACCGCGGATGGTTGAAAGTAGAAACGCCCATGGCCTTCCATAAGCCGGAGCGCCATGAGCCGTGGCAGCTGGATACTGCCGAGTTCAACGAAACGGTAGAAGCGGAAACTACCGAAACTAATTAGTGCTGGCCTTCAGCGAATTCCTCGACGAGCTTGGCGTTGAACGCATCCAAGTCCTTCGGGGTGCGGGAGGAAACGAGTCCGTTGTCCACGTGCACCTCTTCGTCCACCCACGTGGCACCAGCGTTGGTGAGGTCCGTCTTCAGGGATGGGTAGGAGGTCAGGGTGCGTCCTCGCAGCACGTCTGCGTCCGTGAGGATCCACGCGCCGTGGCAGATGACGGCCAGTGGCTTGCCGGCCTCGACGTGCTTCTTCACGATCTCCACCGCGGCCTCGTCCGTCCGCAGCTGATCGGCATTGCCGGTGCCACCGGGAAGGATGATGGCGTCGAAGTCCGTGCCGCGGGCTTCCTCGGTGGTGGTGTCCACGGAGACCTTGGAGCCGTTCTTGCCCTCGATGTCCTCAGTGGATGGGGCCACGAGGGTGATCTGCGCGCCCTCGCTCTTTGCCGCCTCAATTGGGGAACTGAGCTCGCTGTCTTCGAAGCCGTTGGTGGCCAAGACTGCAATGTTCTTGTTTTCTAGTTGAGCCATGATTATGCCTCCTGCGTTGAGGTTGTGTGTCCATTGCCGAGGGTAGACGCGATCGTTCAATCGTGCACAAATGTGCAGCGGGGGTTCTTATCTTTAGTTTTTGTAAGGCCCGTCGCCGGAAGCGTCGTGCATGTCGTCACTCCAGTCCGGCAAGCCGTCGTACTCGCCGGCCTCGGTGATTTCGGACCCATTGCGGAAAACCAGCTGCAGACCTTGTTTTTCTTCCCAATCGCATTCGCATTCGAGGACCACGTACCAGGGTGAATCGTCTTCGTACCCTGGCTGTGCCACGGCATAGTCTGGGAAGGTGACGTGTTCCCATACCTTCGCTGGCTCCTCGATCTGAGGGAGCCATTCTTGGACGTCTTCGTCATCTGCGAATTCGTTGGCGAAGTCTTTGTAGTAGTCGAAGGTTGCGTTTGTGGCTGCTTCGAGGGCGTTTGCGGGCAGCGCCCTGAAATTGCGGATGGCTTCTGTGGCTTTGGCTTCGTTGTCCTCTTCGAGGTCGGAGATTTCGACGTGAATTTCTAGGTCTAACGGTGCCAGCGTGAATTGCGGGGTGTGCAGGTCACCGTTGTCGTCTACGGTGAGTGTGCCGATTCCAGGGAGTTTCTTACTCTTGGTAAGTAGGCTACATGAAGCCCTTGGTGTTTTGTGGGCCTTTTGTTCGCCTTACTCGACGCCATGCTTGCCCGCTTTTTAGACTGCCCCATATTTTCCTACTATTCCTTCCGTCGCGTAGTCACATGCGCCACATTTACTTGGGGAAACGCAGACTTGCTATCGAGAATTGGTACGAAAGTATGGCGGGGCGCGGCCCGGACGGTGATTGCGCAACGAAAAACCCCTTGAACCTGAAGGTCCAAGGGGGGTGTGGCGGAGGATAGGGGATTTGAACCCCTGAGGGATGTGACTCCCGCACGCGTTCCAGGCGTGTGACATAGGCCGCTAGTCGAATCCTCCATGCCGAACACTCGAGCCGTGGCTCTCATGTACTCCGGAAAGGTTACACAATCGGCAACCTTGGAGCAAAATCCCTGTGTGCGCGGGCTTTGTGTGGGAGCCTTTGTATCCGTTGGGGCAAGTGGGTTAGCATGATGACAGGATTCCGTGCGGCGGTTATCTCATGAACTCCCCCAGGGCAGGAATGCAGCAAGGGTCAGTGAGCTCTACCGGGTGCGCGGGGTCCCCTTTTTATGTCTGGGGTGGGCTAGGAAAATACGGCTGACCAGTAATTTGTCACAATGCGGCGCGGTGATTCGTCATCACTGTATGGAATCAATTTCATTGAAACAGCGTTTCAACGCAGCCATGATCGCGCTCGAGGCAGCAAGTCGTGGGCTGAGCACCAGGGAACGGCTCATGGTGCAGCTCCATGCTTCACAACTAAACGGCTGCGAGTTCTGCATCAACCTTCACTCGCAAGAGGCGTCGAAAAAGAAAATCGACGTCACGCCACAAAACCAGCGGGAGGAATTAATTCTCCGTGTCACAACGATGGGGACAAAGCTCGAGCAATTTGAGGATGAAGTGCTCGACGAAGCTCTCGAAGCCCTTGGAAAATCAACGACGGCCGACCTCGTCGCGGCCATTGCTACCATCAACGTATGGAACCGCGTCGGACGCCTGAGCAGGAAGTAGAGCGCCTATATCGCACCCACTTCCGAAGGTTGACGGCTCTTGCGTACAACATCATTGGGCAATGGCAGAGTGCCGAAGACGTCACTGAAGAAGCCTTGTCGAGGTTGCTCGTTCAGGCACCGGAAAAGCCTGCCGCATGGCTGACCACGGTGACTACACGCCTCGCATTGGACGTCGCTCGAAGTGCCGCGCATCAACGCACTGAGTACGTGGGCCAATGGCTGCCAGAAATTACGGCTGGGGAGCTGCAGCACCCAGATATCGATCTGGCAGTAACCCGGTTGTTGCAACTGCTTCCGCCGCTCGACCGGGCAGCGTTGGTGTTGGTGGATGTCGCGGGTTACTCCGCGGCTGAGTCGGCTCCCGTGTTGCGCAGCACACCTGCTGCCGTGAGGAAGAGACTGTCCAGAGCACGCGAGTTGCTCCGTTCCCATCAAGGCAACCATGGAGATCCGGAAAACAGCGGAACTGCCTCCATATCCGAGCTAGACCCCAAACACGTGGAAGAGCTCAGCCACCTCTTGGCTACAGGCGAATTGAGGCAATTCGTGTTCGCGATTTCGGAAGGTGCCGTGTTGTGGGTGGACTCGGGCGGAACAGCCAGCGCTGCTCGTAATCCAATCGTAGGACGGGACAAGATTTACAGATTCCTCGCGGGATTGTTCTCCAAATATGGCTACCCACAGTTTCGAATCGCAACGCACACCGCTGGTGTGATGCTTGTGGCGGAATCTGCAGACATGGAACGGTGGGTGATTTTCGAGGGTACTGCTGGTTCCGCTGTGACAGGGATCCAAGTTCAGCAGAACGCGGCGAAGAGGATAGAGCACCTAACTGCGCCTTGTCTCGCCGGTCACTATGCTTGGGACTTGACCAAAAACCCTAGGGAGGCTGACGCACCCATGCAGCGTGAAAACATCAACACCGAGCAGCTCCTTGCTGATAAAGCAGAGATCACTGCAGCCTATGAAGAGCTCCAAGGCGCAGGCCTGAATCTGGATCTCACCCGCGGTAAGCCCAGCTCCGAGCAGCTGGACTTTTCCACGGAACTGCTCAGCCTCCCCGGCGATAACTTCATTTCGCCCAGCGGCCTGGATGTCCGCAACTACGGCGTACTGAACGGCCTCTCCGAGCTTCGCTCCCTGTGGGGCAATTTGCTGGGTATCCCTGCTGATCAGGTGATCGCGGGAGATGCGTCCTCGCTGAACATCATGTTTGACCTGATCAGCTGGTCCTACACCTTCGGCAACAATGACTCCCCAATGCCGTGGTCCGTCGAGGAAGAAGTGAAGTGGATCTGCCCCGTTCCGGGCTACGATCGCCATCACTCCATCACGGAGCTCTTCGGCTGTGAGATGCTCACCGTGCCCATGACCTCCACCGGCCCGGACATGGATGCCGTCCGCGAGCTGGCCAAGGATCCCGCCGTCAAGGGCATGTGGACCGTGCCGATATTCGCCAACCCAACGGGCGTCACCATCACCCGCGAGGTGGCGCAGCAGCTGGCGGAGATGGAGACCGGCGCGCCTGACTTCCGCATCGTCTGGGATAACGCCTACGCCGTCCACACCCTGACGGATGAATTCCCCGAGGTCATCAACGTCCTCGAACTCGCGGAGCAGGCGGGTAACCCGAACCGCTTCTGGTTCATGTCGTCGACCTCCAAGATCACCCTGGCCGGGGCGGGCGTGGCTTTCTTTGCCTCCTCCAAGGCCAACTTGGATTGGTACGGCAAGATCGCCAACATCCGCGGCATTGGCCCGAACAAGGTCAATCAGCTCGCTCACCTGCAGTTCTTCGGTGACGACGAAGGCGTGCGCGCAATCATGCGCAAGCACGCCGGGTCGTTGGCTCCGAAGTTCACGCGCGTCATTGAGATCCTGCGGCGCCGTCTGAGCCAGTACAACGTCGCCGAGTGGACTGAGCCCGAGGGCGGCTACTTCATCAGCGTCGATCTGCTGGCGGGCACTGCCTCCCGCGTGGTGGAGCTGGCCAAGGAAGCGGGTGTTTCCCTCACCGCCGCGGGCGCCACGTTCCCCCTGAAGCAGGATCCGCAGGACAGCAACCTCCGCCTCGCCCCGTCGATGCCCACCATCGATCAGTTAGAGGTCGCGATGAATGGGTTCGCCACCTGCGTTCTGCTGGCCGCCATCGAGAAGTTGGAATCCGACGCTTCATGAATGAACAGGAAACCCTCGTCTGGGTAAAGGACCTTCTGCCCGGCGAACCTCAGGTCTCATCGCGCCAGGTGGGGGAGTCTTTTCCCTCATTTGAGGTGGCTGAGATTTTTCTTGTCGACGACGCCACCCCCGATCGCCCAGAAACCGTCGCCATGACGCTGAACGCCTCCCAGATTGAGCCGGCGCTGGAGACCGAAGACGGTTCTGACCTGCGCGTCGAGCTTCTGACGATCACCACGGGCCATTCGTCCACCGCCGCGGAGCTGGTCACCGCAGCAGCCACGATGATCGCGGAGAACCCAGGCGCTCGCTCGCCGCAGCCGGGCACGTTCCTCCCACAGCTGGGCCCTTCCGTGGATAGCTCCATCACGGCGAAGCACGGCCTGCTGGTGGTGCCATTTGTCTGGGAAGAGGGAGTCCCGCATGCGCACGAGGTGACGTCGGGCGGAAAGAGAAGTGCCCAAACGGCCACGTCAGACATCGAATTCACGCACCCAGGGCGGCTCACTGTGCCGGCGCAGCTGATAATGCTCACGGATGCTGAATACGATCTCGCGCTGCGCGAAGGTCTGGGCGGCGTGCAGACAGCGATGGCGGAACAAGCGGTGAACCTGAACGATCTATGGCGTGTCCCGGCGGAACTGTAAGGTCTAGATCGTGGCTTTATACCGGAAGTATCGTCCTGCCAGTTTCGCTGAAGTGGTGGGCCAGGAGCATGTGACGGAGCCGCTGTCGACGGCGTTGGATAGCGGCCAGATCAATCACGCGTACCTGTTTTCCGGCCCGCGCGGCTGTGGCAAGACGTCCTCCGCGCGCATCCTCGCCCGCTCCCTGAACTGTGTGGAAGGTCCCACATCCACGCCGTGTGGGAAGTGCGATTCGTGCATTGCCCTGGCGCCCGGCGGCTCCGGCACGCTGGACGTCACCGAGCTGGACGCTGCCACGCATAACGGCGTGGATGACATGCGTGAGCTGCGCGATCGCGCTTTCTACGCCCCGGCGGATTCCCGCTACCGCGTCTTCATCATCGATGAGGCGCACATGATCTCCAAGGAGGGCTTCAATGCTCTGCTGAAGATCGTGGAGGAGCCGCCGGAGCACCTGATCTTCATCTTCGCGACCACCGAGCCGGAAAAGATGCTGGCCACCATCCGCTCGCGTACGCACAATTATCCGTTCCGCCTGCTCACCCCACCGGCGATGCGCGGCCTGTTGGAGCGCGTTGTTGCTGGTGAGGGTAAGAATATCGAGGATGCTGTCTATCCTCTCGTGGTGCGCGCGGGCGGTGGTTCGCCGCGTGATTCGTTGTCCCTGATGGATCAGCTGCTGGCCGGTTCCGGACCCGAGGGCGTGACCTATCAGCGCGCGTTGGCGCTGCTGGGTGTGACGGACTCTGCCTTGATCGACAAGGCGGTGGATGCGCTGGCGAATCAGGATCAGGCGTCCTTGTTCGGTGTGGTTGATGATGTTGTCGACGCAGGCTACGAGCCGCGCCGCTTCGCCACCGATCTGTTGGATAGGTTCCGTGACCTGCTCATTCTCAAGGCTGTCCCCGATGCTTTCGAGCGCGGTCTGGTGGATGCTCCCGCGGGGGCGCAGGAGGTATTGATCGAAGAGGCACAGGCTCTCGGCCAGGCCACCATCACCCGCTGTGCAGCACTAGTCAATGAGGGGCTGTCCCAAATGCGTGGCGCGACTGCCCCACGCCTGCTTCTGGAGATCCTGTGTGCGCGCATGGCGCTGCCAGCCGCGGGCATGACGGTGGAGGCTTTGGCGCAGCGCGTGGAGGCCCTGGAGAAGGGCCGCGGCAATGCGCCTGCAGTGACGAACTCCGCGGAAGAGACGGCTCCGGTTCTTTCCTCTGGCCGCCGCTACGAGCGTCCTTCCAAGGCCAAGCGCGAAGAGCCTGCCCAGCCAGCCGTCGAGGAGGATCCGGTTATCACCGAGGCCCGCCGCGCTCGCGAGATCATGGACCGCAACCGAGCGCAGACTGAACCAGAGTCAGAACCAGTGCCAGTCGCAGTGCCCGAGCCCGAGCCGCAGCCCAACTCGCCGCGCAACGCGGCCGAGGAGTGGACGCAGATCCTGGCGCTGGTCAAGGAATCTAACCTCAGCGCTTGGATCGCCGCCCGTGATGCAGTGGCCGCCGACGAGCAGACTGAAGCCGACGAGCTCCTGGTTCGTCACCACACCGGAGCGCTCGCGAAATTCGTGAACTCCGAGGCCAACCGCAAGATCTACGCCGAAGCTGCAGAAAAAGCGCTCGGCTCACCTCTGACCGTCATCGCGGTGGTGGGAGATAGGCAGAAGGAGCCGTCGCAGCCGGGAAAAGCAGAGGCCGCTCCGAGCGGCATCATCCCGCAGGAAACTGGCCTTGACCCAGCTGAGCTGAAGAGCAACTCCAACAGCGCTCTCGAGCGCGCCCGAGCCATGGCGGAGGCCTATCAAAAGCCCGCGTCAACCCAGCCGCAGCCCTCCGCGAACACCTCCACCCCTGCCAGCACGGACAAGCCCGAGCCGCGCTGGAAAGCCCGCGCTCAGAAGTATCGCTCCGAGCACCAGCACAACGTGGACAACGGATTCAACGGAGTGCCTCTGCCTCCGGAACCCCCGGAAGAGGAATGGGACTCCGTTCCACCGGAGCCCGCCGACCCGTCCCCGCGGGCGCCGGTACCGGAAAAGCCAGAGTTGGCGTCGAAAAAAGAACAAGACGATGAGTTCCTCGACCAGATCGCCGAAGGACCTGGCGAGGCTGACCATCGGAAACCGCTGGATATTGCCGGTGAACTTGTGGAGAAACACCTAGGTGGGCAGCGATTACGCTAGTCGGACGGGTAGAGTGGCTCGCGTACCCAACGAAAGGAACCGCGTCATGACCCAGCCAGATATGAACCAGCTCATGCAGCAGGCCCAGCAGATGCAGGCGCAGTTGCAGGAAGCCCAGAAGGAAATCGTCGCTTCTGTGGTCACCGGTGAAGCAGGCAACGGCCTGGTCACCATGGAAATGGCTGGTTCCGGCGAGGTTAAGTCCCTCAGCATCGATCCAAAGATCGTGGATCCTGAGGACATCGAAACCCTGCAGGACCTGGTTCTCGGTGCGTTTACCGATGCGAACAACAAGCTGCAGAACCTGGCCCAGGAGAAGATGGGTCCACTGTCTCAGGGCATGAACGGAATGGGTTTCTAGAACTTGTTCGAAGGTCCATTACAGGACGTCATCGACGAGTTCTCCCGGCTCCCCGGCATTGGGCCGAAGAGCGCTCAGCGGATTGCGCTGCATCTCCTCGACGAAGATCCAGAGGATGTGCAGCGCTTTCAAACTGCTCTGGGAAGACTGCAGGATGGCGTGACGTTCTGCCGCATTTGTCACAACATCTCCCAAGAGGAGGTGTGCCGCGTGTGTGCTGATTCCTCGCGCGATAAGTCCTTGGTGTGCGTGGTCGAGGAGACCAAGGACATCCAGGTCATCGAGCGCACGGGTGAGTATCGCGGCCGCTACCACGTGCTTGGTGGTGCGCTGGATCCCCTCGGCGGGATCGGTCCCAAGGAGCTCAATATCACGGCGTTGGTGCAGCGTGTCGGTGGTGCGCTGCCGGATGTTCCGACCAATGAAGTCGACGCAAACAACGAGCCGATTCTGGAACCTGGCCCCGAGGTCAACGAGGTAATCATCGCCACGGATCCGAACACGGAAGGCGAGGCCACCGCGGCGTATCTGGCGCGTCTGCTGCGAGATTTTCCAGGTTTGTCCGTGAGCCGATTGGCCTCTGGAATTCCGATGGGTGGGGACTTGGAGTTCGTGGATGAGCTGACTTTGTCTCGCGCTTTTGCTGGGCGCACTAGGCTGTAGGCATGAAGAAGCAGAATGGTGACGCTATCCGACGGGCGATTTGGGCAGGAGTGTTCGGTTTTGCTGGGGTGATGCACTTTGCTCAGCCGAAGCCTTTCGACACCTTGGTTCCGCCTGAGTTGCCTGGTGGCAGGCGCGTGTGGACGTATGGTTCCGGCGCTGTGGAGTTGGCCTTGGGGGCTGCGATCGCTGGGTCTTTGACGGGCCGGATGTCGCGTTCCTATGAGGCCGCCGTGTCCACCACCGCGACCGCGTTCCTGGCGGGCGTGTGGCCGGGCAACATCAAGATGGCATGGGATTGGCGGAACAAGGGCTTGACCGAGCGTTCCATTGCTTTTGTGCGCGTGCCTTTGCAGCTGCCGATGATGTACTCCACGTGGAAGTTGGGGCACTAGGTTCTGGGTTTTTTTGGGGGGCTGGCTGCTTGTGGGATTGACTGCGGGGCGAGTTAACCGGAACAAAAATATTTCGAGAAAGTGTTCGATAAGTGTGGACGGGTGTCCCGTAGGCGTGTATTATTAGGGTATAACTTCAAACGTTTGTTCTACTACTTAAGGTGTTAGCGCTGGTGGGGATTGCCGGTGGACCTTGAGTTGATGGGGCAGGGGGAACCATGAACGTCACCGAACCACTCTTCGAATCGGACACAGATACACCTACGGATAGCGAGCCGCACCTACACGCGCCAGAGCCGTCGTGGCGCATTCTGGACGATGCGGATCCGTTGAGCCGAGCTGCAGTCCTAACTAACCAGCACCACCTCGCGATCGCCCGCATGTGTGTGCCTGACGTGCAGGAATGCGTTGCCGATGTCTCTTCGCGTCTGGGCGTGCGCCTCGGTGTGGCCGAGCACCGCGCTTTGAGTTACGTCTGCATCGGCTTCATGCTGCTCAACTTCCCGCGCCTGGCAGCCAACTTGGGCCAGGGGCATCTTTCCTTCGATCATGTTCGACGCCTAGCTGATTCCCTAGAGTGCCTCCCTCCAGAGTTTCACGAGGTGGTCGAATCAGATCTCCTACAGGCTTTGTCTCCGCGCAGGCCATTGCAGGCCACGCCGTCTGTGAAGCGAGTGGGCAAGCTGATTCGGGACATTATCTACCAGCATCATCCGCCCGCCCGGCCGAAAGATCCAGATGAGAAAGTACGCCAGGAGGACAAGGGAAAGCCGCACCAGCCGGAGCTGGGTTGGGATGAGCGGGGCGCCGAAGTCACTGATTTCTTCCTCACCATGAACAAGGGTGATTCGGAGGAGTTCATCCAGATGATCAAGAGTGTATGTCGGCAGGAAAAGTGCTCCCGAGGAGCTGCATTGATGCTTCTCCTGCGCGGGCAGTGCACCACCGAGGTCACATTGAACATCTACCGGCCTGCGACAGTCTCTGAATCCGAGGCCGAGCCTGGTCGCGTATGGATCGCAGGAGACTGGCTGGAACAGGAAGCGAGCGCGGAGTGGATGCAGCGGGTCACGCACGTCGCATCCCCTGGGTGGGCACGATGCGCGGGGTACCAGCCCACGCCGACAATTCGCGCCAGCGTGATCGGCAGAGACGGACACTGCCGCTTCCCGGGCTGCGATGTCATCGCCGAGCGCTGCGACCTAGACCACGTCAACCGTTGGGACCATAGCCAACCATTGGGCGGAAGCGCTGAAACTTCAACGTCGAATCTTCACTGCCTGTGCCGCAAGCACCACAAGCTGAAGACCGCAGGGCAGTGGGACGTATCCCTATTCCCCGATGGCACCGAGGTGTGGACCTCCCACGGGGACGGGCACACGGTAGTCACCGAGCCAGGTGGAGTACTGGGGCGGGAAACCTTTGAGCGACGAGCCAGCAGGCGCGCCCGAGTTCTCGCCGAGCACAACCGCATCCGCACCGAAGCAGATGATGACGAAGCAGCCGAGAATATCCCGTTCTAGCGGATCCCTAGCGCAGACGTTCCTTACGCAATTGCTGCACTTCCCCATTCAGCTGATCAGCGAACTGGCCCGTGACCTCGGGAAGCTCGCTCATGTCTACGCCCATCGCGCGGGCCAGGATCAGATCTGCCAATTGCGGATTACGGGCCAAGGCTGGGCCATGCATGTACGTGGCGATGACAGACCCCTGAACCGCGCCCTCGTAGGACACCTGCTCACCCTCATCAGTGTTGCCGGTGCCCTTCGTCAGCGTGCCCAGAGGAGAGGCATCGGAACCCAGAACGGTGGAACCCATGTGGTTGGCAAAACCCGTCAAGGTCTCGGTGAGCCCTTCCAGCTGAGGGGTCGAAGTGATCTCACCGATCATGCGCTTAGACAAGACATCCGTGGTGGCGTCGATAAGACCCAGCCCCTCAACCACAGAATCAGAAGCCGTGAAGGTGCGGCCGAGGACCTGCAACCCGGCACAGATCGACAGAATCGGGCGTCCAGCATTCGCCGCGCGGGTCAGACCACCATCGGCGAGGAGGTGCTCGGTGGCCAAGCGCTGCGCCACGTCCTCGCCGCCGCCGAGGGTGTACATGTCCAGCGTCTCGGGAATTGCGGCGCCCAGCGTGATGCGGTGAATCTCCGCGTCCAAGCCACGCATGCGGGCGCGCTGGCGCAGGACCAGAGCGTTTCCGTCATCGCCGTAGGTGCCCAGAACGTCGGGAAGGACCAGGCCAATAGTCAGTGTGCTCATCGCTGCTCCTCATTGTTGCGGTCCAAAACGCGCCTCAAATCACGGAACGCCGTGTAGTTCGCCAACACCTCAACGCGCCCCGGAGGGCACGAACGAATGGCCTCCACTGTGTCCTTGACCAGCGTGTGCTCCACGCCCGCGTAGCCCAAGCGCACGGCAAGATCCGTACCGCGTTCGCCTGCGGAGACCACCTTGAGATCCTCGAAGTTCTCAAAGCGCACATCCCATAGCCAAGACAGATCCTGCCCGTCGGCAACCTGGCCGTTGACTGAGATGACCAGAGAATCGGCGTCCCGATCCACCATGGACAGCGCCTCTTGCCAACCGGCGGGATTCTTGGCCAGCATCAGCCGCACGTCGCGCCCCTCGAAAGGCACCACGGAGTAGCGGCCGGCCACGTTGTCCACCTGCTCGGCGGCGGAGATCGCGGCGCTGATGTCCACGCCCAAAGTCTTAGCTGCGGCCACGGCCTGGGTAGCGTTGCCGCGGTTCGCATTGCCAGGAAGGCGCAGGTTGAGAGGGTGCAGGGAACCGGAGGCATCCACGATGCCCTCATCAGTGATGCGCCACTGCGGCTCCGGCCGACGGAACTCGGAGCCGTCGGGCAGCTTCTTCACCGCGAACCAGTCCATGATCCCGTCCGCGCGCTCCTGATGCACGATCGCGCCACCGGTGCGAGGACAGCTAGTGGAATCGCCCGCCCAGCCAAAGCCAGCGGACACCCACACCACGTTCGGGGAGTCCCACGCCACGGAGGTCACGCCCACGTCATCGCAGTTAGCGATCACCGTCATGTCCGGCCGCGCGTCCACACACGCGCGCAAGGTGCGCTCGATCTTGTTGATCTCACCCACGCGGTCCAGCTGGTCACGGCTCAGATTGAGCAGCACCAACACGGAGGCGTCCAGTTTCTCGGCGATGTTGGGCACGTGCAGCTCGTCGACTTCCAGCACTACGATCTCCGCGTCGCGCCCCGCCAGCAGGGCGGAGATCACGCCGGCGTCCATGTTGTCGCCGCCCTCGTTGGTGGCCACGGTTCCCGCGGACTGGAGGGCGCCCGCGAGCATGCGCGTGGTGGTGGATTTGCCGTTGGTGCCCGTCACCAGCGCAACCGGCCGGCCCTTAGCCAGCGAGTTCATCAGGTGCGGATCGATGGCACCCGCGATGAGGCCGCCGATCATGCCGCCGGAGCCACGGCCCGTCTTGCGGCTGGCCCACGTAGCGAGATCCGCCGCGCTGATGGCGGCAGCACTCCGGGCGCGTTGCAGGATGTTGCTTCTGCTGTCCTTAGAGTTCACTTGCCCCAGACTAGTCGAGTCCGCTTCCGGCTCCAGCTACCGACGCTTGCGGGAGCGCCGATTTCCGCCGCGCGTAGGAGGAATGCCCTGCGTGGCGGGTCGCACGCCCGCTTGCGGACTGGTGGGCGACGGCGCGCGCTTGCCCTTGTCCACATCGTCCAGCAGCTCCAGGAACGTCTCATCGCTGACGAGCGGAATGTTCTTCCGATCCGCGTGCATCGCCTTGCCGCGCAGCTCGTGGTTCGTGTTGCACACCACCAGTGAGCTGCGGCGATTCAGCTTCTCTGAGTACACCAGGCCCGCGGCCACGCCCTTGCCGATGATCTCGTCCGGATCGCTCATGACATCCGGGCTGACCACAAACTCCATGCCCTCGACCAGCTTCATACCCGGGGCCCATTGCCCGGGATTCTCGTGTGGACGGGGTGCATTGGCCGCATCGACGCGAATCTTCGAACGCTGGATTCCAAACTGATCCGCCACCAGGTCCGCTGGCTGTAGCTTCTCGATCAGCCCCGCGCCGGCACCAGCCGCGCGCAGCTGGGCGAGGTGGAGATGCATGGTCAGGTGAGCGTCCGCCTCCAGGAGGGCATCTGGGTCGATGTTTCCCCTTTCGGTCGACGCCACCGCCCCCACCTCAGGCATAGCTTCCTCTGGGGCATCCACGCCGTAAGGGCCCTGGTTATAACACTCCACGATGGCCCGCAGACGGAAGTCATAACACTCGGTGGACTGTCGCCGTGCGGTGCCGAGCGTGTCGATGATCTCCACGGGAGTAGGAACCGGAACCTTCCGCGCACCGCGCCCGCGGCCTCGGCCGCGACGACCGCGGTTCGCGGAACGCTTGGTGCGGCGGAACTCATTGGCCAGGAAACCCCAGGTGTAGCCCACCTGATGCATGACCAAGGTGCGGCCATCAAGGGCCTCGTGGATGAGTTCGGCGGAGCTGGCAAAGCCCAGAGCCTGCGCGAGATCCGCAGGCTGGTACCCGTGCAAATGCCACGGCCCTGCATCCTCACCAGGGTTCAAGTGCCTAGTCCACGCCTCGACTGGCTCCATAGCGGGGGAATAAAAAGCCACGGACAGTGCCACCAGACGAGACGTCGTGGGGTGAATTCCCGAAGTGACGATGCTGACGGCCGCGTACGGCGCCTGCTCAGGGGAGGGGAACGTGGCAGGACGTGGGGCGCGCTGGGGGGACTCGGGGTTGGCGTCGGAAATAGGAGAAGGCGGAGCCGCACGGCGATGAACGGTGCGACGGGGGCGCCTTCTGCTATCAGTCATGAAAGGAGATGTTACTAGAGAGGTCCACGAGCTAAGCGCCCTGTGGCACTCCCGCATCCTGAACGCGGTTGACGGCCGAGGTGATGGCCTTCAAGGAAGCGTAAGTGATGGAGGAAGCGATGCCCACGCCCCAGACCTTTGTGCCATTGACGGAGACCAGGGCGTACGCGGCGGCTTCGGCGTCGTCACCAGAGGTGCGCGCGTGCTGCGAGTACTCCTGAACTTCCACGTCCATGCCCAGGGAATCCAGAGCGTTGCAGTAGGCGGCGATCGGACCGTTGCCGTGACCCTTGATGGTCTGCGCCTCGCCACGGTACTCGATCTGAGCGGTGACCTTGGCTTCTTCGCCCTCAGCCTGGCCGCCATCGACAGTCACAGAGATAGCCTCGATGGGAGCCACGCGATCCAAGTACTCGCCAGCGAAGATATCCCACATGGCCTTCGGGTTGACCTCGCCACCCTCGGCATCCGTGACTGCCTGCACCACGGAAGAGAACTCCACCTGCATGGGGCGCGGCAGATCCAGGTTGTGATCCGTCTTCATGATGTAGGCCACGCCGCCCTTTCCGGACTGCGAATTCACGCGGATCACGGCCTCGTAGGTACGGCCGATGTCCTTCGGATCGATGGGCAGGTATGGAACCTCCCACGTGGCCTCGCGGATATCGCCCGTGCGGTCTTGCATGGCGTTCAGGCCCTTGTTGATGGCGTCCTGGTGGGAACCGGAGAACGCGGTGAAGACCAAGTCGCCGCCATAAGGGTGGCGCTCAGGCACGCGCAGCTGATTGCAGTACTCCACCGTGCGGCGGATCTGATCGATATCGGAGAAATCAATCTGCGGATCCACACCCTGGGTCAGCAAGTTCAGGCCCAAGGTGACCAGGCAGACGTTGCCGGTGCGCTCGCCGTTGCCGAACAGGCAGCCCTCGATGCGGTCTGCGCCGGCCATGTAGCCCAGCTCAGCTGCGGCAACGCCCTCGCCGCGGTCGTTGTGGGGGTGCAGGGACAGGATGATGGAATCGCGGTTGTTCAGGTTGCGGTGCATCCACTCGATGGAATCCGCGTAGACGTTCGGAGTGATCATCTCCACCGTCGACGGCAGGTTCAGAATCATCGGGTTTTCTGGAGTTGGTTCCATGATGGCAACCACTGCGTCGCAGACTTCCTTGGCGTAGTCCACCTCGGTGCCCGTGAAGGATTCGGGGGAGTACTCCCAGCGCCAGTTGGTGTCTGGGTAATCCACGGCGATGGTCTTGATCAGCTCAGCGGCATCCGTAGCCAGCTTCTTGATGGCCTCGCGATCCTTGCGGAAAACCACGCGGCGCTGCAGCTCGGAGGTGGAATTGTAGAAGTGCACGATGACGTTCTTCGCGCCCTCACACGCCTCGAACGTGCGGCGGATCAGGTGCTCGCGTGCCTGGACCAGAACCTGGATGGTCACGTCCTCGGGGATGCGGCCACCCTCGATGATCTCGCGGACGAAATCGAAATCCGTCTGGGACGCGGAGGGGAAGCCCACCTCGATTTCCTTGTAGCCCATCTGCACCAGCAGATCGAACATCCGGCGCTTGCGCTCAGGGCTCATGGGATCAATCAAGGCCTGGTTGCCATCGCGCAGATCCACGGCACACCACTGGGGAGCGCGGTCGATGACCTTATCTGGCCAGGTGCGATCAGGCAGGGTGATGTGATCGACTTCTTCGAAGAATGGCAGGTAGCGGGCATCGCGCATCTGCGAATTGTGCTGCTTGTTCCAAGCGGGCTGGCCATCGGGGATGTTGCCGTCTGGAGTGTTGATGGCAGCGGGGGCGGAGATGAATGTGTCGTTCATGAGAAAAGAGGCTCCTGGAAAGTCTGTGGTGTTTCAAGATTTCCGACCGGCAGCACTTACTCCGCGACGGGGTGCCGGTCGGAAAGAAGATTTAGACCTGAGCCCCGCCGCGGCGCAGAAGGAGAGCGCTGACGCGGAATGAGAACATGCAGATCACTATAGCGCGCATCACAGTGGCTGTGGCGAAAAGGGGGTATTTCCATGGGAGAGCGCGTCTCACTGAGTGAGATGGGGGAATTGCTGATGATTGTCTCCGCGGTGGTTACACTGGGCAAGACAACTTCATAACTCGCACATCTCCGCGGGAGCGTACACCTCAAGGCACTTAGCCGTGAACCAGTGCGCTGAGAGGGTCCTAGGACATAAGGGCCGACCGCTTGAACCTGACCGGGTAATGCCGGCGAAGGAAGGAAAACCCATCATGGGCACACGTCTGACTGCGAAATCTGCACCTCCAGAGGAAGGCCAGGTCACTACCGGCCCGATCTACCGCAGCCGCAAGGTCTACAACACCGTCACTCACACCAACACGGACGGCTCCACCACGGAACTGCGCATCCCCGCCCGCGCCATCGAGCTGACCACCGGCGAGGACTTCGAGGTCTACGACACCTCCGGCATCTACACCGAAGAAAACCCGCAGCTGGACCTCAAGACCGGCCTGGCCAAGACCCGCGACGAGTGGGAGAAGCCAGAAGCCGCACCCGCCAGCGACGAGCACCCCGAACTCAAGGTCAAGACCCAGCTGGCCTGGGCACGCGCCGGAATCATCACCCCGGAAATGACATTCATCGCTCACCGCGAGGGCTTCGAGCCGGAGTTCGTCCGCCGCGAAGTCGCCTCCGGCCGCGCGGTGATCACCGCCAACCACAAGCACCCAGAGATCGAGCCGATGATCATCGGTCGCAACTTCGCGGTGAAGATCAACGCCAACATGGGTAACTCCGCCGTGACCAGCTCCATCGCGGAAGAGGTGGAAAAGATGGTGTGGGCCGCGCGCTGGGGTGCGGACACGATCATGGACTTGTCCACCGGCAATGACATCCACGAGACCCGTGAGTGGATCCTGCGTAACTCCCCTGTTCCCGTGGGCACCGTGCCCATCTACCAAGCACTGGAGAAGGTCAACGGCGACCCAACGAAGCTGACGTGGGAGATCTACCGCGACACCGTCATCGAGCAGTGCGAGCAGGGCGTGGACTACATGACCATCCACGCTGGCGTGCTGCTGCGCTACGTTCCGCTAACCACCGAGCGCGTCACCGGCATCGTCTCCCGTGGCGGTTCCATCATGGCGGCGTGGTGCTTGGATGGTCACCGCGAGTCCTTCCTGTACACGCACTTCGAGGAACTGTGCGACATCTTGGCGAGCTATGATGTCACCTTCTCCCTCGGCGATGGCCTGCGTCCCGGTTCTATTGCCGACGCCAACGATGAGGCTCAATTGTCAGAGCTCAAGACCCTGGGTGAGCTGACCCGCATTGCGAAGTCGCGCGGCGCCCAGGTGATGATCGAAGGCCCCGGACACATTCCGATGCACAAGATCCCCATCAACGTGGAGTGGGAAGAAAACTGGTGTGACGGTGCGCCGTTCTACACGCTGGGCCCACTGGCCACGGACATCGCGCCGGGCTATGACCACATCACTTCCGCCATCGGTGCGGCGATCATCGGCCAGGCCGGCACGGCGATGCTCTGCTATGTCACGCCGAAGGAGCACCTGGGACTGCCGAACCGCGATGACGTGAAGGTGGGCGTGATCACCTACAAGATCGCCGCTCACGCTGCTGACCTGGGCAAGAGTCACCCACGCGCGCAGGAGCGCGACGATGCGCTGTCCAAGGCTCGTTTCGAGTTCCGCTGGCATGACCAGTTCGCGCTGGCGCTGGATCCAGATACCGCGCTGGAGTACCACGATGAAACCCTGCCCGCGGAGCCGGCCAAGACCGCGCACTTCTGCTCGATGTGTGGCCCGAAGTTCTGCTCCATGCGCATCTCCCAGGACATCCGCGATACCTACCCTGCACAGCTGGGCATGCCCGGCGGCCCGAACCGCGCGGTGGATGCGGATGTTCAGGCTGCGGTGGAAGAAGGTATGAAGGAGATGTCAGAGAAGTTCCGCGAGCACGGCGGACAGCTTTACCTCGACGAAGCCGAGGTGGAAGAAGAAATTCAGCAGGCAGAAGGAGAAAATGCCTCGATCAACTGAGCTTGACCTCCGCTGCTACTTCGTGACCGGCAGCGGGGAGCCACAGCAGATTGTGGACACCGCCCGCGCTGCCGCGATGGGCGGAGCGGGGATGATCCAGGTCCGCTCCAAGCCGATTTCCGCGCGCGGACTCTATGAGCTCACCGCTCGCGTGGCCGCGGAGGTGCACGCTGTGGCGCCGGAGACGAAGGTGCTGGTGGACGACCGTGTTGATGTAGCGGCTGCCTTAATCAACGAAGGCCACCACGTCCACGGCGTGCACATTGGGCAGGACGATCTGCCTGTCCCGTCCGCCCGAGCGCTGCTGGGACCGGATGCGGTGATCGGCCTAACCACCGGCACCTTGGAGTTGATCGAGGCGGCCAACGAGCACGCCGAGATCCTGGACTACGTGGGGTGCGGCCCGTTCCGCGCCACGCCGACCAAGGATTCCGGGCGCACGCCGTTGGGTCTGCAGGGTTTCGCGCCGATCGTTGCGGAATCTGCGGTTCCTGTAGTGGCAATTGGCGACGTCACCAGCGACGATGCCGCTGATCTCGCAGCCGTGGGAGTGGATGGCCTGGCGATTGTGCGAGGCATTATGCACGCTCAAGATCCCGAAGAATACGTGCGCGGTGTGATCGCGGGCTTCGAGGCGGGGCGAGCCCGATGAAGGTGACTGTCATTGGAGCGGGGACCATCGGCCTGTCCACGGCGGTGACGCTCGCGGCTGGCGGTCATGAGGTGACCGTGATTGACCCCGCTCCCGCTTCTGGCTCCACGTATCACGCCGGCGGCATGCTCGCGCCTGCCGCAGAGGTGGTCTACCAGCAGGATCCGCTGTTTCCGCTGATGCAGGCGGCGGGGCAGTGGTACCCAGAGCTGGTGGAACTGGTGGCGCAGCACACGGACGTCCCCACGGGGCATCAGGCTCACGGCACGCTCGTGGTGGCCGCTGATAGGGCCGATGCCCAGCACTTGGGCGAGCTGATGGACTACCAAGTGGCCCACGGGATGACCGTGGAGCGGATCACCACTCGGCAGGCGCGTACACAAGAGCCCGCACTGAGCCCACGGCTGGCCGGAGCGGTGAGTATTCCGGGGGATCACCAGGTGTTTCCGCGTCAGTTTGCGGCGGCGATGCAGGACGCGGCGGGGAACCTGGGAGTGCGTTTCATCACGGAGACGGCCGAAGAGATTGCGGGAGCCTCGGTGGTTTTAGGCTCCGGCGAGACCGTAGATGCCGAGCAGATCGTGCTGGCTAATGGGCTGGGCGCAGCGTCCGTGCGTGGCTGGTACGAAGATCGCATGCCGCTGCAGCTACGCCCGGTGTACGGCGATATCTTGCGGCTGAGCGTGCCGAAGCCACTGCAGCCGCTGGTGACCAAGGTCATCCGCGGGTTCGTGGAAGACCGGCCCATCTACGTGATCCCGCGCGAGGACGGGACCGTGGCCATCGGCGCAACCTCCCGTGAGGACGGGCGCGCCGAGCCCCGAGTGAGCGGAGTGCACGAATTGCTGCGGGATGCCATTCGCGTGGTGCCCGGGGTGGAAGAGTGCGACCTTGTGGAAGCTAGCGCCGGAGCCCGCCCGGGCACCCCAGACGACCTGCCTTACCTGGGAAGAGTCAACGAACACGTGGTGGTATCCACCGGTTACTTCCGCCACGGAATCCTGCTGACAGCGCTAGCTGCGAAGGTCACGCGGGAGATCATCGAAGGCGTTCAGCCTAGTGTGGATATTGCAGCGTGCTCGCCAGAACGCCACACGAGAGAAGGAATAAACCATGAACGTGATCGTTAACGAGGAAAAGACCGAACTTGCCGACGGAGCAACCGTCGCGGACCTCGTGGAGCACCTCACCGGCGAAGTAGCAGAAGCCGGAGTGGCCGTGGCCGTGGAAGGTCGCGTAGTTTTCCGTTCCGCATGGCAAGAAACCACCCTCGAGGACGGTGCCCGTGTGGACGTCCTCACCGCAGTCCAAGGGGGCTAACACAGTTGCTGAACATCGCGGACAAGCAGTTCGAATCTCACCTCATCATGGGCACGGGCGGAGCCACTTCGCAGTCCATGCTGGAGCAGGCATTGGTGGCTTCTGGAACGCAGCTGACCACCGTGGCCATGCGCCGGTTCCGCGCCGCTGCCAAGGGGGAGGGTGAAAGCGTTTTTGACCTGCTGAAACGCCTGAATATCGCCCCGCTGCCCAACACAGCGGGATGTCGCACTGCGCGAGATGCCGTGATCACCGCCCGGCTAGCCCAGGAGGCCTTAGGCACCAACTGGGTCAAAGTGGAAGTCATCCACGACGATCGCACTCTCTTGCCGGATGTGGTGGAGACCATCGACGCCACCGAGCAGCTGGTCAACGAAGGCTTCACCGTCATGGCCTACACCTCCGACGACCCGATCGCCGCCAAGCGACTTGAGGACGCGGGAGCATCGGCCGTGATGCCGCTGGGCTCGCCCATCGGCACGGGCCTGGGCATTCTGAACCCGCACAATATTGAGCTGATCTGCGCAAACACAGATATTCCCATCTTGATTGACGCGGGCGTGGGTACTGCATCAGACGCCGCGCTGGCCATGGAACTGGGCTGTTCCGGCGTACTGCTGGCCAGCGCCGTCAACCGCTGTCAGGATCCCGTGGCGATGGCTGAAGCAATGCGGCATGCCGTGGAAGCCGGGCGCCTTGCGCGCGGCGCTGGCCGGATCCCCACACGCACCCATGCGCAGGCATCGTCCACGTTTGAGGGCCTCGCGAACTGGGCCGACGAGGTTCTGTGATGAGCGCGGATACAGAACTGACGCGCGAGGAGCTGCGCCGCACAGCGCGGCATCTGAACCTGCCCGGGTTCGGGATCGAACAGCAGCGCAGGCTGCGCGCCGCGCACGTCCTGGTGGTGGGGGCCGGTGGGCTGGGCTGTCCGGCGTTGCAGCAACTGGCGGCGGTTGGCGTCGGAAAAATAACAATCATCGACGATGACACCGTTGACCTCACCAACATCCACCGCCAGATCCTGTTCACCGCAGACGACGTAGGCAAGCCCAAAGTGGAGGTGGCTGCCGCGCGGATCCGTGGCTTGCAACCGGGGATCGAGGTCTGCGAGCTGCGGCGACGTCTCGATTCCGCGAACGCCGTGGCGATCGTGGGCGGGGTGGACCTGGTGTTGGATGGTTCGGATTCGTTTGGGACCAAGTACCTTGTTGCCGACGCCGCGGAGATCACCTCCACGCCTCTCGTATGGGGAACGGTGCTGCAATACCGGGGCGACGTGGCGCTGTGGCACTCCGGGACCGAGACCGAGGACGGGCGCGGAGTAGGGCTGCGTGACATCTTCCCGGTCCAGCCCGGTGGCGATTTCGTGCCCGATTGCGCGACCGCGGGTGTGTTGGGCGTGACCACCTCAGTGGTGGCGGGCCTGATGGTGACCCAGGTAGTAGCGCATCTCGCGCAGCTGCCGGGTGCGGGCAATCCGGGGCGCCTGACTAGCTACGAGGCGCTCAGCGCACGCATGCGCACGCTGGAGGTGCAGGCAGATCCGGGGCGTGAGTTGGTTTCTGAGCTGGAGCAGAGCTACGACGTGGGCTGCGCGATGCCCGGCGAGGCCGCGGCAGAAGAAGCCGAGCGGCAGCGACTGCTGGGGCTGGTTCGTGACGGGCGGGCCGTTGCAGTGGACATCCGCGAGCCGCACGAAGTGCTCCTCAAGCCGTGGCCCGATGCCGAACCCGTGCTGCTGCCAGGAAGCGAGGTCAGCAGTATCGATGACCTGCCGGAGTTCGACAAAAACCTGGTGGTGGCCTGTGCGGCCGGTGTGCGCAGTGCACGCTTCGTGGAAAACTACGGCGAGCAACTATCCCGCCGAGGCATCCAGGCACAGAGTCTGCCCGGGGGCGTTAATTCACTTTCTCCGTCACGCTCATCCGGCTAAGCGCAACAGTCGCGCCAACCATGACAGTAAGAGCCACGCACATCGAGAACCAGCCGACGCTCGTGGTGACCTGGAAACGCTCGCCCAACACCGCATAGCCCAGCGAGAACGCCACCAGAGGCTCCACAATGGTCATCGCGGGCAGAGAGTTCTTCAACGCTCCCGCATTAAAGCTCAGCTGTTGCACGGCAGTTCCGATCCCAGCCAGCGCCAACAGAGCGTAGAGCTCCCATCCGGTGACCAGACCTTCCATGCCGCGCAGTCGGAAAGTATCCACCACGGCCTTGGACATCAGCGCCAAATAACCCATGATCGAGCCAGTCATCGCGCCATAAAGCAGCGCCTGCATCTCCTTGCCCCGATTCGCGGCGAACAGCAGAATCGCGCCAATCACCACCACCCCGATGCCCAAGACGAGCAGCCATATTTTCAGAGGCGGATGCGAATCTCCTGACGTCGGACGACCAAGAACTACCAGCACCGCCACCGCAACGGTCAACAGCAAAGCCCACGTGGTTTCCGACTTGGATATGCGGCGACCATCCATGCGTGCGCTGAGTGGCAACGTGAACATCAAACTCAGCACCAAAATCGGCTGCACGATCAGCAACGTGCCAAAATTCAGCGCCACAATCTGCAAGCCATAGCCCGCCATCGCGCCGAGCAAACCACCCCACCACCAGGGAGAACGCACTGCATTGAGCAGCGGGACGTCATTGTCCTCAGAGGTAGATGCAACCCGATGGCGGATCACCGTGCCCCACGCGATCGTCAGCGCGGAGAGCAGGGCAAAGAAGATCGCCAGCAGATTGTTTTCATTCATCGATCCCAAACTCTAGCCCACGACAATGCGCGAAACTGCACCGAGCGGTTCAACAGACCAGCACGCTGGGGTAGAATCTGGACGTTAAGACTCACGAACAAGCGCGTCTGATGAATCGGCGTGCACGAAAGGGTGAACGCCACGTGGCACTCATCGTCCAGAAATACGGCGGATCGTCGTTGGAAAGCGCCGAACGCATCCGGCGCGTGGCTGAGCGCATCGTGGAAACTAAGAAGCAGGGCAACGACGTTGTCGTGGTCTGCTCCGCCATGGGAGACACCACCGATGAGCTGCTCGACCTCGCCGAGCAAGTCAACCCAGTTCCCCCAGCCCGTGAGATGGACATGTTGCTCACCGCAGGCGAGCGCATCTCCAATGCCCTAGTGGCCATGGCCATCGAATCCCTCGGAGCCGAAGCACAGTCCTTCACAGGCTCCCAAGCCGGCGTGCTCACCACCGAGCGCCACGGCAACGCACGTATCGTGGGCGTGACCCCCGGTCGTGTGCAGGAAGCGCTGGACGGCGGCAAGATCTGCTTGGTCGCTGGCTTCCAGGGGGTCAACCGTGAAACCCGGGACGTCACCACGCTGGGTCGTGGTGGATCCGACGCCACCGCCGTAGCCCTCGCCGCTGCCCTGCAGGCCGACGTCTGCGAGATCTACTCGGACGTCGACGGCGTGTACACCGCTGACCCACGCATCGTGAAGAACGCACGCAAGCTTGACAAAATCAGCTTCGAAGAAATGCTGGAAATGGCGGCCGTGGGTGCCAAGGTGCTCATGCTCCGCAGCGTGGAATATGCCCGCGCATTCAACGTTCCCCTGCGCGTGCGCTCCTCGTACAGCAGCGATATTGGCACCCTAGTTTCCGGATCAATGGAGGATATTCCCGTGGAAGAGGCAGTACTCACCGGCGTGGCACACGACCGCTCCGAAGCAAAGATCACCGTCCTGGGCATCCCAGACACCCCAGGGGAGGCCGCGAAGGTGTTCCGCGCCATCGCAGATGCCGAGATCAACCTGGACATGGTTCTGCAGAACGTCTCCAAGCTGGACAACAACCGGACGGACATCACGTTCACCTGCCCGCGCGAAGACGGACGCCGCGCCGTGCAGATGCTGAAGTCCATGAAGGAAGCCGCCGAGTGGCAGGACGTCCTCTATGACGATCAGATCGGCAAGGTCTCCCTGGTGGGAGCCGGCATGAAGTCCCACCCCGGAGTGACCGCAGACTTCTGCGAGGCTCTGCGCGATGCAGGAGTCAATATCGAACTGATCTCCACCTCCGAGATCCGCATCTCCGTGCTGGTTCGCGAGTCTGAACTGGATAAGGCTGTCGTCGCACTGCACGATCGCTTCCAATTGGGCGGCGAAGAAGAGGTCACCGTGTACGCGGGGACTGGCCGCTAAACCTTTTTCAACTTTCCCCTCGAAAGGACACTGATTTCTCATGACCACCATCGCCGTCGTGGGCGCTACCGGCCAGGTTGGTCGCGTGATGCGCTCTATCCTGCAGGAACGCAACTTCCCAGCAGATACCGTCCGCTTCTTCGCCTCCTCCCGCTCCGCCGGAACTGAGCTGGAGTTTGGGGACAACAAGATCGTCGTGGAAGACGTGGCAGCCACCTCCACCGAGGACCTCCGCGGCATCGATATCGCGCTGTTCTCCGCTGGTGGCGGTACCTCCCGCGAGCACGCCCCACGCTTCGCCGAGGCAGGTGCCGTGGTGGTGGACAACTCTTCCGCATGGCGCAAGGATGAGAATGTTCCCCTCGTGGTTTCCGAGGTCAACCCCGGCGACGCCAAGAACACCACCAAGGGCATCATCGCCAACCCGAACTGCACCACCATGGCAGCTATGCCCGTGCTGGGTCCACTGCATGCGGAAGCCGGCTTGCAGCGCCTGCGCGTCAGTTCCTACCAGGCAGTATCTGGTTCCGGCCTGTCCGGCGTGTCCGCGCTAATCGATCAGACGCGTGCCAACGCTGACAACCTGGAGGAGTTGGTGCACGATGGTTCCGCGCTGAACGTGGACAGCACCGATCCTTACGTGGCTCCCATCGCGTTCAACGCACTGCCGATGGCCGGCAACCTCGTGGACGACGGCTCCGAGGAGACCGACGAAGAACAGAAGCTGCGCAACGAGTCCCGCAAGATCTTGGGTATCCCTAACTTGCTGGTGGCGGGCACCTGCGTGCGCGTGCCTGTGCTGACCGGCCACACCATGACGGTGCACGCACAGTTCGACAAGTCCATCACCCCGGAGCGGGCGCGCGAGATTCTCGCCGATGCTCCCGGTGTGGAGGTCGTGGACGTCCCCACGCCATTGGAGGCAGCAGGCAAGGACAACTCACTGGTGGGACGCATTCGCCAGGATCAGTCCGTCGACGGCGGCCGCGGACTGGTGCTGGTGGTCAGTGGCGACAACCTGCGCAAGGGTGCCGCGCTGAACACCATCCAGATCGCAGAACTGCTGGTCTAGCTCCTTTTAAGAGCCGCAGCAGCCAGGGGCGCAGAAGTTTCCGTTCTTGGTGTGGCCGAAGTTCGGCACCGTGCCGAACTTCTCCGCGATCTGCTTTGCGGCTTGCTGCTCCTCAGTCAACGGCTGGGGATCCTCGGCGATCATGTCCACCACCATCGCGGCGAAGGACTTGCTGAGCCCCGGAGTGGCGGAGCGCACGAAGGAAATGCCTGCCTCGTCTGCAGCATCCTTGGCCTCGGTGTCCAGATCCCACTTGACCTCAATGTGATCGGTGATGAAGCCGATGGGGCACAGCACGATGGGGCGCGTATTGCCATGCTCGGCGCGCGACTCGATGTGATCACAGACATCTGGCTCCAGCCACGGCGTGTGAGGAGAACCAGAGCGGGACTGCCACACGAGCTCAACGTCGTATTCCGTACCTACACCGAGATCCACGCCCACGGATTCACCCGTGTTGGCGGGTCCATCGCCGCGCCCACCCACTGGCTCGTGCTCTGCCAGGCGGCCCGTCCACGCATAGCTGGCCCCCGTTCCGGGTTGGCCGGCAAAGGAGCTGGCTTGCTGGACTAAGCGAGCCGAGTCCAAGACCTGCTGGGAGTAGAGATTGCCGCCGAAGCTGTGCGGTCCGGCCTGGTCGTCGGCAACATTCGGCACCGAGTGGGCGGTGAAGATGAGCTCGGCATTTTTCTGATCCTCGTCGGACAGCTGCGCGCGAGCTGCGTCCACGCCCGCAGCGAACTCCGCGATGAAGGCGGGGTTGTCGTGGAAGTGAGGGAGGCGTTCCATCGTCGGTGCCTTCACCCCGGCCTTTTCGCAGGCAGCGATGGCTCGCTGGATGTCCTCTTGGTACTGCGAGCAGCCTGAATAGCCACCCCAAGCGCTGGTGACGAACACATAAGCGTGGGTAATGCCGTCCTTGGCCATCTGGACGGTGGCCTCTTCCACGAACGGCTCCCAGTTACGGTTGCCGAAGTAGACGGGCAGATCGATGCCACGCTCGGTGAGCTCCGCCTCAATGTTCGCGATGACCTGGAGGTTTTGCTCGTTGATCGGGGACTTTCCGCCCAACGTGAAATAGTGCTCGCCAACCTGTTCCAAACGCTCGCGCGGGATGCCTCGCCCGCGGGTGACGTTCTCCAAAAAAGGAACGACATCCTCGGACTTATTCGGTCCGCCGAAGGATAGGAGCAGCAGTGCCTGTGGGGAGCTAGTCATAGTTTCAACCTTAGTAGTCAGTTGCCGGTTCACCCATTGACGGGCTGTTCTTTCCCAGCTCGTGGAGCAGCGCATCCCGCACATGTGGGTAGCGGAAGGGGTGCTCCAGCCGGTTTAGCGCGCCGGGCACCACGTTTTGGTCGGCCAATGCCAATTCCTCCGCGCCGCGTTCGCCCAGAAGTGCTTTGGGACCCAACTCCGGCACGGGAATCTTGAGCTTGGACAGTGGGGAACCGCCGACGTCCGCAAGAACCTCCGTGAACTCCGCATTCGTGACAATGTTCGGCGCCACGGCGTTGACCGGGCCCTGCATCAGAGGGTCGATCAGCGCGCGGTGATAGATGCTTACCAAGTCCTGCAGGCTGATCCATGCAAAGTGCTGCGAACCATCGCCTAGCGGGCCGCCGCCCACCCTCACCGAGGCAGTCAGCATGTCCAGCATCGGCGAGCCGCCCGCGAGCACCAGCCCGGTGCGCACGTTGGTGACACGAAGTCCGGCATCTCGGGCTGGTTGGGTGGCATCCTCCCATTGTTTTACGACGCCACCAATCACTCCCTCGCGCCCGTATTCTGCCTGCTCATCGACTGCTTCCGGGCGATCATGACCGTAGAATCCCACCGCAGAAGCACACACGAAGGTATGCACGCTTTCAGTGCGCGCAGCCAGTTCCGCGAGCTTCTTCGTAGGGCCTACGCGCGAATCGCGAACCTTTTCGATGTGCTCATCCGTAAAGCGCCCGGCGATGGGATGGCCTGCCAGGTGCACCACGGCATCCACCCCGTCCAAGAGGTTTTCCGGAGGATACTGCGGATCCCATTGCCGCTGGTCATCCTCAGTGGCGGAACGGGTAATACGAATAACCTTGTGCCCCGCCACCCGCAACAGTGCGCACAGCTGGGTGCCCACCAGCCCGGAGGCTCCCGTAACAGCCACAGTCATGGACTGGGTAGTGCTGCCCGCCCACAGACGAGCGTGAGCCAAGTGGTTGAGATCCTGTTTCAGCTGCTCCTGGCGGAATCCCCACACGCCGGACAACGCCTTGGCGGAGAAGATATGTGGGGCGTTCGTGGTGATTTCATCCCGCAGGACACTCTGGTTAGGCTCCGCGCCCTCTTCGAACTTGTGTATGTGGCGCCAGCCCATCGCTTTGCCTAGGCCGCGGGTGGTGCAGTAATCGGAGAACTGCGCCGAGCCCGCTGTGCCGAGGGGCACAAAGTAGTCAGGATCATGCTGCCCTTCCCAAACGATCCCGCCGGGAAACTTCATGCGGGTCTTGCCGCTCTTGAGATTATCCGCCTCTTGCAAGATAGAAATACGGCTAAAGCCCGGGGTCAGCCGAGTGACCGCGCCAGGTGAGGCGTGATAGTTCCAAAGGTCGCTTAAGGGGTGGGTGAGTGTCTGGGAAAATGCTGTGGTGCTCATGGTGCATACTGTAGCCATGCCCGAGACAGGATGAGTTTCTATCCGAAACGATGTGCCTGATCGGGGGAGGTTTGGCGTCGACCTTGCATGTCCACCAGATCCGCACGTGCACGGGCGACTCGCGAACGAATAGTTCCCACGCGCACACCCGCGATCCCGGCGGCCTCGGCGTAGGTATAACCGAGCATCTGCGTGAGGATCAACGCCTCGCGCCGCTCCGGCTCCAACCTGTCGATCAGAGCGCGAGTGTCCACCCACTCCGCCCAGGTCTGGCCGCCGGTGGTCTCCGTGGCGGGAGTGCCATTGGCTTGCTCGTCCCAATCGCCAGCTGTTTTGCGCGGGCGGGCCATATCGTGGCGGACGGAATCCACCCATACGCGACGAGCCAAGGACAAAATCCAGGTGCGAGCCGTAGACCTAGCCGCGAAACGAGGAAGCGCGCCCAGCACGCGCAGGTAGGTCTCCTGGGTGAGGTCATCGGCGCGATCGGCATCCGCCAAGTGCGCCAGCAGACGCCACACGTCATCGTGGGTCTCCGCGATGAACTTCGTCAAAGCCGCCCGATCCCCCCGGGCGGCGCGGAGAGCCAGATCCGTTACGGACGCGTCGCGAGCAGATACCGCGTTTTCGCTGTGCGTGCCTCGGTCAGGCGGGGATTTCATGAAGGTAGCTTAACACATCCCCCAAATGGGGTTAGTAAATACGGTGTGCGAAAAAATCTAAAAATCTTGCTGGCAAGCTCGAGAGGGAGACCACAAGGAGGTATCACCTATGTTTACTCAAGACCAGCAACACACTTCCAAGGACATCGCCGAGCGAGGCGTCTGCCCTTACTCCGGCCCATCCACCAACGTCAACGGTGCACCCGTTCACACCGAAGAGCACTCCGCAACCGTTGGCGAGCAGGGCCCCCTCCTACTCAGCGACGTTCACCTCACTGAGAAGCACGCGCATTTCAATCGCGAGCGCATCCCCGAGCGCAACGTCCACGCCAAGGGCTCCGGCGCCTTCGGTGAACTGACCGTCACCGAGGACGTATCCAAGTACACCAAGGCAGATCTGTTCCAGCCGGGTCGCGTGACCCCAATGCTAGCGCGTTTCTCTACCGTTGCCGGCGAGCAGGGCTTCCCTGATGCCGTGCGCGACGTTCGCGGATTCTCGCTGAAGTTCTACACCCAAGAGGGCAACTACGACATCGTCGGCAACAACACTCCAGTGTTCTTCCTGCGCGATGGTGTGAAGTTCCCAGACTTTATCCGCTCTCAGAAGCGTCTGGCTGATACCGGCTTGCACTCTGCAGATATGCAGTGGGATTTCTGGACCCGCTCCCCGGAGTCTGCTCACCAGGTGACTTACTTGATGGGAGACCGCGGCATCCCTAAGAGCTTCCGCAACATGGACGGATTCAGCTCCCACACCTACCAGTGGATCAACGAAAACAACGAGCGTTTTTGGGTCAAGTACCACTTCAAGACCCGCCAGGGCTGGGAAACTCTGACTGACGATGAAGCTGCACAGGTTGTGGCTTCTGGCGATTTCGATTCCAGCCGTCGCGACCTCTACGAAGCAATCGAGCGCGGCGACTACCCAACGTGGGACGTCAAGGTGCAGATCATGCCCATCGATGAAGCCGAGGGCTACAGATGGAACCCATTCGATCTGACCAAGACCTGGTCGCAGAAGGATTACCCACTCATCCCAGTGGGTCACTTCACTCTGAACCAGAACCCACAGAACTTCTTCGCACAGATCGAGACGGCAGCATTCGCGCCGTCCAACATCGTGCCTGGTGTGGGCTTTTCCCCAGACAAGATGCTGCTGGCCCGCGCGTTCGCGTACGCGGATACCCAGCGCTACCGCCTCGGAGTGAATCACCACCAGCTGCCTTCTAACCGTTCCGTGGTCAAGGACAAGAACTACTACACCGCCAAGGATGGCGCTGGTAACCAAGAGTTCCCACCAGCTGGCACTCCGGTCTACTCCCCGAACCGCTTCGAACGCGGCGAGGGCACGGACGATGTGTCTGACGGATCTGGCGCCGTGCAAAAGGGTGTGGAGCCAGGTCAGTCCCAGTACGGCTTCGGCCGCGGCCAAGAATCTGGCACGGGCATTGCCTACGATCTGGGTCTCTTCGATGACCTGCATGGTCGCGACCTGACCCGCGGAGCGTACATCCGCCACGAGGATGACGATGACTTCATGCAGGCAGGCATCCTCGTCCGCGAGGTGTTGGACGATGCAGCTCGCGAGCGCCTAGCAAACAACATCGCCGGCGCCATGGACGGTGTCTCTGACCAGGTTGCCGAACAGTGCTGGGTCTACTGGGGTAACGTGGACGAAAACCTGCGCGACCGCGTGAAGGAAATCTTCACCGAAGCACAGTCCAAGTAACGGCCATCACGCAACAGAGTTAAGGAGAACTAAGAGATGAGCGATGCTCTTTACACAGCAAAGTCCCTGTCCACCGGCGGAGGTCGCGATGGACACGTGGCCACCCACGATCGGACCCTGGATCTCGACGTTCGCCCACCCAAGGAACTGGGCGGCAGCGGCGAAGGCACCAACCCAGAGCAGCTGGTGGCTTCCGGTTGGGCAGCCTGCTTTAACGGCGCATTGCAGCTGATGATGAAGCAGGACGGCGTGAACTCTGATCAGACCCCTGAGGTTGAGGTCACCATGACTCTCAACAAGGGCGATGACGGCATGTTCCTGACCGCCACCATCAACGCCACCGTCTTTGATGTGGATCAAGACAAGGCCACCGAGCTGGTCAACAAGGCGCACGAATTCTGCCCTTACTCCAAGGCAATGCGCGGCAATGTGGACGCCAAGGTCACGGCTAACGCAGCCTAATTACGACCTTCCCCGAAGGGGCCAAGGCGCTGAAGATTACTTCGGCTCTTTGGCCCTTTCGCCGCCCGAAAGCGGAACAGTGTGGTCCCAGTGGGTAGCGTGCAACGCACGGCCCATGATGTAGGAGCCCACGGCCTGGATCACCAGCAGGGTGAAGATAGCCGCGATGGCGCGTAGGAATACGCCGAAGTCAAACCCGATTTCTCCCCAAGAATACACCAGGTTGGACAGAATCAGCAGTGGCAAACCCACGCCCGCAGCGGGGCCGATCATGTTGATCTGGGATATGGCATCTGGTGCTAAGTACATGGCGCGGGCGGAGACGAATACGTACACCGCACCCGCGAGTGCCAGAGCACCAGCGAGGATCGCGATGGGCCAGGTGGGCTCGTGGAATTCGATGAGCTCGCCGGCCCCGGCAGCAACAAAAGTGAGGTTCATGATGCTTAGCGCCTCCCTCGAGAAATGATCCGCGCGTACGCTGCCGTGCTGAGAGCGCCGAAGAACCCGGCGTAGACGGCCACTTCAAACGTCACGGCGGAACGATCGTAAATGCCGTAACACATGAACAGTGCCGCCATGCAGAGGAAGATGGCATCGGAAAGCACCGCGCGCCGCGCATCGTTGTGGGTGGTCACGGCACGCCACAGCACCATCAGTAGCGCCGCCACTACGATGACCGTGACGATGATCATGATGATGTTGAGAAATTCCTGCGGGGTCATCAGCGCTTCCTCCTGTTCTTCCGGTTGAGATTTTCCTTGGGGTATAGCGGATCGTACATAGTCTCTTCTGGTTTCGTCTCGCCAGTCTGATCTGGATCTTCTCGCTGCTGCATGTGGCCGGTCTTAGGCGACTGGTCATTCCGTGTGCGAGCGCGCTCTGCGTTTCGGCGAGCTACTTCATAGCGCTCCTGCCGGTTCATGTTGGGTAGGTCCTCGGGATTGCGCTCCTCGTCATCTTGGGCGAGGATCGCCGCCACGAACGCTGCGGCGTGCGGGGTGGAGTCCAGCTTCTCTGCGTCAAAGACCGTTTCGTTGTTCTGACGTCCACCGCGGCTGCCGCGGAATCCGCGAGGCCCCGGGCGTC
This sequence comes from Corynebacterium sp. ED61, assembly GCF_015233855.1. Lineage (NCBI taxonomy): Bacteria > Bacillati > Actinomycetota > Actinomycetes > Mycobacteriales > Corynebacteriaceae > Corynebacterium > Corynebacterium sp. ED61. The sequence goes on along the minus strand of NZ_JADGIT010000003.1, from coordinate 319,685 downwards.
CGCGCTCTACCAGCAGTTTGACGTCCACAGTGATCTCCTGGGACTTCACGCTCGGCACCAGCTTTTCTTCCATGTGCTCGAGTGATTCCAAAAGTTCCTGGGGGTCGGAGCCATACATTGCGTGAACCGCGAGGAAGCGTTGCACGTTGGAGAGACCGTGGGTCTTGAACTCGTTTTCCCCGACCGCGGACGTATCCTTCCGGCTCCATTTGCCGCTGGCGACGTCTCGGTCTACCTCCTTGGGCCCCGTTATTCCGAGTGCCAGAGTGCCCGGGGTCATCGTGATCGACGCAATGAACGCCGCGATGTCCCGCTCCTTGGTGACGCGCAGCGGGTAGTACAGCACCACAGGGGCGATCTTGCGGCCCGTGCCCAGGGTGTCTACCGCCATGACCGTGGATTCTTTAATGATCTGCCCGGTCAGCCACACGCCGTAGCCCAGGGAATGAAAGAACATGCGAAGGTATTTCATCAGTGCTTCTCCTCTGGTGCTGGTTGAGGATCTTCGTGTGAGCGCAGCGCATCCTCATTGCGAGCTTCTTCCTGGATGGAATTCAATGCGCCGTCCGGAACATGTTCCAGGCCGGACGGTCCAGCATCCAGAACTCGACCGATCGTGTTGTTCGAGTCACCCAGCACGCTATCGACGTACGCAGTAGTATCCGTCAGGTTTTTCGCAGCAGACTCTGTGATGGCAAACATCGGCCCGGCCAGCAGGAACATAGCGACGGACAGGCCAATCATGGTGGCGGATGGAAGTACGAAGCGCGGACGGATCCGCAGCTTCGGATCGCACTCGTTGTCATTCATATCGCGGCCCAAGAACACCTCACGCCACACATAAAGCATGGTCAGCAAGGTGCCGTAGGCGGCCACGATGACCGCGCCAATAGCCACCCAGGACAGCCAAGAGCCATCGGTGGCCATGCCCATGACCAGCCCCAGCTTGCCCATCACGCCAGAAAATGGAGGGAAGCCGATGATCGCCAGTGAACCCATGGCAAAGACAATCGCCACAAACGGATCGCGTCGCAGCAGGCCGGACAGCGGGCGGATGCGCCCGGTGCGGTAGGTCTCTTCAATTGCTCCGGAGGCCATGATCAGCGAAGAAACTACGACCATATGGTGCAGCATGTAGTACAGCGCTGCGGAGAGCATGAGTATGGCGTCGTCCTGCAAAAAAGCGAGTGCGATCAAGAAGAACGGAATACCATTGACCATCTGGTAGGCCAACGCGCCACGCACAGTGGGCTCGGAGAGTCCGGTGTAGGCACCGATCACCATGCCCGCGACCATGAATCCGACCACTCCCCAGGCATATGCAGGGTCGCCCTCGAAGATGGTGAGGAAGACACGGAAGATGGCGTACACGCCGATCTTGGTGTGGATGCCAGAGAACAGAGCCATCACCGCCGCGGAGGTGGAAGGGTAGGCGCGCGGCAGCCAAGTGTGTACCGGCGCTAGACCAGCCTTGATGCACAGGGCGATCAGCACCATGCCCAGTGCCGCTATTAACTGCCATTGGTTGCCACCCACGCCCTCGGCGAACTCGGTGCCGCGAGGTCCGGCAGCGCCTGCCAGCGCGGCGATGTTCGTGGTGCCGATGACGCCGTAGGTGGTGGCCACGCCCGCGAGCAGCATCAGCGAGGTCACTAGGTTCACCACGATGAACATGCGGGCCGCAGACAGGCGGGCCCACGTGCCCGTCATGGCCAGCAGGCCGAAGGACGGCATGAGCATGACCTCGATGAACACGAACAGGTTGAACAGGTCTGCCGTGAGCAGTGCGCCCCACGTGCCGGCCTGCACGAGGATCGCCAGCGAGGGGAAGAAACGAGTGGTGGATTCACCCACGATGTCCGCGAACCAGCTGGCGGTCAGCGCGACCACGGAGGTGGCGAGGACCATCATCGCTGCCAGTGAATCAGCGACCAGTGGGATGGAAATGCCGCCCACAAAGCCGCCGACGTTATCCGCGACCACTCCAGGGTCGCTACCTGCGCCGATGGTCAGGTAGTAGAGCAGGTACGCGGAGCCGATGACGCCTGCCAACGGCACGGCGAGCATGAGGAAGCGTCGCACGAGGAGGGACGGAACCACCGCAGCGACTGCGGAGGATAGGAGGGGAACCAGCAGGAAGAGGGAAAGGGAAGCGCCAATGGTCATGAGTTGGTAGCTCCCTTCTTCTCATCTGCGGGGTTAGTGGGTGTGGTGGGCGCCGGAGTACGTTCCGGCTGCTCTACGGTTTTGGTCGCTTTGCCCAGTGTCTCCAGGGAACGCAGCTTGCGTGCGGTGCGTTCGGGGGACTCGACGGTGCGGGTGTCATCGTCTCGGCCGAGCGCTGCCAGCGTGAGCATCACCGCCGTGGAGGCCATGGAGATCACGATGGCGGTCAGCACAAAAGCCTGCGGTAGTGGATCCGCCGCGACATCCGGAGTAGCGCGGTCCATGAGGGGTTCTTGGCGCCATGTGCCGATTCCCGCCGCCAGGATCAAGAGGTTGACTCCGTGGCTGAGCAGGGTGATGCCAACGATGATGCGCACCATGCCGCGCTGTAGCACCATGTAGACACCTCCGCCGATGAGAATGGCGACGATCGCTGCAATGATCATGATCTATGCCTTCCCGTCTTGTGTGTTGGTATCTTGTTGTTTCGTACCCTGCTTGTCCGGAGTCGGCCGGTGTTTACGAGCGGCTTCGCGTTCCTGTTTGTGCAGCTCTGCAGTACGTTTGCGTTCGGCATCGACTTCCGAGGGGTTGAGCACGATGGTGGATCCGCCTGCATGCACGGCCACATCGTTGTCCGCCGCACTCTTCTTGGTGGGAACTTCCACGGGTGCGGGGTGCCGGGTTGGTTGTTCCAGAACGCGGCGCAGTGTGTCCGTGCCCTTTTTCTTTTTCGACGCCACCCCGGATTCTCCCAGCATCTTTTCCTCGGTCTTGCGGGATGGCGGTTCAGCTCCAGGGCGGTCGCGACCGCCGAGCTCGTTGACGCACACCACGATCAGCCCGATCACCGCTAAGTACACGCCGAGGTCGAACAGCAGCGAAGTGGTCAGGTGCTGGCCGAGGAACTCGCCATGGATGGGAGCCAGGAAGCTGCCCTTGAGCAGCAGGCCGACCAGGCCTGTGAGCAGGGCGGTTGCCATGCCGCCCGCGATGAACCAGTAGCCCAGTTCTCCCTTGCCGATCTTGCGGGCAAAAGGTTGGCCGACGTACCACAGGAGAATGCCACCGGCGGCGATCAGCGCGGCGATGAAAGCGCCGCCCGGAGCCTGGTGGCCGCGCCAGAAGGTCACGGCGGACAGGGTGCCGATCATCGGCAGCACATACGGCAGTGCCTGGCGGCTGAGGATGGAGTTGAGGTACGTGGAACGCAGGTACTTCGAGTAGAACGGTGCCAGCTCGGGGACCTTATGTACGTCCGGGAAGCGGGTGGATCCTTCCGCGCGGAACAGCTCTGAGGTGGAGCCGGGACCGTAGCCGGGCAGTGGGGAGCGGGGGATCGACTGGATGACGGCGGCGATGACGATGCCCGCCATGCCCAACACGATCAGCTCTCCCAAAGTATCGAAAGCACGGAATTCCACGAGGATGGAGGCAACCACGTTATTGCCGCCGGTGATCTCTGGGGTGTTTTCCAGGTACCACTGGGCGATCCGTGGCTTATCGTGACGGCCAAGCAAGAAGTACACACCGAAGAAAGTGATGAGGCCGATGATCACGGAAATTGCCGTGGCTCCCTTGGCCCGGTGCTCACCTTCGCGCAGGTACAGGCGCGGTTGGTGGCGCAGCACCAGCATCATGAGCACCACAACCAAGAACTCCACTAGCAGGTTGGTGGTGGCCACATCGGGTGCGCCCAAGGTCAGCATCAGCCAGGACACACCCACACCGACGATGCCCAGCAAGACTACCGAGGCCATGCGGGAGCGCGTGGAGATGATACCGATGACAGGCAGTGCTATCAGTGCCAGGGCGATCAAATCCGTGGGGCGATCGATGTTGAGCATGCGCGGAGGCACACTGGTCAGACCGCTCGATGTGCCCGGCAACGCGAACGATGCCACGGCCAAACCGACGATCAACAGCAGAATCCATGCCACGTGACGGTCCGGGGACTGCGAGTTGGCCATGGTCGCCATGCGGCGCGCAATATTGGTGGCGCGCTCGTTGGAACCGCTCAGGAATTCCGCGCCGGAGCGCGGTGCGAGCCTGCGGCCTTCCAGCAGCGCAGAGATACGTGCACGGAACGCTACGCCGATAGCACCCACGATCAGCACCGCAATGGAAATGTATAGAGGCACAGTCAGGCCGTGCCAGAGAGCCAAGTGGGAATGAGAGTGACCTGCCCCGGTGGCGGCAACCATGGCGTCGAGCGGCTCATCGAAGGCGCTAAGGAACAGGACGACAGGCAAGGAAAGGACACCTGGGAAAATGGCTGGCAGCCACATCAGGGGTTCTGCTTCCTTGACCTCGGAGACATCGCGCGGGCCGTCAATGAACGCGCCGGTGATGTAGCGCGCAGAGTACAGCAGGGTGAACACAGCGCCGATGCCCGCGATTGTGAGCAGGACGATGATGCCCCACTCGGGCAAAGGCGATTCGGTGAAGGCATCCAGCATGCCCTCCTTGGAGACGAAGCCGAACGTGGGTGGGACGGCAGCCATCGAGGCCGCCGCGATCACGGCACCACCGAACGTGAAAGGCATCCGACGCCACAATGGGCCGAGGCGCTTGATGTCTCGGCTGCCCGCCTGGTGATCAACCACGCCAGCGATCATGAACAGCGAGGATTTGAACAGCGCGTGCGAGGCGGTATGAACTAGGGCCATTGCAAGGGCAAATGGGGTGCCCACGCCGATGGTGGCTACAATCCAACCCAGCTGAGACACGGTGGAGTAGGCGGTCAGCTTCTTCAGATCCGTTTTCTGGAGTGCGAACACGGCACCCATCACGGCGGTGCCCATGCCCACGACGATCAGCGTGAGGTGCCATGCCATGACGGACTCAAACAGTCCGGAGAAGCGCATCAGCAGGTAAACACCGGCCTTGACCACGGCTGCAGCGTGCAGGAATGCAGAGACGGGAGTGTCTGCGGCCATGGCCTCCGGAAGCCAGAAGTGAAAGGGGAACTGCGCGGCTTTGGAGAACCCGGCGAGTGCGACCAGCACGGCGACGATGGCCAAGCGCGTGCTATCGCCGTCCCACGCAGGTGAAGCGATGATTTCCGAAACGCGGGTGGTGCCGGTGGTGGCGACCATAACTCCGATGGCGGCGAGCAAGAACTGTCCACCGACGAAGGTGACCGTCAACGTACGGAAGGAACCAGCCTCACCGCTGGAACCGCTGCGTGCGATGAGGAAGAAGGAGGCAAGAGTGACCAGCTCCCAGCCGACGAACAAGAGCATCACGTCATCGGCAAGTACCAGCAAAAGTACCGCCAGCATGAACGCCGTCATCAGCACATAAAAGCTCATGACCTGCACACGGTGGTGCAGATAGCGCGTGGAATAGATAAACACCACCGCGCCGATGGTCAGCGCGAGGAGGGTGAAAAATAAGGACAGCGCGTCCATGCGCAACGCCAAATCTACGTTGCCCTCAGTGCCGTCAGGTCGCGCGAGTAAACCGCGTATCCACGGGACGAACCACGTGAAAACCTCGCCCTCGATGAGGGGGCGGGCATGCTGAATGATGTATCCAGCAAGACCTATGAACGTAAGGGCAAGTGGCCACCCTGCATTACGGTCAAAAATCTTGACCAGCAACGGAGTCAGAAGTAGAGCCACGGCCACGATGAGGGGGACGGCTACAATTGCCACGCTTTCACAACACCCGATCTTCATGGTCGAAACGTAATGCGACGTTGCTCATTCTATCAGTCGGCAAGACCACCATTTCGGGGGGGTATGTTCGCGGTCGTGCAAAACTGGGGTAGTGAAACCGCAGGCAACAAGAGAGGATTTACCTATGCGCTTATGGTCTCTCGATCCCGCCTTGCTGGATAGACGCGGATTGGTTGCCTGCTGGAGGGAAGCGCTTCTGGCTCAGAAAGTTTTGCAAGGTCTGACTGTGGGATATAAGAATCATCCTCAGCTGGATCGCTTTCGCGATCAAGACGATCCGGTGGCTTCCGTCGGGGCGTATCTCGCAGGCCTCGCGAATGAAGCAGATTCCCGCGGATACTCCTTCAACCGTTCTCTCATTGTTGAAAGTGTAGGCAGTCCCCAAAAAATTGCCGTGACCCAAGGCCAGTTAACTCTTGAGGCAGCCGTGCTGCTTGAGAAGGTTAAGGATCGCGACGCTGACTGGTATCAGGATCTCACTTCGCTGCGCGCTGCAGTGAAAGGCGGGAGTTCTGAAGATATCGAAGCTCATCCGCTATTTGATGTCGTCGTCGGCGATGTCGAACCATGGGAAAAGGCAACCGCACCACCATCGACCACCTGACCGTGCACGCACGTCGGTGAAAGGGAAATGGTCGGGGTAACAGGATTTGAACCTGCGACCTCTTCGTCCCGAACGAAGCGCGCTACCAACCTGCGCCATACCCCGTTGTGCCCGGAAGCATCGGGCGATGGTGTTCGACTATAGTACCCGGCCTCCCACGCGTTAAAACTGGTGGTAGTCCTCCGTGTTTCCGCGCTCGACCACGTGGATCAACGTCGCCGAAGGGCGGCAGAACGTGCGGAACGGAACGAATTTGGAGTTGCCCAGACCGTTGCTGACGTGCAGCCACATTCGTTCCGTCCACCGCGATAGCCCCTTGGCCCGTGCCCGATCGATGCCACAGTTAGTGACGATCGTGCGGCTCCCCGGCAAGCACAATTGCCCGCCGTGCGTATGCCCAGCCAGCACCAACTGGTAGCCCTCGGCGGCAAACTTATCCAGAATGTATGGCTCGGGTGAGTGCGTCAGGCCAATCGCGAGGTCGGCATCGGGGTGAGGTCCGCCCGCGATGGCGTTGAAATCATCGAGATCGTGGTGAGGATCGTCGACGCCAGCAATCGACACATTGAACTTCTCACTGCGCTCCCACATCCCGTCCGGCCGGGGCGGGATCGAGAACTCCACGTGCTGGTGGGTGGCATCGTTCCATCCATGTTCGATAAACGCGGCGCGCATGCCCTCCCACGGCAGTTTCTCTCCGCTGGGCTTGCGCTTTTTGCCCTGCAGGTAAATCAACGGGTTGACCGGCTTGGGGCCGAAGTAATCGTTGGAGCCGAATACGAACACCCCGGGGTGGTTCAGCAGCGGATCCAAAGCATGCAATACGCCGGGCACGCCACGGGCTTCGCCGAGGTTATCGCCAGTGTTGATCACTAGATCGAAGTCCAGATTGTTTAGCGCCGCGACCCACTTCTGCTTGAGCTTTTGGCTGTCCAGCATGTGGAGGTCGGAGACGTGCAAGATATGGAAGGAATCCTGCGGATCGGCAAACGTGCCGGGGTCCAAAACAGGAGCGGTGACCTGCTTCAGCTCGAACTGACGAATCTCCCGGTTGGCCATCACGAGGGTGGCGATTCCGGTGGCCGCGGTAGCTGCCGCGGCGCCAATCAGGGTCTTCAAGACGTTAGTGCTCACGGTGACTCAGTCTACCGACGGTCAAGACAGCACCGGGCACCGCGGTTCACCGGTTCTAGCTGGGCGATTTACCTCGCACGTTGGAGCGCGCCGTTGAGTTCATTGAAGAATGATTCGGCGTCTCGTTGTAACTGGTTGAGGTCAGGCACGTTCGGTGCCGCTGGCTGCGTTGGTGAGCGCGGGGTAGAAGGTGCCTGGTTGCTCTGTGTCGGTGCGCTGTTCGCGGCGGGGGCAGCGCTAGGCGGTGGGTTGGTTCCGCGGTTGTACTTCTGGTTATAAGGAGGGAGCCCTGGTCCGCCGTAGTTGCCGATCACCGCGTTGCTTGCGGTAAAGAACGTTTGCGCTGGTTCATTGCCGCCGTACAGGTTGCCCTCGCCACATTGGCGGACCGGAGCGGTACAGAGGTTGGCTGGGGTGCCGCCGTCGTTGAAGATGTAGCTGGAGCCCGCCCAGCCTGGGGTGAATCCCAGGAACGCGGAGGAGAAGCTGGTCTCGGTGGTACCGGTCTTTGCGGCGATGGGGCCGGACCATCCCGTGGAAGCAGCAGCATTGGCTGCGGTTCCTCCGGTGGAATCGCCACCCATGCCGTTGGCCAGAGCGTGCGCAATTTCTGGGTCCAAGGCCTGCTCACATGCGGAAGGCTTGATATCCAACTTCTTTCCGTCGCGATCCTTCACGTAGAGTACCGGCCGCGGCTCACACCAGCGCCCGTTGTCCGCCAGGGATGCCGCAACGTTGGACAGCTCCAGTGGGTTCACCGGGGTGGGGCCCAGAACGAAGGAACCCAGGTTGGCTTCCTTGACGTAGTCCGCGATGGAGTTATCCGCATCTTGGGTGCCCTCATCTTCGTAGCTGCGCAGCCCCAGCTTCACAGCCAAGTCCATGGTCCGTTTCACGCCGACGTCTTCCAGCATGGAAATGAACGGAGTGTTTGGCGAGGTAGACAGTGCTTCCCGCAGGGTCATGGTGGGCTTGTAATCGGCGGAGTTTTCCACGCAGTACTTGCCGGGAGGGCAATCATCCGCGCCGCCATCGCCCAGGCCGTCGACCTCAACACGATTAGGAACGTCCAGCACGGTATCCAGTCCCATGCCGTCTTCAATGGCCAGCGCTGCCGGGAAGAGCTTGAAAATGGAGCCCGCACCGTGGCCCTGCAGGGAATGAGTGACCGGGTTGACGGTCTCCATCTTGTCCGAGTCCAGTCCATAGGTACGCGAGGAAGCCATGGCGACGACTTCGTGGGACTTATCTCGCGGCGCGATGAAGTTGATCGCTTGGGAAACTCCTGCAGCCTGAGGATCGACGTACTGCGTTGCCGCGTTGTGGGCTGCTTCCTGTGCCTGCGGGTCTAGCGTGGTCTTGATGGTGTAACCGCCACCGGCGATGTCATCCATCGACATGCCCTTGCCCTGCAGCCACTCCAGGACGTAGTCGCAGAAAAAGCCCGCGTTTCCAGCGCCGATACATCCGTTGGCCTCACCGTGTGGTGATTTTCCGACGCCAAGAGGCTCCGCTGCCGCCGCATCAGCCTGTGCCTGGGTGAGTGTGCCAGCGGTGACGCGAGACTGCAGCACCGTATCGCGCCGGGCCTTTGCAGCTTCCGGGTTGGTGTAAGGATCCAATGTGGTGGTGGACTGCACTACTCCGGCCAGAAAAGCGGATTGCGCCGCATTGAGCTTGGAGGCGTGCGTATTGAAGTAGGTGCGTGCCGCAGCTTCGATGCCGTATGCGCCGTGTCCATAGGACACGAGGTTGAGGTAGCGGGTGAGGATCTCATCCTTGGACAGCTGATCGTTGAGGTCGCTGGCCATCCGCATTTCACGCAGCTTGCGGGGAATGGAGGTCTCGATGGCAGCCTGGCGCTCATCGGGTGAGTCCGCCTCGATGAGGTAAAGGTAGTTCTTGACGTACTGCTGATTGAGGGTGGATGCGCCTTCTGCTACCCCACCGCTGGTGAGGTTCGATACTGCGGCGCGTGCCGTGCCTCGCAGGTCCACGCCATTGTGCTCGTAGAACCGACGGTCCTCGATGGCGACGATCGAGTCCTTCATCTCTTGGGAGATCTCATCCGAGGTGACTTCATAACGACGTTGGTCGTATATATATGCCAAAGGCTTGCCGTTACGATCGGTGATCGTGGTGGTGAGGGGAAGCTTTTGGTTCTCCGACATGTCCTCCAAGTTGGAGTTCATGGTTTCCGCGCTGGAATTGACCAGCCAGCCGCCAGCCAGGGCGATGGGGGAAAGGGCGAGAGCGCACAGGATTCCGCCCACGATGAGTGTGGCCAGCAAGCGGCTGAGCGTCGGAAGGGTCGAGGTGCTCGGGGAATTCACCCGTCTCACATTAGCTGACCACGCAGACAGTGAATAGACCGTTGCATGTAGTGGGATAAGGATGGCGGCGAAGATGCGCTTGTGCATCTGACCGCAAAAAGTTTGCACGGGGGTATGTAGTTTGTGCTGTCTACATAATTACTTCCGACGGGAAGTGAGTTAATTTGCCGAACTAATCAACGAGATCTCCGTAGGATAATCGCCCCTCTATGTCGCCGTCGCAAAATGGGTAAACCTGTGTGTGACCTGCGTCATGTTGTGACGGCTAATGGAAAATCCGCAGGTAAATACCCCTTCTAATTAGATATCAATAGTGAATTATCAGCCAACTCTAAGGAAGTGGGCAGCGTATTGGTGGCGCAGCCGTCACTCACCCCCACAGTGTGATCCATTCGACACTTCTAAAATCGTGTGAATAAAATTACGGCCATCGTGACAGTGACGTTCGACCCAACGGCCTGCTTAAAGGCCCAATTCGGAGGATTTAACCGATGACCGCATCTCTTGCTCGCCCAACCGCTTCCGCACATACCGTGTGCCAGCCATCTGAGCAGGTAACGAGCCGTGAGTCCTTCAATAACCGTGGCGATTGGGTCACTCAGGCACACTGCCGGGACATCGACCCAGAAGAACTGTTCGTCAAGGGCGCTGCACAGCGCAAGGCTGTGGCCATCTGCCGCCACTGCCCAGTGGTTCTGCAGTGCCGCGCCGATGCCCTCGATAACCGCGTGGAATTCGGCGTATGGGGCGGAATGACCGAGCGTCAGCGTCGCGCCTTGCTGCGCAAGCACCCAGAAATCGATAGCTGGGCAGATTTTTTCGCCGGGCAGCTGGCAACCGCCTCTGAGAGCTAGTCTCTCTCCTTATAGTCTTTGCGTTCGATACACTGTGACCCATGACCAAATGGGAATATGTCACCGTGCCACTGCTCACCCACGCCACCAAGCAGATCCTCGATAACTGGGGTGAAGATGGCTGGGAACTCGTCTCCGTGCTCCCCGGGCCAACCGGCGAACAGCACGTCGCGTACATGAAGCGGGAAGCGTAATGCACAGCCAGCGTCTTTCTGAGCTGGGCATTGAACTGCCGCCCGTGGCTGCTCCAGTTGCCGCGTACGTCCCCGCCGTTCGTTCTGGCGATCATGTCTACACCTCTGGCCAGCTGCCCTTTGTTGACGGACAATTGCCGGCCACAGGCAAGGTCGGGGCGGACGTGGATCCGGATCAAGCAACTGAGCTGGCCCGAATCGCCGCCCTTAATGCCGTTGCCGCTGCGGCCGATCTGGTGGGATTGGACAACATCGAACAGGTGGTAAAGGTCAACGGTTTCGTTGCCTCTGCCCAGGATTTCGGTGGTCAGCCCGGCGTAATCAATGGTGCGTCCACGGTGTTGCAGGAAATTTTCGCCGACGCAGGCGTCCACGCTCGTGCCGCCGTTGGCGTGGCTGAGCTACCTCTGAATTCACCAGTTGAGGTAGATATCGTCGTTCGGGTGCGCGACTAGCCTTTCGCCCCAGTGCCGACCAGCACGAATTTGGGGTTAATGTTTGCTCATTAGGGGCGCGATAACCGGTTTGTCCGACGTACACTATGGGCATGGAGCATCCCGCCTACAGCCAACTTCGTCCTGTTACCGACAATGCCGGTGTGGTCTTGGCACCGAACCCCAGCTACTCCTCCTTGGAGGGCACTAACTCGTGGGTTATCCGCGGCGAAAATGATCGCGTGTGTGTGATCGTTGATCCCGGACCGGAAGATGAGGGACACCTCAACGTCCTGAACACCAAGGCCACGGGCACCGCCGAAGCGCCGGTGGAGATCGCCTTGGTGTTGCTTACACATCGCCACGGCGATCACGCTGGGGGCGCGCTGCGCTTCCGTCAGATCACTGGAGCTCCAGTGCGCGCAGTGGATTCTCACTACTGCTACGGCGCGGAGCCACTCCAGCCGGGCGAGGTCATCCGTATCGAGGGCTTGACTCCCACCATCGAGGTTGTGGGAACCCCGGGTCACACCGCTGATTCCGTCTGCTTCTTCATTCACTCTCAAGGCGGAGAGGACCATTCTGACGTCGAGGCAATCATCACCGGCGATACCATCGCCGGCCGCCACACCACCATGATCTCCGAAACGGACGGCGATCTGGGTGCTTACCTAGACACGCTGGCGATGCTGCGAGACCGGGGAGAAAATGTCCCCATGCTGCCGGGCCACGGCCCTAACTTGGAGAGCACTGCGGAGTTCGCCAACAAGTACATTGACCGTCGCGAGCTGCGCCTCAAGCAGGTGCGTGAAGCTCTCGACGAGCTGGGCGAGGACGCATCGGTCAATGACATCGTCAATCACGTCTACACCGATGTGGATCCTGTGCTCCGCGATGCTGCAGAGCAGTCCACGCGCGTGACCCTGCGCTACCTGCAAGACCAGAGCAGCTAGCGCTCTCCCCTTTTCGGGGAGCGGCTTAACGGGCGCGCTTGGCCAGGCGCTCGGTATCGGAGATCAGCACGGACTTGCCCTCCAAGCGGATCCAACCGCGATGCGCGAATTCCGCCAGCGCCTTGTTCACCGTCTCGCGGGATGCGCCCACCAGCTGGGCGATCTCTTCCTGCGTGAGATCGTGGTGCACGCGCAGCGCGCCACTTTCTTGGGTGCCGAAACGGTTCGCCAGCTGCAGCAACGCCTTGGCCACGCGGCCGGGGACATCCGTGAAAATCAGGTCGGCGAGTGAATTATTGGTGCGGCGGAGACGTCGGGCCAAAACACGGAGCAACTGCTGCGGGATCTCCGGGTGCTCCGTGATCCACTGCTGCAGCATTCCGGAATCCATCGTTGCCGCGGTGACCTCGGTGACGCAGATCGCTGAAGAGGTGCGCGGTCCGGGATCGAAGATGGACAGCTCGCCAAACATGTCCGAAGGACCCATGACGGTCAGCAGGTTCTCGCGGCCGTCCACAGAGTGGCGAGCCAGCTTCACCTTGCCGGAAATGATGATGTACAAGCGGTCGCCGGGCTCACCCTCGTCAAAGATGGTGGTCCCTCGCGGGAAGGTCACGCTGTCTAGCTGCTCGATGAGGAAGCGCACTGCACTGGGGTCCACGCCCTGGAAAATTCCAGCTCGGGACAGAATCTCAGTTACTTCAGACATCGTTATAGTTTCTCTTCCACTTGTGTGTTGTTTCAGGTGGCTCGCGGTTGAACGAGATCGCAACGGATCTCGTTGCTGCACATTCGAGGTACTTTAACTTCTAACCGTACAACGCCACAGTGCCGTGAGACACACAGCATTCATTCTAACGCCGAATTCCCAGCAACTTATGCGGTTTTAACGCCCAATTCTTCGGGGGCCTGTCTCGCCCGCCAGTTAGAGTGTTCACCATGTCCGCTCACACCAGTGCTTCCCTTCCTCGCCCCGGCTCTCATATCGCTGCCCGGGGGAAAGAAACTGAGCTCGGTACCACCCGCCGGGCGCGGAAGATCAACCGGATGCTGGCAGAGGCCTACCCGGCTGCACACGCGGAGCTGGACTTTTCAAACGCGCTGGAATTACTGGTGGCCACCGTGCTTTCTGCACAAACCACGGATGTGCGCGTCAATTCCGTCACTCCTGATTTGTTTGCTCGCTACCCATCGGCTGCCGAGTATGCAGCAGCCGACATGGAGGAGCTGGAAAGCATCATCAAGCCAACCGGTTTCTACCACTCCAAGGCCAAATCTTTGGTGGGGCTAGGAAAGAAGATCTCCGAGGACTTCGGCGGAGAAGTACCAGGAACTCTGGAGGAGCTCACCTCGCTGCCCGGGGTGGGGCGCAAAACCGCCAACGTGGTCCTGGGCAATGCGTTCGACGTTCCCGGCATCACCGTGGACACCCATCTGGGTCGTCTCGCCCGCCGGTGGAAGCTCACAGAGCAGGAGGATGCCGTCAAGGTAGAAAAGGACCTCATGGAGCTGATTCCGCGCAAAGAATGGACCATGTTCTCGCACCGGAGCATCTTCCACGGCCACCGCGTGTGTCACTCCCGCAAGGCTGCGTGTGGGGCCTGCTTGTTGGCACGCCAGTGCCCTAGCTTTGGCCTGGCAGGCCCAGCTGATCCAGAAGAAGCAGCTCGATTGATCGCCTCGGAGGATCGCGGGCACCTGCTGCAGTTGGCTGGTTTTGAGGTTCCTGAAGCAGGCGGCGATGCCTTTGTTTCCGCGGATGAGACAAGGTAACAATGAGGGACATGCCTGAAAAGCCGGATCGCGCGCGCCTCCTGTTGCTGCTGCTCGCAGTGGTGGTGGGGCTCGCCGTGGCATCTATTCCCCTCATGGCGTCGATTTTCTCTGAGCCCAGCACGCCGCCAGCTGCAGCGCCCAGCCCTACTGGTGCAGAACCAGCGGATGATTCTGCAACCGATGATCAGAATGCACCTGCGGATACCCGCGTGACCGTGGACAACGTGGTGCCTTGCGTGGAGCCGAAGGGGGAGGAATTGGCGTCGGAAAAACAAAACACCGCACTTGCTGACGGCGCCGAACTCGCCGACGTACACCTGCCCTGCCTGACCGATGGCGGAGAACAAAGCAGCCAGAGTCTGGCGGAACAATTCGCCGGAACGCCCACCGTGGTCAACGTGTGGGCCTGGTGGTGCGGGCCGTGCCGCAAGGAGCTGCCCGTGATGCAGCAGGTGGCGGACAGCAACCCGCAGTGGAACGTCGTGGGCGTGCACCTGGACGCGCGTGGACAGGCCGGAGTGGATTTCCTTGAGGAACTGGGCGTGGACAATCTGCCCAGCTACCAGGACGCCAACCACACTTTCGATACCGCCACCAGCATCCCCAAGGTGGTGCCCGTGACGCTGGTCTACCGGGCTGACGGTATACGCGCGGCAACCTTTGTGCGGACGTTCGACGACAGCGCCGAGATGCAACAGGAAATCAACGAAGCCCTCGCGGGATAGGCTCACACAGTGCACGAAAGGCGCGATATGACCGAGTATTCCCAACAACAGTGGTTGGACAAGGCCGCCGAGCAACCAGAGCTGCCCAGCGAACTACCCGCATGGCTGCGCGATTTCACTACGATCGCTCGGACGGGGCGGATTCAAGACGCAATCGGCGACGAATCCCGCGCCGTTCCAGACCGGGATGCCAAGGGCAACCCGCCACGGTACTCGGCGGTGTTGGTGCTGGTGAAAGGCGAATCCACGTTCGTGGCGAAGGAAGATCTGCCGTACCCCAAGGATGCGGCGATGCTGCTGACGCACCGCGCGCCGAGCATGCGGCAGCACTCCGGACAGATCGCCTTCCCCGGCGGTCAGCGCGAGCCGCAAGACAGCGGACCCGTGATGACCGCGCTGCGCGAAGCTCAGGAGGAGACCGGGTTGAATCCGGACCACGTGCAGCCGCTGGCGGTGATGGAGCCGATCTACATTGACCGCTCGAACTTTGCCGTGGTGCCAGTGCTGGCCTACTTGGCTGAACCCAGCACGGTGTATCCCGCCAGCTCGGAAAATGACTGGGTGGCGATGGTTCCGATCGAGCAGCTGACAGACCCAGCGCTGCGCTACTGGCTGACGTTTAGCCAGTGGAAAGGCCCCGCATTCGATGTGCACGGCATGGTGCTGTGGGGCTTTACCGGCGCAGTAGTCACAGCCCTGCTGGACATCGCCGGATGGTCGCGTCCGTGGGGCGAAGATTCGGAGCCCGTCGAACTATTCGAGGCGCTGAAGAACTCAGCAAATAAGGAAGCCATGGGAACTCTCAAAGAGAGTTTCCGCCAAGCAGGAGATAGCGGAGGAGCGCCATGAGCGGATCACTACTAGTCGATATTGTGCTGGTGATCGTCGCCCTGAGCGCGATGGCCTCGGGATGGCGCCAGGGCGGACTTTCCGCAGTGCTGAGCTTGGGTGGCGTGCTGCTCGGCGGATACCTAGCCATTCTGGCCATTCCTACCGTGCTGGACTTCGCCGCCTCGCAAGGGCACGAGTCCCAAGGGATCCGCTTTGTGGTCTCGCTGGTGCTCATCACGGTGGGCGTGCTGCTGGGATACACCGTGGGCACCAGCATCGGCATGCGCCTGCGGGATAATATCCGCAGCCGGCAGGTGCTCAAGGCGGAATCAGCCGTGGGCGCAATCGTGCAGGTCATCACCACGTTGACCGTGGTGTGGCTAATCCTGGTCCCACTGGTGGGCACGAAAAACAACGAGTTTGCCCGCTCCGTGAAGGATTCCGCGGTACTCAATGCAGTGGAATCTGCCGCTCCGGAATTCCTGCAAAAGTTCCCCACCCGCGTGGCGACATTCATCAGCGATACTGGCTTCCCCGTCATTACCGACCCACTGGACAGCCTGCCGCAGCAGGAAATCGCCGCCCCCAACCCGGAGCTGCAGAACTCCTCCGTGGTGCAGTCCACCCGCGATTCCATCGTGCGCGTGGTGGGCGAAGCTGAACAGTGCAGTCGGCTCATCCAGGGCTCTGGTTTTGCCGTGACCCCAGACACCATCATGACCAATGCGCACGTGGTGGCCGGAACGGACCGCGTGAAGCTAGACACCACGCAGGGCATGGTGAATGCCACCGTGACGTACTACAACCCCACCCACGATGTGGCGTTGTTGAAGGTGGAAGAAAGAGTGACCCTGCCTGCGCTGCAGTGGGCGGAGCAAAACGGCGCTCCGGGCGATGACTCCATCGTCATGGGCTTCCCCCAAGGCGGCCCTTTCCAAGCCACACCAGCTCGCATTAGGCAGCTGTTTACCGTCAGCGGCCCGGACATCTACGCCGATACCCGCGTGGACCGCCAGGCTTATGCCGTGCGCGGAACCGTGGTGCAGGGCAACTCCGGTGGTCCGCTGCTCAACGAGCGAGGCGAAGTGCTGGGGCTGATATTCGGAGCAGACGTCAACCAGACCGATACCGGCTACGCGCTGTCCCGCGAAGAAGTGATGAACCAGATCCAGGATGCGGAAGACTGGGTTGATCCCGTGGCTACAGGAGCCTGCGTGCTGCACTAAACGCGCGGGGCAATCAGCTCCGCAATAGCCGGAGGATCCTCGATGTGCGGATAGTGCCCCACCCCGTAGAGCAGCACGGACTCGGAATCAGCGTGCGCGGTGCGGCGCAGGGACTTCTCCGCCGCCCGGGCGCTATAGCTCGGATCCATGCTGCCGTTGATCTGTAGCACCGGAATGTTGATCCGTGCGGGGAATGAGCGGTCAAAAATGAAACCCTCGGGGCGTAGGCGCATGCGGAACAGCCAACGCTGATGCTCGCTGCTCAAGTGCGCTACCTTATCCGCCAGCATGGCATCCCGGCGCTTGCGAGCCATCGCGCGGTACGGCGCGGTATCGCGGAAACCAGGGGACACACCACCGCGGAAGATGGATTCGGCCAGGGCGGCGTCGTCCTTAACCAAACGAGACTCCGGCAAACGAGGAACCTGCGCGCCTAACACCCGCCCCGCACGGCCCCAATCGCTCCACAGATTGCTGGAAAGCCGAGAGGTCTGCACCACCGGGTGCGCAGATGCCAAGGTGACTAGCCCACGCACGCGATCGGGCTCGTGCGCGGCCAAAGTCCACGCCACCAAACCGCCATACCCATGGCCCACCACCAGCGCGTCCTTATAGCCAAGTCCGCGGATGACACCCGCCATATCTGAGGCGGCGGTGGTGAGATCATAGCCACGGGGAGTCTTATCCGAACGGCCATAGCCGCGCAAATCTACCGTGGCGATGCGCAAGGAGTGGGTAGAAAGCTCCTGCATGACGCTATAAAAATCAAAACAACCGCCACCAAAACCGTGCACAAACAGCACTAACGGCGCGTTACGCGGGCCTTGTACCTCGACATGAATACGCACGCCCCGCGAGTGGATATACACCGGCTCGGGGGCGTGCGAAGAATTATCTGCTGTCACTGTAAGGAGAAAATCCTAGGTGTACAGACCTGGATCCTGCGTGTTGGCAGAGGTGCGGTTGTTAGAACCGGACGGGATGACCGTCTTCAGGTCATTAACCGAAGCGATGGTCTTCTCGGGCTTCTTCACGCCCTTGATCTGCTTGAGGCCAACCAGAGCCAGAACGCCAACCAGAACCAGCATGAACAGGAAGACGATCAGGAATGCCAGCCAGCGAGGCAGGAAGGTATCCAGAGCCTCGGCGATGGTGAAGAACAGGAAGAAGGAGCTGTAGGCCAAGATGACCGCAGCTGCGGCGAACAGGCCGCCGCCGATGCCGGCCTTCTTAGCGGAGGTTGCAACTTCAGTCTTGGCTAGTTCGATCTCCGAGCGAACCAAGGAAGAGATCTGCGCGGAGGCATCCTTGACCAGATCGCCGATGCTGCCTTCGCCCTTTGCGCGGGCGTCTGCATCAGACAGTGGGATTGCGTTCACCTGGGGGTTGAACGAATCGCGGTCGGTGTAGAGACCTTCACCTTGCTTGTTACTCACGGGAAAACTCCAAGAATTTATAAGTTGTTCAGCAGATTGACTCTCCCTAGTTTGCCAGACCGGGGAGAAGATTGCGCGAAAGGGTGAATTTTACGTTGAACGGGAGGGTCTGGTCCGGGATGTGGGAGACGTGGGTTTATGCGTCCTCGTCGCGCGAGCGAAACCACAACGCCAGGCCTGTGGCGACGGCTCCGAGGAGGGCAAGGGTGGCCCCCGCGCCGGCCAGGACGGCACCTTGAGGGAACAGCGGTTCGGGTTTGACGAAGCGGTTGATGGGCCAATCATTTTCCGTGGCGTACTTCCGCAGCGGTCGGTCCGGGTTGACCGCGTGGGGGTTGCCGACCAACTGCAGCATGGGCAGGTCGGTGAAGGAATCCGAGTAGGCGAAGGATCCGTCCAGGTCATAGCCGTGTTCATCGGCCAGCTGTTGGATCTTGTCTACCTTGGCCTGACCCTTGTTGAAGTGCGTGACTTGGCCGGTGAACAGGCCGTCTTTGACTTCGAGTTCTGTGGCGATGAGCAGGTCTGCGCCCAGCTCCTTGACGATCGGTTCCACGATCACCGAAGGCGAGGCTGTCACGATGGCCACGTGGTGGCCCTGCTCGCGATGCTTGATGATCAGTTCGCGCGCCTCGGCATAGATATATGGGGTGATGACTTCCTGCAACGCATCTTGGGCGACATCCCGCAGGGCCGATTCTTCGCGGTCGCGGATCATGCCCAGCAGGGCATCTTTGGTGGCGTTCATGTTCTGCTCGGTGTGCGTGGTGAGCATGTAGTTGCCGAGCAGGGCCATCATGCGCAGGACTTCGGGCGTGCCGATCAGGCCGCGTTCGGCCATGGGGCGCCCGTAAGCCATCGAGGCGCTGGTATCGATGATGGTCTTATCGAGGTCGAATATGGCCAGTATTGGACCTTGACCATTCTCATTGGTCACATCAGTCACCTTACGCCCATGTTTCACAATGTCACCGTGTTTTTGCGAGGTTGCGGGAAGTTGTCCACAGACATTCGATCGTTTTTCGACGCCAACTCGCTACTTATCCACAGTTGACCAACGACCTCTACTTTTCTCTTTACCGCCTTGGCACAGTGAACGCATGGGAAAACACGGGGGATTACAGCTGGGGATGGCTGGTCGGCGCTCTCACGAGACGCGGCAGACGCGGGATTTCGTGCACGCGCGTCCCATCGCCATCGATATCGACGATCCACGGTGGGCGGAAGAAGCCAAGCTGGTCGCCGCCGCCACGGGGCGGAAACACGTGGTGTTGACGGCTGATGACGAGGAATGGCGGAAGGACCCGCGGTGGGGGCGCAACGGCGTGATAGTGCTGACGGACAAGGAGCTGCCGGAGGTGGAGAGTGATCCGCTGTTCCGGGTACTGCGCGTGGATCACTACCTGCGGGACTTTGGGGGTCAAGCCACCTTGGAGCTGGTGGAGCGGATTGGCACGTTTGATCCGCTACGCATTGCCGTGGTGGGCGCGCACGGGGGAGCCGGAACCTCGATATTCGCGGCAGGGCTGGCAGCAGCGATGGAGAAGGTACGGGGAGAAGATGCGCTGCTGGTGGACAGGGATCCGCATTCCCAAGGTTTGGCCACTGTCGTGGGGATCGAGAACCAGCCCGGATGGGTCTCCACGGATCCTTCCTTGGCTACCGAGGAACGGGAGCTGTTACAAAACTGTGCGCATCTGGGGGAGGTGAGCGTCCTGGGGAGGGTGTCGCGGGCTCGTTGCTTCGGGGATGCCTGTGCGGAGGAGTTGAATATTCAGCAGTTGGACCAATTGCTGCGGCGCACACACCTAGTTGTGGACTGTGGGCGAATGATCCCCGGAAGTATTCAGTGGGAACAGCAGTGGAATGGGTGCGCACCGGACTGCGTGCTGGTGGTTTCTACCCAGTGCGTATCTGGGCTGGTTGCCATGAAGGATTTGGCGGAATGCTGCCTTGATCAGCGAATGCCGGATGTTTTGCGCGTGGTTCGCCGGATGCCAGACGGCGGATGTAGCAGTGGGATGGCGGTGGCTCTGCTGGGGGAGAAGCCGGATGTGACCTGGGACTACGATCCTGATCTCGCTAACAGCTTGGATCGGGGAATGCTGGACGTGGACGGTTCCAAGTTGGCCAAAGCCGCGCGAACAATCGTGGTGGAGATGATCACCAGGCTGATGGATGGCTCGTCTGGCCTAGGCGAGGGATCCCGGACATGAAGAGCGTGATGAAGGCCGGAATTCTGTCTCGGTTCGGTAGGAAATCGGCCGTTGATCGTGCCGCATGTGGCGGGGAATCTAAGGCCCAAGATCCCACCACGCGGGTGCGATGGGAGCTGGCGAAACAAGGTGTGACCAGCCCAGAAATGAGCGGCATCGTTGATGTGCTCACGAGCCTTCCGGATTATGACACCGCAACGTTGGTCGATGATGCCAGGCGCATCGACCGGGAACTATCCGGGGTGGGCAGGCTCACCGAGGCACTCATGGATCCGCGAGTCACCGACCTGGTGGTTAACCCCACCGGAGACGTGTGGTGCGATCGCGGAGACGGTATGGAGCTATACGCCTACCGCGAGTTTTCTGTAGCTGAAGTGCGGGACCTCGCAGTGGGGCTGGCCGATCGGTGCGGAACCAGGTTGGACGATGCCCGTCCGTTCGCGGACGGGATGCTGAGCGCCCTGCCGCGCGGTGTGGCGGCAGATGGGCTGCGGATCCACGCAGTGCTCTCCCCACCCGCTGTAGGTGGGACCAGCATCAGCGTGCGTGCACTCCGGCAGAGCGCATGGTCCTTGGACGAGCTGGCGACGGCGGGTTTGTGTCCGGGGCAGGTGGCGGAATTTCTGCGGGCTTGCGTCGGAAAAAGAAAGAACGTGCTGGTCACAGGCGGAACGGGAACCGGAAAGACCACGCTGCTGGCCAGCCTGATGGATCTGGTGGACCCGGCGCAACGGATTGTGGTGGTGGAGGACACACCCGAGCTCATGCTCGCGCACCGCAACCTGGTGAAACTGGTGACGCGGAAGGACAACGCCGACGGCCGCGGCGGGGTGGACATGCAGCAGCTGGTGAAGCAGTGCCTGCGCATGCGGCCGGACAGGATCGTGGTGGGAGAGGTGCGAGGAGCGGAGATTGCTGACCTCCTGGTGGCGTTCAACACCGGGCATGCAGGCAGTGCGGGAACACTGCACGCCAACAGCGCGCAGGCTGTAGCAGGACGGTTGATGGCGCTCGGGGCGATGGCGGGGATGTCCGCGGAGACTATCGCGCAGCAAGTTAGCGATGGTGTGGACTACGTGTTGCACCTGGAGAGAGCTGATGGTGTGCGGTGGCTGGCGCAGATCGGGCGTTTATGCAGTTCAGGCGGACAATTGGCCGTCGAGATGGTGTGGGATTGCGGGCCGGCACTGCACTGGGCGCAGTGTTGTGAAGAGCTGGGGCTTGCAGTGGTGGGGGATTGCGCATGAATCCGCTGACGTGTGGCGTCTGGGTAGCAGTGAGTGTGTTGACGGGGTTTACCGTCCGCTTGGTGGTGCAGCGGATCATGGCGGCGAATCGGGAATTAGCCACGTTGAACAGCGTCAAAGAGTTCGTGGACGCGATGAATCGGGAGGTCTACGCGGGCGCGCGAGAGCTCGAGGCGGCCGAGCAGGCACTGACTGTGGTGGAGCGCGCCGGGATGCGCGAGGATTTGAAGCTCGCGGTGGCTGGCATCCGGCTGGGCGTTTCGGTGGAACACGCCACTCCAGGAGATCCCGCATTGAGCAGGCTGTTTCTTGTGTGGTCTCTGGCTCACAATTACGGGCTGGCTTTCGGGAAGTTGTCCGACACGGTGCTGGAGGACCTGGAGACTCGCTTGGCCCAGCGCTCCACTGCGTACAGTGCCATGGCCGGTGCTCGGTTGACCGTGATCGTGCTGTTGATTTTGCCTGCCGCAGCGGTTGTCATGGGTGAATCCATGGGCATAGGCAGCGCATACTTCCTGCTATTCAATCCCGTGGGATCGCTGCTGTTGCTGGTGGGAGCGCTCATGGCCTGCGCGGGCGTGTGGTGGACAGAGGCCTTGTCCGTCAAGGCGCTCGGCGGAGTGGGCGGCAGGGCTGGTCCCAGGGGAGAAGATCCGCTGGAGGTCGCGTGTCTCCTCGATGTGTTTTCTGCTGGTCTTGCGGCTGGATTTCCTACGTCTCACGCGTGGGCGATCGCCAGCGCACACGGGCCAGCCGAAGCAGTGCTTGTCGCCGCGCTCCTCCAGCTGGGGGCGGGGAGACAGGCATGGGAGACGCTAGAAAAGCATGAGCTTTTCGGTCCTGTCGCGCGCCAAGCAGCACAGCAAACCAGGGCGGGGTCGGAACTGGTGCGGGGGATCAACAGGCAAGCCAAGCGGCTGCGCCAAACCGTCAAGGACAACGCGGTTGCCAACGCGGAAAAGATCCTGGTCACCATCGCTGCGCCGTTGACGCTGTGCTTCCTACCGGCCTTCATCGTGGTCGGCCTCATTCCGCTGGTCATCGGACTCGCGGGTTTCTAACAACAACCGAGCAAACTGCTCAATCCAATCCACTCCATCCAATCCAGTAGGGGGAAAAATCATGTCCACACCAATTACCGAACAGAACACCGCCACCATTAGCCCAATCAGTCACGCCAACGTGATGATCCACCACTCGCAGTCCGCGCTGCAGCGCGTGGCCAACCGCATCGTGGAGCTGCTCGGCGAGCACTATCGCGACGAGCGCGGCATGAGCACCGTTGAGTACGCCCTCGGCACAGTCGCGGCCGCTGCCTTCGGTGCGCTGCTGTACACCATCGTGACCTCGGACGCGGTGGAACAAGCGCTGACCGGCATCTTCACCCGAGCTCTCAACCAGTAGGAAGCCGTGAATACCGTCGAGGGAGCCATGGTGTTTACCTCGCTGGCTGTCACCGTGGGACTGTTGCTGGCCGGCTTCAGCACCGTGGCCTCCCGCTCGGCGGCTGAATCTTTAGCCCGAGACGCCGCACGCGTGGAAGCGCTGGGAGGAAACGGCGCAGGTTTCGTTGCAGCCAAGCATCCCGGTGCTCAGGTGGACGTGCAGCGGACGTCCATTGGTGGACAAGACGCGGTTACCGTGTCCGTTCACGTGCCCGCGCGCCTTTTCGACGTCACAGGCCAGGCAAGCATCGCCGTTGAGCCCAGCGATTACTGAAGGACTTCTATGAGCACTGCATTAGGCGTTTCGTGCATCCTGTCCGTGATCGTGACCGCGGGGGTTGTCTCCGTGGGTACGCAGGCTCTACTGCTGCAACAGCAGACGCAGAGCGCGGCCGATCTCGCCGCGCTCTCCGCAGCTGCGGCACAGGCCAGTGGGAATGGGGAGGCCTGTGCGGTGGCAGAAGCTTTCGCACGAGCGAACCGGGTCACCGTGTCGAGCTGCGTCAATGATGGGGAGATGGTGAGGGTTGGCGTCGAAAAATTAGGGAGAACAGCAACCGCGACCGCCGGCCCCACCGACGCCGCGGGAGGGTAGGGGCGGGGAGCGCATGGAGAACTTAAACAAACAAGGAACGCATGAAAGGGGTGGAATCGACGGTCGAGCGCATCACGGTACCGCCGTGATCCGTGGGGTACCAGTGGACTTCCACGCGGTTGTTGCGGTTACCGCCAACAAACTGGTTGAGCCACATTTCCGAGTTGAGGATGATGCCGATGGGGCTAGGAACATCGATGTCCGTGATGCCGTGACCGAGGAAAACCGGGCGGTCGTAGCCGCGGGTGGGGGTTTGCATGTAGTCGCGTAGCGCCTGCTCGAGACCCGGCAAACTGCGCAGCGGCTTGTTGAATGCGCGAGCCAGGTTCACCCCATCCATAGACTGCGCGAGCTGCCCGTAGCAGGACTGCTCTGCGGTGGCGACCATCTGTTTGCCCTCGTCCGTCAGCACAGAATCGATGTCAATATCCGGGCGGGCTTCCCGGAATGCGCCCAGGATGTAGAGCGCGTACACGGTGAGCCCCTCGGGCAGAGGAACCGGTGGGAACGTGGGGCCGCCTGCGAGCACGATCTCCTCGATGTAGGCGGGAGCGCCCGTGGCGACGGTTCCGCGGAAGTCTAGACCGGCCGCTTGGCTGCGTTCGGTGGCCTGCAGGGCAACGTGCAGCGCGGCACCGCCACCCTGGGATTGGCCGATGACCGACCACTGCCTGGACAGCTGGGTACCGTCGGGCAGGTTCTGCGCGGCGATCACTGAATCGATGACATTGGCGCCCGTGACCTTGCCGTTGAGGTAGCTGTGCAGGCCGGGGGAGCCCAGCCCTGCATAGTCCGAGGCGACGATCGCATAGCCCTGATTCAACCAATGGCTCAAGTACTGCGAATCTCGCTCTGAGCGCGGGTTAATGCTCGGCGCGCACTGGGTGCCCAGGCCGGTGGTTCCGTGCGCCCACGCCAGCACGGGAAAGCCGCCCTCGGGGGCTGGTCCCTCAGGTAGGAAAATGGCGGCAGTGGAGGTGGCGGCCTGGCCGTGCTGGTCGATTGTCGTATACGCAAAGCGCTGCTGGGTAGCGGCTGCGGGCAGACCAACTGAAGGATCCAGAGGAACCTCCGCGTGGACAGTGCCGGGAGTCAGTTGATCTGCGGTAGGTGCGGCAACTGGCAGGCCACTATCAACGGTGGAATTGGCGTGTGGAGGCAGCGGCTTCGGCGATGTTCCCAACTGCACCGCAGATTCCGGAGTGATATCCGCAATCGAGCCAAACACCTGCGAAGATTGCGCCGTAGCGACCGGGGTGCCGATGGCCGTGATTCCAGCTGCTAGCAGCGAGGAAGCGCACAGTGAAGCGGCCACTCGGCGACGAAGCGTGCGGGCAGGAGCGTGATAAGCAGGGCGAGCGGACGAGAGCATGGGACCTCCAAAAAGTTTCCTTAAGGAAAGTTTATGGAGGAAGGCTGCGACGTGTCAGCGAAACGAGAATTTTGAGCCCTGGCGAATCAACCCGGCGAAACCGTCTAGCGAAACCGCCTGGCCAGCTCAGCATTCAATCAACGCGAAGCCTCAGCCAACGCCTGCAGAATTGCAATCGCGCCCTGCTTGAACAGAGGATCGTTGCCATTGCCACACTTCGGTGACTGAATGCAGCTGGGACAACCGGCCTCGCACTCGCACTGTTCCACCGTCTCCGCAGTGGCCTCCATCCATCGTCCAAAGTTCAGAAAACCCTGCTCGGCAAAGCCCGCGCCACCCATGTAACCGTCGTAGACAAACACCGTGGGCAGTCCCGTATCCCCATGCAGCACCGTGGATACACCACCGATATCCCACCGGTCACAGGTGGCAAGCAGCGGTAACAGTCCAATCGCCGCGTGCTCCGCAGCGTGCAGCGCGCCGGGCCACGTCGGCTCCGGCAACCCCAGATCCAGCAGCACATCCGGTTCCATCGTGTAGGCCACCGCGCGCGTGCGCAGCTGCTCAGGTGGGTAATCCAACGGGACGGTTTCCAACACTTCGCCGCCCGGCAGGCGCTTGGTATACGAATGCACCGTGTGGGACACCTCCACGTCCACATCCGCCAGCCACACGCCGTCCATGACCTCGTGTGTGCCTCGCGTCCGTCGCACCTCGATGTCCGTATCGCGGCGCACCCGAGTGGTGTACGGCGGCATCTCGGGGTGCACCCAGGCAACGGATTCGCCCAGGTCCAGCTCGTCCACCACATACGTCTCGCCCTGATGCACGTATACGGCCCCGGTGTGGACTTCGCTGATTGCTCGCGAGGAGTCCACGGTTCCAAGCAAGCGTCCGTCGTCCTTATCCACGATCGCCACGTGAGAGGCGGCCCCGCCTCGGATGCTCACCCGGGAATGCACCTGCTGGGCCACGCCCAAATCAGCGAAGATGCCCCGTGGACGCTGCTTCAGCGACCCACGGCGCAGCAAGTACTCGGCCACGGAACGCCCGCTCCAGGCATCAATCTCGGCACTGGACAGTGGCTTTTCCGCCGCCGCACACACCAAATGATCAGCCAAGATATATGGATTCGCGGGATCGAACACCGTGTTTTCCACCGGCTTGTCCAGCAGCGCCTCCGGGTGGCGAATCAAGTAGGTATCCATGGGATCATCGGCCCCCACCATCACCACCAGTGCGCCCTGACCTCGGCGGCCAGCGCGCCCTGCCTGCTGACGGAAGCTTGCGATAGTGCCCGGGAATCCGCTGACCACCACGGCATCCAATCCGCCTACGTCGATGCCCAGCTCCAGAGCGTTGGTGCTGGCCATCCCCAGCAATGCGCCGTCGTCCAGCCGCTTTTCCAACGCTCGGCGGTCCTCCGGGGTATAGCCGGCCCGGTATGCCGCGATCCGCTGCGCATCGTGCGGCCTGCCCATCACGCTGAGCTGCTCGGCCGCGCCCATCGCGATGGTTTCCGCGCCGCGTCGCGTCCGCGCAAACGTCAGGGTGCGCGCGCCCGTGGCGATAATCCGCCCCATCACCTCGGAGGCTTCGGTGGTGGCGGCCCTCCGCACGGGCGCGCCGTGCTCGCCGGTGACGTCGGGCAAGAAGCCTGGTTCCCATAGGGCGATGGTCCGCTGTCCCATGGGCGAGCCGTCTTCCGTCACAGCGCGCACGCTTTTCCTCCCCGTCAATCGCTGAGCATGCGCGGCGGGATCCACACTGGTCGCGGAGGCCAGAATCACCACAGGCGGCTCCGCAGCTAGGCGCAGTAGCCGCCGCAACACCATGGACACGTGCGCGCCAAAAACCCCGCGGTAAACGTGGCACTCGTCAATCACCACGTACTTCAGCGTCCGCAGCAGCCGCGTCCACGAGCCGGAGTTGCCCAGGATTGACGCGTGCACCATATCCGGGTTCGTCACCACGATTCGCGCTTGTTCGCGGATGACCCTCCGCGCTTCAGCGGGGGTATCACCGTCATAGGTTGCGACCATGACATCTTTCAGCGCGTCTACCCCCGCGCACATCTGCGCGATCGCGGTGCGCTGGTCTTGCGCGAGCGCCTTCGTAGGCGAGAGGTACAGGGCGGTGGCCGTGTTCCCACCGTGGGCCAGTTCGCTGAGGATGGGTAGCTGGTAACCCAGGCTCTTTCCCGACGCCGTGCCTGTCGAAACGATCACATCTTCGCCCGCATGCGCATGCTCCGCGGTGCGCGCTTGATGTGCCCACAGGCTGGTCAGGCCTTGTTCCGCTAGGTGGCTGACCAGCTCCGGATGTGCCCAGTCCGGCCAGGGAGTGGTGACCGAATGCCGGGGTGGTTCGTGCCGAATATGGGTCACGCTGCTGCGCGGCATGGTGGCCGCGAGCTCTGTGATGAGCTCTTCACCCAGGCTGACACGCCGCCCAGAGCCTGGCGCGGGGGAGGGCGCAGAGCTAGCGGCAGGCGAGCCGTCTTCGGGGAGGTCAGCAGCGGAAGTCATCGCAAGTATTGGAGCATACTCGGGCGAAAGACAGCCCCCAATCGTGTTCGGCGGGGTGGGCTATTTTTGGGTATCTCTCGTCATTTGGGGTTGGTTCGTGGCACACTGGTGACTGGTCGCAATTTCCAACGTGCGTTTCCAGTCGGGCCCACTTGCTTCATTTTTTTAGCTGGTGGAGGCTTCGCCATTACGGGGACCTCTTTTGAAATACACCAGTAGTGTGGTGAAAAAGTCGCTGCACGAACCAAGATTTAAGGAAGTAAGAATATGGCACAGGGAACTGTGAAGTGGTTCAACGCTGAAAAGGGCTTTGGTTTCATCGCTCCAGACGACGGATCCAACGATGTCTTCGTTCACTACTCTGAGATCAAGGGCAACGGTTTCCGTTCCCTCGAGGAGAACCAGAAGGTTGAGTTCGAGATCGGCGAGTCCGATAAGGGCCTGCAGGCTCAGAACGTCATCGCTATCTAAGAGTGCTGACTAGAAGGCGGTGAATTCACCGCCTCGCACGCTTTAAAAAACCACCGCGAAAGCGCCCTTCAACAGGTACTTCCCGGTGGTTTTTGCATGTGCGGCACACGGTGCGAGGTTGGCGTCGAAACAAAACAACAGATCGAGGGCAACGAGGGGCCTTACGGTGCCCCCAACTCTCCGTTTAACGCAGCCGGTCTGTAGGAATTATGTAGAGTCTCCACACATTGGTGATATAAACCAGATTGTCGAGAAAAGGTCGCACAAGCGCGCCTGCGGTACACCGCAACTATGACTGACAAGAATCAAGGAAGAGTGATCAACTCCGATGGCAAAAAGCGACGTCAAGCGTTTGGTGATCGTGGAGTCCGCGACCAAAGCGCGAAAGATCGCTCCTTATTTGGGCCCCAACTACATTGTTGAGGCTTCTGTCGGACATATCCGCGACCTTCCTCGAGGCGCCGCAGACGTGCCAGCTAAGTACAAGAAAGAGCCATGGGCGCGCCTCGGCGTGAACGTGGACGAGGACTTCGCGCCGCTGTACGTGGTCAGCCCGGACAAGAAAAAGAAGGTCTCTGACCTCAAGTCCAAGCTCAAGGAAGTCGACGAGCTCTACTTGGCAACAGACCCCGACCGCGAAGGTGAGGCCATTGCCTGGCACCTGCTCGAGGTGCTCAAGCCCAAGGTTCCCGTGCGCCGCATGGTCTTCCACGAGATCACCAAGCCCGCCATCCTGGCCGCAGCGGAGGACACCCGCGAGTTGGACCAGGACCTGGTGGATGCGCAGGAAGCCCGTCGCGTGCTGGACCGCCTGTACGGCTACGAGGTTTCGCCCGTACTGTGGAAGAAGGTCATGCCACGCCTGTCCGCCGGACGTGTGCAGTCCGTGGCCACCCGCGTGATCGTGGAGCGCGAGCGCGAGCGCATGGCGTTCGTCTCCGCCGAATACTGGGATCTAGCTGCGGAGATGTACGCGCCGGATAGCCAGCCGGACAAGTTCTCTACGAAGTTGGCTGCCATCGACGGCAAGAAGGTCGCGCAAGGTCGCGATTTCTCTGACGCCGGCGAGCTGGTGGGCTCGGCGATCGTGCTGGACAAGCAGCGCGCCGAGCACTTGGCCGACGGTCTGATCGGCACCAGCATGAAGGTCACCGGGGTTGAGGAAAAGCCGTACACGCGCCGCCCTTACCCGCCGTTTATGACCTCCACGCTGCAGCAGGAAGCCGGCCGCAAGCTGCGCTTTACCTCTGAGCGCACCATGCGCATCGCGCAGCGTTTGTACGAAAACGGCCACATTACTTATATGCGTACGGACTCCACGACCTTGTCCGACGCAGGCATCAAGGCCGCCCGCGCTCAAGCCAAGGAGCTCTACGGAGCGCAGTTCGTGGCGGATGCGCCACGTCAGTACACCCGCAAGGTGAAGAACTCCCAGGAGGCCCACGAGGCCATCCGCCCTGCTGGAGAGCAATTCTCCACCCCAGGACAGCTGTCCAACCAGCTGGACGCTGAGGAGTTCAAGCTCTACGAGCTGATCTGGCAGCGCACGGTGGCCTCCCAGATGGCTGATGCTCGCGGAACGTCCATGAAGCTGACCGTCACGGGAATGGCCTCCAGCGGCGAGACCTGTGATTTCACCGCCACCGGCCGCACCGTGACCTTCCAGGGCTTCCTGAAGGCCTACGTGGAGGTCTCTGCCACCGCCGATGGCAAGAATGTTGCAGATAACGCGGAAAAGCGCCTGCCAGTGCTGACAGAGGGCGACGAGCTCTCTGCCGTGGACGTCACCGCGGACGGCCACACCACCAACCCACCGGCCCGCTTCAACGAGGCCAGCCTGGTCAAGCGCATGGAGGAGCTGGGTATTGGCCGCCCGTCTACCTACGCCTCGATCATCCGCACCATCCAGGACCGCGGCTACGTCTACGCCCGCGGCAACGCGCTGGTTCCTTCGTGGGTGGCCTTCGCGGTGGTTGGTCTGCTGGAGCAGAACTTCGGCTCGCTGGTGGACTATGACTTCACCTCCGCCATGGAAGATGAGCTGGACCGCATCGCTGCGGGCGAGGAAAGCCGTGGCCAGTGGCTCAAGGGCTTCTACTTCGGCGATGACCTGCCAGGTTCTGCGGAAAAGTCCAACGATGGCAAGCAGGTCCACCGCCTGGGTGGCCTGAGGAACATCGTCGGCCAGAATCTGGAGCAGATCGACGCGCGCCGCGTGAACTCCCTGCACCTGTTCGACGACGAAAACGGCGTGCCGATTGTGGTCCGGGTGGGTCGTTATGGCCCGTATCTGGAGCGCATTCTTCCTCTTCCTTCCGACGCCAAGCCCGATGCCGAGCCTGAAGTTCAGCGTGCCAACCTGCCCGAGTCTATGACGCCCGACGAGCTCAACCTGGAGGTTGCGGAGAAGCTGTTCGCTACTCCTCAATCCGGCCGCGAACTGGGCGTTAATCCCGATTCCGGGCGCACCATCGTGGCCCGCGAGGGACGCTTTGGCCCGTACGTCACCGAGCAGCTGGGTGAGGACGAGGAAGCCAAGGCCGCGGCGAAGGCCGAGGCCGTGTGGGAGGCCGAGCGCGACGAGCAGGACGCGGAGCGTGCCAAGGAAGGCAAGAAGCCGCTGAGCCGGGAGACCAAGACGGCACAGAACCAGAAGGCCAAGCGGGTCAAGGAGATCGTCGATGAGACGCTCAAGCCAAAGACCGCCAGCCTGTTTGCGTCCATGGAGCCCGCCTCGGTGACCCTCGAGGAAGCACTGAAGCTGATGAGCTTGCCGCGCGAAGTGGGCGAGGACCCTTCCGACGGAGAGATGATCACGGCGCAGAATGGCCGCTATGGTCCGTACCTGAAGAAGGGCAGCGACTCTCGTTCCCTGAACAGCGAAGAGCAGATCTTCGATATCACCTTGGACGAGGCGCGCCGTATTTACGCGGAGCCGAAGCGCCGTGGACGGGCGGCTGCCAAGCCGCCACTGAAGCAGTTGGGTGATAACGACGTTTCCGGCAAGCCGATGAGCGTCAAGGACGGTCGCTTTGGTCCATACGTCACGGACGGCACCACCAATGCGTCGTTGCGCAAGGGCGATACCCCGGAGACCTTGACGGATTCGCGCGCCAACGAGCTGCTGTCTGAGCGGCGGGCGAAGGAAGCGGCAGACGGTGACGGTGCGGCGAAGTCTAACCGGAAGGCGTCGAAGAAGACCACGAAGTCCACCGCGAAGAAGACCACGAAGAAGGCTTCTAAGAAGGCCTCGAAAAAGGCCAGCAACCGCAACCTGACCAAGCGCACGGTGAAGGCGACGAAGCGCTCCTAGGAGCTGTGAGGCATCAGCTCGGGTTGGCTTCCGAAGTGATCGCGGAGATCGTCGATGATGGGGAAGGAAGCCAACACCAGCAGGACCGTGGCCGCGGGGATCACGGTGTAATAGCCGATCAATAGTGCTGCGGCCATGCCACAGATCCCGCCGAAGAAAAAGGCTAGGACAATCAAGGTGTGCAGCCGCATCTGCGGCTTGTTGTGCACCACCGGATCAGGGTCGCCGGGCTTGTTGCGGTAGAAGAACTTGCCAATTTCAATGCCGAGATCTGTGACCATGCCAGTGACGTGCGTGGTGCGGATCTGGGAGCCGGTGATCTTGGTGATCACGGCGTTTTGCAAGCCCATGGTCCAGCACAGCACCGCCAGCACGGACCAGCCGAGACCCTAGTCCCTGATTTTCTCCGCCATAAAGCCCACCAGCAGCATGGCTAGGGCCTCGATGACCAGGATGATGGCGAAGCGACTCGGCAGATTGCGGCGGCGCCCCCAGTTGAAGATGATCGAGCACATGGCTGCGCCCGTCATGAAGGAAAAGATTCCCATCGCCGCCAAGAATACGATTGTGAACTCGCCGAGTGCCAGCTGATCGGCCAGGGTGGCGGTCAGTCCCGTCATGTGCGAGGAGTACATCGCCACGGCCAAAAAGCCCACAGAGTTGAGGATGCCGGCGATGAATGCCAAACCTGCGGCCAGGCTGGTGTTGTTTTCTCGCGTGCGCTCAGGGCCGGCGATATGACGCAGGTGGGTAAAGGCTCTGTGGCGGAGAGTGGACATGCAGATACCGTAGCAATGCCGCCGGAGAGCCGCTGAAGGGGTGAAACTTCTTCCGGTAAAGCGGTTAAATAGGGCTAGGAGCCCTCAGCCTCCGCGAGAGTCTTGCGCACGGGGCGGGCGATCTGGGTCATCTGGCGGCGTCCACGCAACTCCACGGACTTCAGCATGGCCCAACGGGCTTGCTCGGCCTCGTTGGCCTGCTTCACGGTCGCAGCACTGGTGAGCACGCGGCCCGGGGTCTTTTTGGCCAAGTCGGTCAGGCGCGCTGCCTGGTTTACCGCGTCCCCGATCACCGTGTATTCAAAGCGGTCGCGGGCGCCGATGTGACCGGCCACCACAGAGCCAGCTGCCACGCCAATGCCCGCCTCGAACTCCAGGTCCTTGAGCTCCTCGTGCAATTCGCGCGCTGCGGCAAGGGCGTGCCCGGCAACGTCATCCAAGGGCAGCGGAGCGCCAAACACAGCCAGCGCTGCATCGCCCTCAAACTTGTTGATGATGCCCTTGTTCCGGTGCACACCCTCCACCACGCGGTCGAAGAACTCATTGAGCGCCTTGACCACGTACTCAGGATCGCGCTCCGTGGCGAAGCCGGTGGAACCAATCACGTCCACAAACAGCACCGCCACATAGCGGGACTCGCCACCTAGCTCGGGCTTTTCCTCCAGCGCCCGCTGCGCCACCTCCGTGCCCACGTAGCGGCCGAACAGGTCAGAGACGCGCTGGCGCTCCCGCAGCCCGCGCATCATCTCGTTGAAACCGGCCTGCAGAACGCCGATCTCGGAGGAGTCATAGATCCGCACGGTCGTATCGTTCTCGCCACGGCGCACCCGATTGATGGCGTATTGCAGCTCGCGGATGGGATCCACCACCGCCATGGAAAACAGCCGCGTGCCCGCATACCCGGTCAGCAACATCGTTAGAGCCAGGGCGGTCAGCGCGGGAATTAAGGAGTTGGCGTCGCCAGGAAAAAAATCCACAGACTCCGCAAACAGCAACAACAAAATACCCACAACAGGCACCGCAGAGGTCAGGATCCACGTCACTAGCAGGCGGCGGGACATGGGTGTCAGATGCGAATGCCCCGGCGCCCCACGCTGCAGGGCGCGCGCAGCCACAGGACGCACCAGGCGCTCGGCCTCCATGTACGTCATCAGGCACACCAGCAGGCCGCCCATCAGCGCAGTCACGCCCACAGCCACCGCCCACCGGGTGGAATCCTGCAGCGCGACCAGCGTAAAGACCACCACACCGATGCTCCACAACACGGCGCCGGTCACCGTCTGCAACGCAGGAATGCGCAGCACCAGATCCCGCACCATGTTGGGGTCATAGGCTTTCGGCGAGCGCTGCCATCGCAGCACCGGCGCGAAGAAAATGAGTGTGGCGGTGATGCCCGCGATGATCGCGAACAAGAAGTAGCCCAAATACAGAGCTGCCGTGATGGTGTCCGGGTTGGTCAGCGCCTGCGCTTCGTCGAGAGGAATCAAAAAGCGCAAGAACGTGGCCACGCCCAGCGCACCGATCACGTTGGTGGTCAGAACCGACGCTGCGTACAAGGGCCAAGCGGTCTTGCCGGCCCATGCGAGGTAGCGGAGGAACTGAGTCATGCATAACAGCCTAACTGAGCGCTGTCTGCGGGGTATATAGACTGATGAGTTGTGAATGAAACAGCGCCTCGTACTCCGAAGGTCCTCCGGCAGGTCACCGCAGAATCGGTGCGTGCCGCGTTGCTTGCCGCGGTGGAAGACCCCACGGCTATGACTCATTCGTGGCTGTTTACCGGGCCTCCTGGGTCTGGGCGTTCCGTGGCAGCCAAGGCGTTTGCCACCGCTTTGATGTGCCCAAACGGAGGTTGTGGGGAGTGTGAGCAGTGTCGGAGCGCTGCAGCCGGTTCCCATCCGGACATTTTGTGGGTCTCCACCACGGGATCGGTGATTCCGGTGCACGAGGTCCGCGAGGTGGTGCTGGAGGCGGCTAAGTTGCCGGGCGTGGCGCAGTGGCGTGTGGTGGTCATCGAGGATGCGGATCGCCTCAACGAGTCTGGTGCGAACGCCCTGTTGAAGTCCGTGGAGGAGCCGCCGCGGCACACCGTGTTTCTGCTGTGTACCCCGTCCACGGATCCTTCCGATATCGCGATTACTTTGCGGTCTCGTTGCCGTCATATCTACGTGCCCACGCCCTCCCGGCAAGAGGTGGAGCGGGTTCTTCTTTCCGACGCCACCCTGGGCCTATCCGCCGAACAAGCTTCCTGGGCTGCTGGCGTGTCCGGCGGGCATATTGGGCGGGCGCGCCGGTTAGCGCAAGACGAGACCTCGCGGTCGAAGCGCGCCACGGCGCTGAAGCTTCCGCAGATGGTTTACGAGCCTGGTGCTGTGTACCGCTTTACTGCGGAGCTGGTGGCGCAGGCTACCGCCGAGGCAGCATCCTCGATGACCGAGCGGGACGAGCGCGAACTGGCGGAGCTGGAGGCATCCCTGGGCATGGGGTCGAAGGGCCGGGGAGTGGCGAAGGCGCAGCGCGGAGCGGCCGGGCAGGTCAAGGCCTTGGAGAAAGAGCAGGATGCGCGACGCAAGCGCATGATGCGGGACAGCCTGGACTTGGCGTTGATCGACGTAGCGGGGCTGTATCGGGACGCGATGATGATCTCTGCCGGGGCTGTGGATGGTGACGGTGTGCCCATCGGCGGATTCCAGCACCCGGACATGGCCGCGACCTCACGCGAGTTAGCGCGGAGGAACTCGGGCGAGGCCATGGTGCGCTGCATTGATGCGGTGACGGAGTGCCGGGAGACATTGAAGCTGAACGTGCGGCCGGAAGTGGCGCTGGATGCCATGGCAGGACGGCTGCGGGAGTGTTGCGGAGTGGTGTGAGCGGCTGGTTATTCGCTGCGCTCGGTGCGTTCGGTGCGCTCATCGGTCTGAATGAGCTCCTTGCCGATCACGCCTTCTAGAAGTTCCGGCTCCATGGGAGTGCCTTCACGGATGACGGAGAGGTTTCCCGTGGGCTCCAGAATCACGCATTTGGCCTGGCTGAGCCGGGCGAGGCCCGCCCTGCGCGCCGCGGTGATGATCTCTACGCGGGTGATGTGCGCTTTGTGCATGGCATTGGGAATGAGCTCGCCGTGGGCAACTAACACGATGGGATAGCCCGTGAGCGTGTGTCGCAGCATGCGGAGATGTTGAACGGAACCGAATGCAGCTTCCATACACATCAGTGTGAATAGACCGATCGCTCCAGCGGCCAGCGTAGGAGGGTGGCCGATGATCACACGGCCCGCCACGGCGCCGAACATGATGATGACCACCGCATCGAAGCTGGCCAATTTCCCCAAGATGCGCGGGCCGAAGAAGCGGACGAACACCAGGAAAGCCAGGTAGATGCCCATGGCGGAAAGGATGACGATGGGGATTCGCCAGAGCTCTATCCCCAAAGCCTCAGTGAGGGCATGCGCCCAACCTTCCGGCGGGGTCCAGGCTGAGCGTGCAAACATGACTACCAGTATCCGTGCCCAGTGGCCCTTTAGTCCAATGCAGGTAAGGGCCTGTTTTGTGAGTGGACGGGCGGGTCGAGTAACATAGCCGCTTGTATCTCGGGTACCCGTGATGCGCGCCGCTTTAGCTCAGTCGGCAGAGCGTTTCACTCGTAATGAAAAGGTCGCGAGTTCGATTCTCGCAAGCGGCTCCGTGTGGCGTTTAATTCGCAGAAAAGAAGTTCACCTCCATCCGGATGTAATCGGGTGGAGGTTTTTCCTTTGGGCGTAATGTTTTATCTGTTCCTTGCGCGGACACCTGTACGCGCGCAGTGTGAGGAGATGAACGCCGGTGCTGTGGCGTGGTAAAACAACGTGGCTTGTGGCTCTCAGTGCCGTATTGATGTGGCTGTTTCAGGTGGAAAGTTACGCCCCGAACAACCGCGTGTGGGGAGCGCGCCCGCCACTAGATTTCGACATTTATTACCAGGCTGGGCAGGAAATTATCGCAGGTCGGGAGCTCTACGATGCTCCCTTTATCGGTAATCTCCCCTTCACATACCCACCATTTTCTGCTGCGGTATTTTCCTTCCTCACGCGCTGGCCGCTGGTGACTGCCGCAACCGTGTGGCAGCTTTTGAGCGTGCTGGCTCTGCTTGCCGTGGTCTTTGCCGTTTTCGCCGAGCGGAAGGTGGAATTTTCTGTTCCAGTGGTGGCGATTGGAACGGGCATCGCGTTTGCGTCGATCACACTCGATCCCATCAAGGGGACCTTCTATTACGGTCAGATCAACCTCTTCCTGATGCTGTTGGTGACCCTCGACCTGCTCCCCGCCAAGCACCGTGGGCGGGTGTGGGTGTGGGTGTGGCAGCTGGACTGAAGCTCACACCGGCGTTTTTCGGTCTGAATTTCCTGTTGGAGCGCAATTGGCGCGCATTGATCGTGAGCGTGTTGACGTTCATCGGCACGGTGATTGTGGGGTTTATCTATGTGCCCGACGCCAAGAGATTCTGGACCGACTCTGTCTTTCATTCCGAGCGCATTGGCGCGGAAAGCAATCCGGGAGATCAGTCCATCAAGGCTGTGTTGTTCAGGGAACTCGGCGGTGGCTCGAATGGGCTGTGGCTGTGTGCTGTTGGGATTGTTGTTTTCTTTTGCGTGGTGGGAGTGCGGCGCAGTCTGCAACAGGGGAACAAGTCCTTTGCCATGGCTTTGTCCGGACTCACGGCAGTGCTAATTTCCCCGTTTTCGTGGTTCCACCATTGGGTGTGGCTGGTTCCACTGTGCGTGTGCGTTGCATGTTTCATCAACGAGAAATGGGAGAAGCTGCGGGTCAAGCAGGGCTGGGACGGCGTGGGGGGATGGCTGTTTTCACAGTTGGGAGCGCTGCTGGCGGTGGGTTTCATCGGAGTAACGATGATCCCGTTCTACAGCAAATACGTAATGGCCTCGTTTGGTTGGGCACATCCTAATCGCTCGGACATCTTCCTGTGGAGGCAGAGCTTCATCTTGGAGGGGGTGGCAATTGTTGTGGGGTACGGGCTGTTTGCTCTCGTGATGATGATCGTTTCTTGGCATAGGAAAGAACAACGGGATGAAACAGAAGACCGCGAGTTTTCAACCGCGAAGTGAGCAACTTTTGAACGATCTTCCAAGTACAGAAGTGAACTTTAGGTGAATTTAATCTGGCAGTTTCCTGTCATTTGTATCCGGAATTAGCTGCAAAGCTGCAAAGAAAGCATAAAAACGCAGGGTTGCAATCGGAGAAAAATGTAGGTGGAGCGCATTTTGTGAGATTAGGCACCTAAGGGGGTAACTGCCAACGAATGGGTAAATAATGCCCATTTCATTTACTGAATTTGTGACTTGAGCAGGGAGGATTCGTAGGCTCGAGATCACCGCGTTGTTGAGATGCAGGGCTTGAATTAAAGCGCAACTCTCAGGTGACGACGGCCAACAAACGACTCTCCCGCAGAAAGGGGATTTAGCATGACTACTCAGAACAACATTCGCGACCTCTTCAACACCACCGCTTTTGACAGCAACGGTGAGAAGCTGGGCGACGTTCGAGAAGTTTTCGTCGATGACCACTCCGGTCAGCCAACCTTCGTAGAGGTCAAGCACGGCCTCTTCGGAATGTCCTCCAGCCTGGTTCCTCTGAAGGGACACCGTCTTCAGGGCGAAGACCTGCAGCTGGCGTTCTCGAAGGACCGTATCAAGGATGCTCCGGACGTCAATGCTGACGAGGGCCTGACTCCTGAAGAGCAGAATCGCATCTTCGAGCACTACGGTATCGCCGGTGCTCAGGACCAGAACGAGTACGTCGCTGACGACCGTCGCGATGAGCGTCACGCTGGAACCACTGAGGCTGCGGGCGTGGCTGGTACCACCGCCGCTGCCGATCGCGACCGTGCAGACCTGGACCGCGATCGCGTTGAGACTGACCGCGACCGCGCCGACCTGGATCGTGACCGCGTAGAGACGGACCGCGCTGCAGATGACAACTCCATCGTGCGTTCCGAAGAGCAGCTCGACGTAGAGAAGGAGCAGGTTCAGACCGGCAAGGCTCGTCTGCGCAAGTACGTCGTCGAGGACAAGGAGACCGTCGAGGTTCCTGTCACTCGCGAAGAGGTCCGCGTGGAGCGCACCCCTATCTCTGAAGCAGATGCAGAGAACTTCCGCGGCGAAATCGGCGAGGACGAGGCATCCGTCGTTCTGAACGAAGAGCGCGTGGACGTCAACAAGCGCACCGTTCCAGTGGAGAAGGTTTCCCTCGAGAAGGACCAGGTCACCGAGACCGAGCGCCACACCGAGACCCTTGCCAAGGAGCAGATCGAGACCGACGCAGACATCGATAGCGATCGTCGCTAGATCTCGAAGATCTTTAGGAATTCGCTAGGCACAGTAAAAGCCACTGACCAGAAGTTTGGTCGGTGGCTTTTCGCTGTGTGAACCCCGCAGGATCCGCTAGGTTTTAGCGCGTGGGGTAGAGACCAGTTGGATCTTCCGTGTAGGCCACAGCGTTCACACCGTTGGGGTAAGTGACCTTGGCGATGACTATCACGTTAGGTGAGCTGGCTCCTCGGTATGCGTCGCCGGTCTTGAGGAAGCTGCAGTTTCCGATCGTCTCGCTGTAGCGCAACGTGC
Organism: Corynebacterium sp. ED61; assembly: GCF_015233855.1. NCBI lineage: Bacteria > Bacillati > Actinomycetota > Actinomycetes > Mycobacteriales > Corynebacteriaceae > Corynebacterium > Corynebacterium sp. ED61. The sequence continues at coordinate 280,754 of NZ_JADGIT010000003.1, read as the reverse complement.
CAAGCTCAAAATATGCCTTGCCTGGTTATTGGGTGTAGCACTCCTGTTCGGTGTAACGACCGTGGAATGCGCCCGCCCCTGCGGTGCCAGCTCCGGCAACGGACAGGGAGACGGCGGTCAGTGCGGCAGCCCCGAAAGCTTCTGCGCGCTTAAGGTTTCGCGACAATCTGCCACTAGATGTCTCAACAACCGATATTCTGGTTCACATGGTTGACTACCCGCATCTGCTCGAGCCGCTAGATCTCGGCTTCACCACTCTGAAAAACCGCGTGATCATGGGATCCATGCACACCGGGTTGGAAGATAGCCTGCACTATGTGGAAGATCAGGCAGCATTCTTTGCCGCCCGAGCTTCTGCTGGCCTGATGATTACGGGTGGTTATTCACCTTCGTTCAGCGGTGTCGTGAAGCCTTTTGGTTCAACGATGACCAACAAGCGCCAGGCACGCGCCCACCGCGTCATCACTGATGCAGTGCACGAAAAGGGCGGAAAGATCGCTCTCCAGTTGCTGCACACTGGTCGTTACGCATACGCACCGTGGAACGTCGCGCCTTCGGCTATCCAGGCCCCCATCAACCCATTCAAGCCACGCGAGCTGTCCGAAAAGGCCATTGAGCGGGAGATTTCCAAGTACGCCAAATCTGCCAAGCTGGCTCAAGAGGCTGGCTATGACGGAGTGGAGATCATGGGCTCCGAGGGCTACCTGATCAATCAGTTCCTCGCACCGCGCACCAACAAGCGCACTGACAAGTGGGGCGGCACCCCGGAAAACCGCCGCCGTTTCGCCCGCGAGGTGGTCAAGGCCGTCCGTGATGCTGTGGGCGAAAACTTCATCATCGTGTTCCGTCTGTCCATGATCGACCTCGTTCCCGAAGGCCAGACTCCGGAGGAAATCCTGGCTCTCGCCGGTGAAGTGCAGGACGCTGGCGCCACCATCATCAACACCGGAATCGGCTGGCATGAGGCTCGCGTTCCCACTATCGTTACCAGCGTTCCCCGCGCAGCTTTCGCGGAATTCACCGCCGAAGTGCGCAAGAGCGTGAATATCCCCGTGGTGGCGTCGAACCGAATCAACGACCCGCAGACGGGCGAGGACTTGATCGCCAACGACAAGGCCGACCTCATTTCGATGGCGCGTCCGTTCCTTGCAGACCCGGACTTCGTCACAAAGGCCGTCGAAGGGCGCGCGGATGCTATCAATACCTGCATCGCCTGCAACCAGGCATGTCTGGATCACACGTTTGAAAACAAGCGAGCGTCCTGTTTGGTCAACCCGCGTGCGTGCCATGAGCGTTCGTTGGTGTTGTTGCCTTCTCCTTCCCGACGCCGCGTCGCCGTAGTAGGAGCTGGTCCCGCAGGCCTAGCCGCTGCTGTCTCTGCAGGTGAGCGCAACTTCGACGTGACGTTGTTTGAGTCCCAAGATCACATTGGTGGACAGTTTGCGTTGGCCATGGAGATCCCCGGCAAGGAGGAATTCCGCCAGACCATCCGCTACTTCAAGACCCGCATCGAAGAGCTCGGCATCAAGCTGGAGCTCAATACCCGAGCCGACGTGGATGCGCTGCGCGGGTTTGAGGAGGTCATCATTGCCACGGGCGTGGCACCACGTGTGCCAGGCATCGAGGGCATTGAGCATGACAAGGTGGTGACCTACGCGCAGCTGCTCAGCGGAGAAAAGACTGCCGGTGACAAGGTGGCGGTGATCGGCGCGGGCGGAATTGGTGTGGACGTTTCGGAGTTCCTGGCCTACGACAAGTCGCCCACGCTGGACCTTGAAGAATGGCAGCGGGAATGGGGCGTGGACGGTGACAAGCGCGGTGGCGTGACCAAGCCTGAGGTGGATAAGGCTCGCCGGGAGATTCACCTGATGCAGCGCAAGACCTCCCACATTGGCCGCGGCCTGAACAAGACCACCGGCTGGGTGCACCGCGCGTCCATCAAGGCCAAGGGCGTGAATCAGTGGACGGGCGTGACCTACGACAAGATCGACGATGCCGGCCTGCACATCACTCACCAGGGCGAAAGCAAGGTGCTGGACGTGGACACCATCGTGCTGTGCACGGGTCAGGAATCTGTTCGTACCTTGTTCGACCAGGTCCAGGCCGCAGGTATTGAAGCCCGCATTGTGGGCGGTGCCGATGTGGCCGCAGAGCTCGACGCCAAGCGCGCCATCCGCCAAGCTACTGAAGCCGTTGCTGCGCTAGAGCCACAGGACGGGGCTCCCACGCCGGAGTCACTGCCGTGGCACCTGAAGTTGCAGAAGGAGCTCACGGCCCGGGCGATGGGCTAGGCGCCTCACCTGCCCTGGCCGAGTTCCTTTTAGGCGCGTGGGATGGCAATCCACGCGACGATGTAGAAAATGAACTGAGGCCCGGGCAGCAAGCAGGAAAGCACAAACAGCAGACGCATCATGTTGGGGGACAGGCCGGTGAAATCTGCCAAGCCGGAGCAGACTCCGGCGATCCACCGGTTGTGGGTGTTGCGGCGGAGCTTTCCGCGCGGGGCGGGGGACTGGGAAGCGTAGTAGTTGGTCATGGGGTGTCTCCTTCTCGTTGGGGAGGTTTCTGCGTTGAGTGCTGCGATACTTCCTCAACGCTAGGCCGATTGAGGCAAAGAAGAACCCTGAAAAGCAACATTCAGGGTGCTTTTCAGGGTTCTTCCTATTTAGAGAAGCGGAGGCCTAGGCCTTAAGCGGAACCTGCTGGCCGACGCTCGCACAGAGGAACCATCTCGTCGTAGTCCTCCAGCAGCATCGTGTCGCGCATCAGGGAAGGAACGCCGAAGGCATCCACCAGCGTCTGCGACCATGGACCCAGAGAATCCACGAGGTCGTTCAGCGCTGCGCGGGCTGCCTTGGTGCGGGTGCCCGTGAGCATGTTCTGCTCCAGGTACCAGGAGGCGTTCTCCAGCAGGGTGGACAGGAAGTACACGTCGCGGATCTGCTCGAAGACCTTCGCGCCCTGCTTGGTGCGCAGGTGAGATTCGCCGTCCAGGATGGCCTCGAAGACGATGCGATCCACGTGCGCCTCGGCAACAGCCAGCAGGTGATCCTGGGCTTGATCCACAACCTTGGCAGCTTCTTCCACGGACAGATCACGGGCCTGGCGCAGGCGACGAGCTAGGGACATCATGAGGTTGTCCTCGCGCTCAGAGAGCAGCTTGACCTGGTATGCGGGGTCGAACAGGGAAGTCTCTTCGGAGTTGGTGAAGGTGTCCTGCAGGTTCTGGATGAGCTTGTCCGCAGCGGTACGGCGGCGCAGCAGGGAGCTGAAGCTGTCCAGACCGAACATCACCATTTCCATTGGCTTGAGGCCGCCGAGCTCACGGGCGAAGCCCGTCATGAGCTCCTTGGCAGCCAGCTGCATCATGACGATGTTGTCACCCTCGAAGGTGGTGAAGACGTCAGAGTCGCCCTTGAGCGTGGTCAAGTAGTTCTCTGCCATGTAGCCGGCGCCACCGCAGGCCTCGCGCATGTCCTGGATAGTGTCCGTGGCATGGCGGGTGTTTGCGGCCTTCAGAGCAGCGGCGTGAGCCTCGAGCTCGCGCTGGTCAGCCTGCTCCTTGTCACTCATGTTGGTTGGGTCGATACCCAACTGATCCAGCTCGTGAACGCGAGAGATCAGCTTGTTCGTCGCCAGCTGCAAACCGTAGGACTTCGCGATTGCTGGGATCAAGCGCAGGCGGTGCTTGCGGTGTTCGATGAGCTTATTTTCTGGTAAAGAATCGTCAGACGCGAACTGGCGACGCAGGTTGGCGTAGGTCGTGGCGATGTCCAGTGCGGTGCGAGCGGCGGATCCGGCAGCAGCACCCACGGTCACGCGACCACGAACCAGTGCGCCCAGCATGGTGAAGAAGCGACGGTTCGAGTTCTCGATAGGAGAGGAGTAGTTGCCCTCTTCATCCACATCGGCGAAGCGGTTCAGCAGAGCCTCGTGAGGCACGCGGTAGTTATCGAACATCATGGTGCCGTTATCCACACCGGCCAGGCCACCCTTGAAGCCGTGGTCGCCAATGCGCACGCCCTCTACGGGGGATCCGTCGTCTTCTCGGATACGGGCCAGGATGCAGTGCACGCCCTTAGATTCCTCGGAATCCTTGGTGTAGAGCTGGCAGAACACGGCTGCCCAACGGCCATCGCGAGCAGCGTTGCCGATGTAGAACTTCTCAGAGGAGGCCGTAGGGGAGTTCAGGATGAACTCCTTGGTCTCTGGGTCGTAATGAGCGGTGGTCTCCAAAGACTGCACGTCGGAGCCGTGTCCGCGCTCGGTCATGGCGAAACAGCCGAGGGCATCCAAGTTCATCAGGTCGGTCACCATCTGCTGGTGACGCTCGGTGCCGAGGTTGCCCACGGCGCCACCGAACAGTCCCCACTGCACGCCGGCCTTGACCATCAGGGAGAGGTCAACGTGACCCAGCATCTCGATGGAGGTCAGGGAAGGGCCGGTTTCTCCGGTGCCACCCTGCTCTTCCTTAAAGACTCCGCGAGGCAGGCCGGACTCCATGACTTGTTGGAGCTTGCCGGTGATGTTGGCGCGAGACTCTTCCAGAGACAAGCCGAAGGAGGGGAGCATCTCCTCGACGTTGAGCATCTCGCGAATCTTGTCGCGAGTCTCGGGGAATTCGCCGTCGAGAACGAACTGGAAGTCACGGGCAACTTCCTTAGCCAGATCAGGATCTGGAGTGTTCGACAGCGTTTCTGGAGCAGGCGTTCCCTTGGAAGTTTCAGCAGTAGTCTGCGTTACATCAGAGTTTTCTTGTGACATATACCCCATGTTATCCACATGTGCACCCTAAAGCACGGAAGCTATAGAAACTTAATACTGTCTAGATTGCATGTCGTGGCAAAGGTCTACTATGTCCCTCATGCCTAGAGTGGACAATTCCTGGAAGCTAGTTGCCTTTGCCGTGGTGGCCGTTGCCTGGGGCGGCAACGAGTTCACTCCCATGATGGTGTTCTACCGTGGAGAGTCCACGTTCTCTCCGGTGTTCGTCGATTCGTTGTTGGCTTCCTACGCCGTGGGCATCGCGGTATCCCTGCTGCTGGCCGGTCCGCTCTCGGACCGTTATGGGCGCAAGGTGGTCATGCTGCCCGCGCCCATCGTGGGTTTGCTGGCTAGCGTGCTGATCGCCCTGGGTGAGGCCAGCGAGCCGTTGATTTTCGCGGGTCGCGTGCTTTCAGGCATTTCTATCGGCATGGCCATGACTGCTGGTGGCTCCTGGATCAAGGAGTTGTCCACGCCGGCTTTTGATTCTTCTGTCCAGGAAGGTTCAGGTGCCAAGCGTTCCACCATGTCCATGACTGGCGGTTTTGCTCTAGGCGCGCTGATCGCCGGGTTGCTGGCAGAATGGGGTCCTCATCCTGGCCAGATTCCTTATGTGGTGCACGCACTGGTTTCGGTGGCGGCGGTGATTGGCATGCTGACCGTGCCGGAGACTCGCCAGTCCGCGCATCTGCGGGTCAAGGGCTCTTTCTGGAGCGATCTGCGCATCCCGAGCGTGAAGAATCCGCGTTTCCTGTTGGCAGTGATTCCTGCCGCGCCGTGGGTCTTCGGTTGTGCGGGAGTGTCTTACGCCATCATGCCGAGCTTGGTGCAGGACGATGTCAGCTTCCCCATTGCGTTTTCCGCGATCGTCACGGCCGTGGCCCTCATGCTGGGCTTTACGATCCAGCAGTTCAATCATCTGCTGGACAATGCGTACAGCGCCAAGGGCCAACAGGTGGGCTTGGTTCTGACCATCGTGGGCATGACGTTGGCCACGTGGACCGCCACCGATGTGGTCATGTGGAAGGTCGTGCTGAGCTCGCTGATTCTGGGCCTGGGCTTTGGTATGTGCATGGTTTCTTGTCTCGGCGAGGTGCAGCACATTGCCGGTCCCAATGACCTCGGTGGACTAACCGCCGTCTACTACGCGGTGACCTACATCGGCTTTTTCTTTCCGATGATTCTCACTCGCCTCAACGAGTGGTTCACGTACCCGATGATGTTGGGATTCGGCGCGGTGATGGCCGTGATTTCTTTGGTGGTGGTCACGGTGTTTTCTCGCCGTTTCCTGCCGGCTCCCAGCGCCTAGATGTGGTTTTCTTTCCGACGCCCACTCGCCCACAACACGCTCATCTGCACCGCCACACCGATCAAGGGTCCAATACCCAAGCCCAGTGCTGAGCGCACCTCTGGTGAACCATTCACGGTCAACAGAGCCACGGTGGCGCACGTGGCCACGATCCAGCCCATGACGTAAAGCGTGTGCTTGTCCGAGGACAGAGCCGCCGAACCGCTGATCATTAGCAGGGCAGTAGAGCCTGATGCCACAGTCAGAATCGCCAGGGCCCCAGGGGATACCACCAGATCTGCGGGGAAGAACAGGTTCATCAGAGGCTGGCCCACCAGGTATGCGGCCACGCCACCAATAAGCGCGATAGCCACCACAGCCAACATCGGAAGCGTAGCTGCACGAACCACTCGATCGCGGTTCTTCGTGAAGTGCACAATCAGTGCTGGTTGGAAGCGTTGCATCGGCACTAGGATCGGTGCACGAGTCAGCGTGACCGCAGTGATGGTTGCGGCCAAAGCCCCAGCGGCGATGTCCGCGCCCGCAGTGAACTTCAGCAACACCGGGAAACCGGTGATGATCATCGCGTTGGCCCCGCTGGCGATCATGGCCTTGAGGCTGCGATTAATAAAAGAGCCAGCAGTGACGTCGGCACGATCAGAAAGCAAAGAACGGGTGGCGGGCGAGACGAAAAGAATGGCCAGCCACGTGAGCGCGCCGATCACCGTAACGATGAGAAACGACAGCAGTTCCCATCCCACCATCCATGCCCAGACGGCCAGAGCCAGGCGGATCACCGAGTCAATGGTGATCAGCCACGCGAACGTGGACCACTTGTGCGCGGCGGAAATCAGCCCACACACGGTGGCCTGGAAGGCATAGGCCACCAGCCCCAACACAAACAGGACAGCGCCCCATACCTCTAAGTCCGGGCTGACCACAGGAGCCCACCACGGTGCGGAAGCAGCGGCGAGCAGGCCGGTGACGAGTGCAAAAACGGACGTCAGACGAAAAGGAATCGCGTGAATCCGCTTATGGCTTGTGGGGTTCGTCCGTTGCGCCGTGACGGCTCGCGCGGTTTCTTGAAGCAAGCCGTCCAGCAGCCCCGTTACCGCGAAGAACAGACCCCAATAGACCATGAACGCTTCATAGTCAGAGGCTGAGAGCCCCCGAGCCGCCACCAAAATCACCGCATAGCCCGCGAGGGCAACGGCGATCGTGGCAAAGGTCAAAGAGCGCATGGCAAAAGTGGTGTACTACGAGGTGCTACTCGTCATCCACGCTGGTACCCGCGGGGAGAGCGGCAAAGTCAGCGTCGGTGAGATTCAGAGGCGCAGCTTCGGCAGAACCGTTGGTCTGCACGTCGGGGGAAGGCAGCGGGAAATCGGGGAGTTCATAGGCCCGGAGCCAGGCGTCGAAGAAAGCACTCGTACGCTCCGAGGCCTCCTCGGCGGAGGCACACAAACGATGCTCCACCAGCACGCTGGCCACCAGATTCTCCAGATCGCGCGTTTCCACCAAGCCCATCTTGTGCTCGGTGGTCCAGCGCTCGACCAGAGGGAAGAAGGCCTTATCGCCCAGCATCATGCGCAACGCATGCACCGTCAACGCGCCGCGCTTGTACACGCGGTCATCGAACATATCCGCAGTGCCAGGGTCCGCGAGCAGGAGATCCTGCGGCTTCTGCAGCAGCTTGCGATAGTGCACCCACGCGTGATGAGCCGCCGGGATCTGCTGCGAATGCTCAAACCAGAGCCACTCCGCATAACAAGCAAAGCCTTCGTTGAGCCAAATATCGCGCCATTCCACCAGGCCCACAGAGTTGCCGAACCACTGGTGGGACAACTCGTGGGCGATCAATCGCTCCCACGTGCCGTTGCCATCCGCGTGGTTGCAACCGAACATACTCATGGCCTGGGCCTCCAGAGGGATTTCCATCTCCTCGGAGGTCACCACCACCTCGTAGGCGGGGAAGGGATAGGCGCCGAACATCTGGCTATACGCCTCGACCATCTCCGACTGCGCGCGGAAATCATGGTGGAAACGCTCGCGAACCTGCTTTGCCTCCGGGGTTCCCGAAGGCAACCAAGCGCCCACCGGAACCTCCTTACGACCCACGGTGGCGGGGCGGAGATCCTCGTGCGTAAAAGGGCCGATGTAGACCGCTGCCAGATAAGTGGACATGGGGTAGTCCACCACGAACTCGCGTGTGATCTTGACACCTGACGCCTTTTCGCTGACTAGATCGCCCGTGGCCACGGCGGTGACATCACGATGCGTGGTGATGCGGGTGCGGTAACGAGCCTTTTCATCCGGAGTGTCATCGCAGGGGAACCAGCTGGGAGCGCCATTGGGTTGGCCAGCGACGAGGGCGCCTTCGTCCGTTTCTTCCCATCCCACTTCGCCCCATGGGGAGCGCAGAGGACGGGGATTGCCGGAGTACTTCACGGTCAGATCGAAGACTAGATCCGCAGGAAGCTCGTTGACGAAGGTCACGTGCAGCTTGTTGCCACTGTGGCGGTAGCGGCGGATTTCCAGCAGTTCGGGCTGGGTGGAGGCTTGTCCGTGCCCGGTCAGGGTCACGCGAGATACGCGCAGGCTGCTGGCCAGATCCACGGTCAGAGTCTTTAGCTCGCGGTAGTTCTCAATGGCTAGCACGGCGGTGGCATTGAGGTGGTTGGGACCGGCGTTGTAATCCAGATCCAAGTCATACGAGTGGATATGGAATCCCAAGTTGTAGTCCACGCCCGTGTACGGGTCGCGAGCTCCATCGATCGGGGTACTGCGCAACGGCCTTGATTTACTCACACATGCACCCTACTAGCTGGGCATACGCAAAGGGGAATAACCTGCCAATTGGCGGTTATTCCCCTTTGTGATGGAACGTGTTGAGCTAGTTGCTCAGCTTCTAGTTGCTGTGCGTTTAGTTGCTCAGCGGAGCGAAGTCAGGCAGATCTGCGGAAGAGCCGGAGCCGCCGTTGACGTAGTGGTACGGATCATTAGCGCTGTCCGGCTGCACTGCGCCGGTGCCCAGGCCGGTGACCAGGTCATTCCAGAAGTCGCGGGTGTCATCCTGCCAGTAGCCCCACTGGTGGGTGCCCTGTGGGCGGAAGTTGTAGTTGATGGTGTTGATACCCAACTGGTTGGTGCGGTTAGCCAAGTTGTGGGTACATGCGTTGGTAGCGCCCTCGATGATGCCGCCTTCCACGATGACCTGGCCGGAAGCGGACAGGTTGCCGTTGACGCGAGGGGAGCTTGGCAGGTCATGGCGACCGGCCAGTCCGGTGCCGTTGGATACGTAGACGTTCTGCTGTCCGCGCAGCTTCTCTGCGTTCAGCAGCGCATCGTTGTAGCGAGCGGTGTCCATGTTCAGGCCACCCCACATCTGATCGATGTTCGCGCCGCCGCGGTTGAGCGTGACATTGACGAAGGTGGAGCCCATTGGGCTGATGGTCTCTGCACAGCCGGAGAAAGAGCCCACAGCGTTGTACATGTCAGGGTTGTGCTCTGCGTAGAGCAGAGAGGTGGTGCCGGTCATGGACATGCCGGCAACTGCCTTGACACCGCTAGCGATGGTGGCGCCATCCTGCTGGAAGCCCTCCATTGCAGCAGGCAGTTCCTTGGTCATGAAGGTTTCCCACTTCTGAGGACCCTGTCCGTCACCCTGCAGTGCAGGAACTTCGCTGTTCCAGTCCGTGTAGTAGGAGAATGCGCCAGCCATAGGAATGACGATGTTGGCGCCGATGCCTGGGGAGGTCAGTGGGCCGTTGGGGTTGTTGCGAGACTTCTTCTGGTCCGGGCGCTTGCCCTCGTTGCCGCCCCAGAACTCGATAACGTCCGTCTGTGCCAACCAGTTTGCGCGGCCTTCGCCGCCGTCAGCGCCGTTCATGAGGTACAAGGTAGGAGCGTTCGTGCGCTTCTCCTTGGCCAGAGGCTGGATCAGAACCAGAGGAATGTTGCGCTGCATGGCCTCAGACCATGCCCACACCTCGCGCACGTTGTCATAGCCAGCGCGGTTGTAATCCTGGATGATGGAGCGCCACTGAGTCTTGGTGGCTGGCTGGTTCGGCGTAGCACCGGTGTAATCCGTGTACGTGACATCCTCACCCGCACCGTTCTGGTAGGTGACGGGAGTTGCCTTGACCTCTAGAGGTGCGGCGGCATCCGCGGCCTGCGCGGCTGGAGCGACAAGAGTAGTGGCGGTCACGGGTGCCAGTACCGCCATGGCTGCGGCAGTGGCGCGGAAGATGGTGCGCTTCATTTCAGAACCTTTGGAAAGTTGTAAACCGAATCAACACGCGTGGTGCATCTTCGATGGAAAGTAAACGGCCACTCTCGCCAAAACGGAGCTTTCAACCGAAGGCGGCTGCCCCTTGTTTCAAGCTGCTGGCGGGAATAAGGCCATAACAAAATGGGACATTACAGTGTCCGTAGGGAAAAAGTAAGGCAAGTTGGCAAGAAACTGTCAGCTCGCTCAACGTCACCTGCAAAACCTGGTTGCGGTGGGAAAATTCCTTATGTGTTGGAGGTGCGCAACACAGGAAAGTCTGCCAAAATATGAGCGATTGTTGCTTTTCTATCAGTTTTCTTTGTTTGTTTGTTCAGCTGATCGAGAAAGCATTCTCACTTTCTTCTCTGTTCATTCGCCCTTCACTGGAGAAAACCATGACCTCACTGATCAACAGCCTGCCTGAGTCCTTCCTTAATGAAGAGTTCCTCATCTCAACCGATTCCCTCTCTAGCCTCACCAGGGATTTTAAGACCTTCGGAAGCGGAATCTTCGTCGATACTCTGACGCTGATTCAGCCCTTCTTGGGGTAGTCCCCAAGCTGCTCTCCAGGGTTGATGCCCTAGGAGAGCGCCACCTTAACTATGTAGTTCCCCTGTCTCCCTACCTACTTGTTTATGGGTGGGGAGACAGTCATGTTTTAGGCGCGTATCCTTGGGCATCGTGGCTGAACATTATGATCTAGTAGTACTCGGAGCAGGACCCGGCGGATATGTGGCGGCAATTCGTGCCTCCCAGCTGGGCCTGAAAACCGCCGTTATCGAGAAGCAATACTGGGGTGGTGTGTGCCTCAACGTTGGTTGTATCCCCTCTAAGGCACTGATTCGTAACGCGGAGCTGTCTCACACCATCACTCGTGAGGCTAAGACCTATGGCATCACGGGTGAAAACATCTCCATGGACTTTGGGGTGGCTCACCAGCGTTCCCGCAAGGTTTCGGACGGCATCGTCAAGGGCGTCCACTACCTGATGAAGAAGAACAAGATTCAGGAGATCAACGGCAAGGGATCCTTCAAGGATGCCAAGACCATTGAGGTTTCCGATGGTGATGATGCTGGCAAGACCATCACCTTTGACAACTGCATCATCGCTACCGGTTCCGTGGTCCGCTCCATTCCTGGTGTGGAATTGGGCGGAAACATCGTGTCTTACGAAGAGCAGATCCTGAATGCCGACAAGCCAGATTCCATGGTGATCATTGGTGCCGGCGCCATCGGCATGGAGTTTGCCTACGTGCTGGCTAACTTCGGCGTAGATATCACCATCGTCGAGTTCATGGATCGCGTTCTGCCTAACGAGGACAAGGACGTCTCCAAGGAGATCGCCAAGCAGTACAAGAAGCTGGGCGTGAAGCTCAAGACCGGTTACAAGACCACCGAGGTTCGTGACAACGGCGAGGGCAAGGGCGTCGAGGTAGACATCGAGTCTGCAGACGGCAAGAAGTCCGAAACCCTCAAGGCTGACCGCGTGATGGTGTCCATCGGCTTTGCCCCTCGTGTGGAGGGCTTTGGCCTGGAGAACACGGGCGTGAAGCTCACCGAGCGAGGCGCCATCGATATCGATGACCACATGCGCACCAACGTTGATGGCATCTACGCCATCGGCGATGTCACCGCCAAGTTGCAGCTGGCCCACGTGGCCGAGGCGCAGGGCGTGGTTGCTGCCGAGGTCATGGCTGGTGCGGAAACTCAGCTGTTGGGCGATTACATGAACATGCCTCGCGCAACGTTCTGCTCCCCGCAGGTGGCATCCTTCGGTTATACCGAGGAGCAGGCCAAGAAGAAGGCAGAGGAGGAAGGCCGCAAGATCAAGGTCTCTTCCTTCCCATTCTCCGCCAACGGCAAGGCTGCTGGCTTGGGTCACGGCGTAGGCTTCGTGAAGCTCATCGCGGATGCCGAGTACGGCGAGCTCATCGGTGGACACCTCGTGGGACCTGATGTCTCCGAGTTGCTCCCAGAGCTGACTCTCGCGCAGCGTTTCGACCTCACCGCCGGTGAGATCGGCCGCAACGTGCACACGCACCCAACGCTGTCCGAGGCGATGAAGGAAGCTGCCGAGGGCATCGAAGGTCACATGATCAACCTGTAACCTTCGCGGTGCTAGGCCGGGTCTATCTGCTTATCGTGGCAGGTGGGCCCGGTTTCTTTTTCTTTTCGACGCCAATCTCTGTGCGGACTAGTAAGGCGACACCGTTGAGCTATGCGCATCCACAGTGATGGGGCGGTGGATCGGCGGGAATGCTCGCTGGGGGCAGTTGTCTCTGGGGCACATGCGACAACCGGAGCCGATTGGGGTGGCGGCGTTGGGATCTGCGAGGTCGAGGCCATCTGCGTAGACGGTGCGGGAGGCGTGCTTGAGCTCGCAGCCCAGTCCGATGGCGAACATCTTGCCGGGCTGGCCCCACGCGGAGCGGTGGTGGTTGACGGTGCGCGCGATCCAGAGATAGCTGCGGCCATCTGGCATCTGCGCCATCTGCCGCATGATCTTGCCGGGGTAGGAGAAGGTCTCGTAGACGTTCCACAGCGGGCACGTACCGCCGGAGTGGGACAGGTGCAGACCGGAGGCGGATTGCCGCTTGGACATGTTGCCTGCGCGGTCCACGCGCACGAATGTCCAGGGAATGCCGCGCAGGCTGGGGCGCTGGAGGGTGGACAGGCGGTGGCAGACCGTTTCGTAGCCCACGCCGTAGTCGCGCATGAGGAATTCTAGGTCATAGCGGGATTCTTCTGCTGAGGCGTGGAACATACCGTAGGGCAGCAGCAGTGCTGCGGCCCAGTAGGTGGCGAGACCGCGGGAAGCTAGTGCCTGCGAGCTCTCTGACGTGAAGTGGCCAAGTTCTACGAGCGAGGAGATGGTGTCCCCGGCTTCGAGGTAGGCCAGTTCCGTGGCGAGGCGGAATGCGATCTGACCGGGGCGCATCTTCGAGGACACGTAGATCTTGCGCGTCTGCTGGTCGAAGGTGTGCTGAGTATCGCCCAAATTAGGAGAGTAAACCACGGGGATGCTGTGTTCGCTTTGCAGGCGGTTGGCGAGGATGTCCTCCGTGTGACGGATCTGATGATTGCCCAGCTGGAGGGTGTGTGAGAGTTTCTCGGCCTGCACGTCTAGGACGTCGACGTAATTCTGGCGCGAATAGAAATAATCGCGGACCTCCTCGTGCGGCATGCTGAATACCTCGGGGCCAGAGGCTCGGCCGAACAGCTCGCCACGCGGGGTAATGGACATCACTGCAGAACCCTGGATGCGTTCCTCTGTAGCCAGCGTGAGTTTGTCCGAGACGTTGCGGTAGCGCGAGTGCATGTCCACCATGGCGCGAGCGACTGACGGGTGGTTGCGCACCAAGGATGCCAGCTCCACCACGTCGAGCGGGGCGGGACAGATTTCTCGGTCCATGACCACGTCTTGCAGCTCCGCGAGCAGGCGAGTGGAGTCTTCTGCGGCGAAGAAGGTGGCGTCTACGCCGAAAGCCTCGGTGATGCGCTCCAAGACTTTGACGGTCAGGGGTCGCACGTCGTGCTCGATCTGATTGACGTAGCTGGCCGAAAGGTGCAGGGTCTGAGCGAGCTGCGCCTGGGAGATATCCCGTTCCTTTCGCAGCTGTCGTAGACGAGACCCCACGAAGGTGCGGTCAGTGTCAGGATGCTCGGAGCTCATGAAGCTAACAGTATCTTTAGGTGGGGCACTTGCGTAACCGAATCTCTGTGAGAGAATTTGCCAGGTATTTCGGGCACCTAGAGTGGGATGTATTTCGCCGAAGCAAGATTGGGAATCCGCGTACAGAGGAGAGTTGCTATGACCGTTTCATCGATCAAGTCGCCTCGGTGGGTCGCACTTGTGCTTGTTGTCTTGGCTGGCTTGGCCATGGGCATCGGCGCAATGGAACAGCCGCAATCGTCAACTACCAGCCTTCCGGATGGAACGGACTCCAAGTTTGTTGCGGAAGTCCTTGAGCAACGTTCCGGAGACGATGCCCAGACTGCCATTGCACTGTTGGATTCCGCGACGGGCAAGGTGCTTGATCTGGGGAAATTGCAGGGGTTAGCTATGGATCTAGGTGGGCCGCTTATTCCCAACGATGATTCCACTGCCGCCATCATTCCTTTTGAAGTCCCAGATGAAGGTGCACAAGAGGGGGCACAAAGAGTTTTCGATGTGCGGACTGAGCTCGCTGCGAATGCGCCGGAGGGGGTGGAGACGTTTGTAACTGGGCCTGCGGCAGTTTCTGCAGATCTGGTGGACGTTTTCTCCGGGGCGAACTTTCTCCTGCTGAGTGTGACAGCCGCGATCATCGCGGTGCTTCTGATTGTTACGTACCGCTCTCCCATCTTGTGGGTCGTTCCTCTGGTGGTTATCGCGATCGCGGATCGTCTGGCCCAAATCGTGTTCACCTGGGTGCTCTCTGCAGTTGGAGTGCCGTGGAATGAGTCAGTTTCCGGAATTCTCTCGGTATTGGTATTCGGAGCGGGAACCAATTACGCGCTTTTGCTGATTTCGCGATACCGCGACGAGTTGCATCGTCACACATCTTGCTTCGAGGCTATGGCCGCTGCATGGACTCCCACTGCAAAAGCAGTGACGATGTCTGCGGTTACGGTACTTGTCGGCGTCTCATGCCTCCTGCTCTCCGCCGTGCCCACCACCCGCGGATTGGGCTTGGCATCTGTGGTGGGCATCATCATTGCGCTGGTGTTTGGTGCGCTAGTACTCCCCGGTTTTTTGGTGCTGTGCGGCCGATGGATTTTCTGGCCGAAGAAGCCGACGGTGGGTGAAGCAACAGATCACCGCATGTGGGATTCGGTGGGGAAGTTCGTTAAAAAGCGCCCTGTGGCTGTAGTAGTGGTTGCCATGATCATTTTGGGAACTGCGTGTGCGGGAGCCATGGGCATCTCAACCGGGCTAACCCAATCTGATCAATTCATCGATACGCCAGAATCGATATCTGCCGCAGATCGCCTGGCGGAAAAGTTTCCTGGACAAGATGCCACGCCGGCCAAGGTGATTACCCATGATTCCGAAGGGTTAACGGCGGCTCTTGGAGCAAAGGGAGCTGTGGTTCAAGCAGCGGATCCGGTCGGAGAGTGGGAAGTTCTCAATGTTTCTGGCTTTGGTACCGCTGAACTGAGAGAACTCATCGCCGAATCGAATTATTCGGAAGCTCGCGTGGGTGGCCAAGATGCGCAGCTGCATGATCAAGAGCAATCCTCTGCCGACGACCGTCTGTTGATCTTCCCCACAGTGCTTCTCTTGGTTTTCATCGCTTTGGTGATTGTTCTACGCAGCTTCCTCGCACCACTGATCATGGTTGCCACTGTGTTGTTGACCAACGTGGCAGCATTGGGCCTGGGCTGGTGGATTTCCACCTACATCTTTTGCTTTGAGGCTTTCGCTGATACCACGCCACTCTATGCCTTTGTCTTTCTTGTGGCCTTGGGAATTGATTACACGATCTTCCTCATCACTCGAACCAGAGAAGAAGCCACGCAGCACGGCACGAGGAACGGAGTTCTCAACGCACTATCGGCCACAGGAGGTGTCATTACCTCGGCAGGAATACTTCTCGCCGCAGTTTTTGCAGCGTTGGGAGTACTTCCACTGGTGGTTCTGGCTCAGGTCGGGATCGTTATCTTCATCGGCGTGCTACTGGACACTTTGATCGTGCGCACCTTGCTGATACCGGCAGTGGTGCAGTTGCTGGGAGAAAAATTCTGGTGGCCATCCGAGATCAATGGCCACTCTACTTAGCCGTGGATTGTGTTAGCGCAGGGAGGAGCTACTGCCAGCTTCAGGCAGATCGGGGCGCGCTTCTGGTGACGGATTCTTCCGCGCCTTGATGATTCCATTGGGCAGGCGAGGTGCGGGAAGCCAGCTCATGCCATCGGCGTTCTGGTCCGGCCCACCGTGGCCCACATAGCCTTCGACCTGCCCAAAGCGCTCCGTGCGTTGCTGCCACTGCTCGCGGTATTCAGCGATTTCCTCACTGGACCGGCCCACGAAGTTCCACCAGATCACGATGTCCTCCGCGAAAGGTTCGCCGCCGAGCAGAATGGCTCGCGCAGGATCATCGGAATCATTGCGGATGTGCAGCGTGTGCGCGCCCACGCCCGTGTAGCCGATTCCAGCCTGAGGGATAGAGATTCCTTCGAGGGTGACGCTGCCTGCGTCGACAAGAAGACCGTGCTCGAAGGACTCCTGCACATTCACAGTGATTTCTGCATGCGGATCGATGCGGAGCTCGGCGCCGAGCAGTGGGGTGAAGGTCTCCACCGGGCTGTGGCTACCAGCAAGATCGCCGAGGAACACCACGGCCGATCCGCCGTCGAGGTCAGTGACGGGCGGGGTGTAGTGCTCGAATGCGCGGGGAGCAGTGGAACGCGCGCTCTCCGGCAGCGCGACCCAGAGCTGGACTCCGTGCATGGTGGAGACGTCCTTCGTGGAAGTCTCGGAGTGGCAGATGCCCGCTCCCGCGGTCATGAGATTGACCTCGCCGGGTAGAACCGTGCCGGAATTTCCACCCGAATCGATATGGGCGATGGAACCTTCGAACAGCCAGCTGACCGTCTGCAAGCCAGTGTGCGGGTGCGGGGCAACATCCATCCCGCCGGTGCGTGAGACATCATCCGGGCCGTAGTGATCAGCGAAGCACCAGGCGCCGATGAGGGATCGCTTGCGCTGGGGCAGCGTGCGGCGGACGTTCATCGCGCGCGGACCACCGAGTGGAACGTCCCGAGCGGTGATGATTTCCACGGGAACGTAGCCAGCTGCAGTACTGGTCGCATCTGCGCAGCCACCTCCGCGGCACAGTATCTCCGAAGGGTGGGCATCCGTATTGCTCATGCGGCAATCATAGCCGTGAGCGTCAGTGGCATGTCACCTACAGATATGAAAAGGCAGGACGGGCTAGAAAGCCCGTCCTGCCTCGTGTGCACAGTTCGCTATGAACCTGCTGCTATCTGGCGTGTTTCCTCAGTGAAGAGAATCAACCGAGATAATCAGCGGTTTAGTGGAACTGGCCCTCCTCGGTGGAGCCCTTCAGAGCAGTGGTGGAGGAGTTTGGATCCACGGTGGTAGCAACGCGGTCGAAGTAGCCAGCGCCAACCTCGCGCTGGTGCTTCACAGCGGTGAAGCCGCGCTCTTCGGCAGCCTTGAACTCGCGGTTCTGCAGGTCCACGAATGCGGACATCTGGTTGCGGGCGTAGCCGTGAGCCAGATCGAACATGGAGTAGTTCAGGGTGTGGAAGCCAGCCAGGGTGATGAACTGGAACTTGAAGCCCATTGCGCCCAACTCGTTCTGGAACTTGGCGATGGTGTCATCGTCCAGGTGTGCAGACCAGTTGAAGGAAGGGGAGCAGTTGTAGGCCAGCATCTGGTCTGGGAACTCGGAGCGAACAGACTCAGCGAACTTCTTAGCCAGCTCCAGGTCAGGAGTACCGGTCTCCATCCAGATCAGGTCAGCGTAAGGAGCGTAAGCCTTCGCACGTGCGATACAAGGCTCGATGCCGTTCTGCACGTTGTAGAAGCCCTCAGCGGTACGGCCGCCGGTCAGGAATGGCTTGTCGCGATCGTCAACGTCGGAGGTCAGCAGGGTAGCAGCCTCGGCATCGGTACGAGCGATAACCAGGGTTGGGGTGTTAGCAACGTCTGCTGCCAGGCGAGCAGAGTTCAGGGTGCGGATGTGCTGCTGGGTAGGGATCAGCACCTTGCCACCAAGGTGTCCACACTTCTTCTCAGAAGCGAGCTGGTCCTCCCAGTGAGAACCTGCAACGCCGGCCTTGATCATGGCCTTCTGCAGCTCGTAAACGTTCAGCGCGCCGCCGAAGCCAGCTTCGCCGTCGGCAACGATTGGCACGAGCCAGTTGTCAACAGAGGTGTCGCCCTCAACGTGAGCGATCTCATCAGCACGCATCAGAGCGTTGTTGATGCGCTGAACCACGGAAGGAACGGAGTTAGCTGGGTACAGGGACTGGTCTGGGTAGGTGTGACCGGAGAGGTTTGCATCACCTGCAACCTGCCAACCGGACAGGTAAACAGCCTTCAGGCCAGCGCGGACCTGCTGAACAGCCTGGTTACCGGTGAGGGCGCCCAGGGAGTTGATGTAGTAATCGCCGCCCTTGGTGACCTCGTCCCAGAGGATCTCAGCGCCACGACGTGCGAGGGTGTGCTCCTCGACGACGGTGCCCTGAAGGTCTTCAACCTGCTGTGCGGTGTAATCGCGCGTGATGTTAGCCCAGCGTGGGTTCTCGTCCCAATCCTTCTGGATCTCTGCTGCGGTACGTGGCTTGCCAGTGTTAGTCATCTGGTAGTTCACTTCCTTAAAGTGGAAATTGTGCTTGGTGTTCCAGTGCGTAGCTGCTCTGAACGTGCACGACCTGCGGCAACCGTGACTCCCGAGTGTTCGCTCTCATCCAACTGTGTGCGAAACCGCTAAGGATTTCGCGGACAGTGGCGGCGCATCGGTGAAAGGTGTGCCCATGTCGCTAATCCCCAAGATACCAAGGTAAAAATCCACGTCAATGCTGCATACGGTTCAAATTATGTGTGGGGGTGCCTACCCAATTTGCAAAGTTTGCGAAGTTTTAAACATTGCATTCCGGTGCTGTTCAAGTCTTACTATCCACCCGTTGCGTGCCAAGCTGGGGATTTTGCGAAAGCTGAAGGGGTGGTGTTTGGCGTCGAAAATAGAAAGACATAGAGGTAACCGCACCGCAACATTTCCGAAACTTCCCCGAGGCGGGGGTGCCAAGAGTGGGGCAGGGGGAAGAATTATCCCAACCGTGACAGCCGTCACCTAGGGTGGAGACATAAGTACTCATCCGAAAGATAGAGGTGTAGTAATGACTGAACCCCAAGCAACGCAACGCGTACAGGCCGGCAACCTGCAGGTTTCCGAGGTTCTGTACAACTTCGTCAATAGCGAAGTGCTCTCCCGTATTGGTAAGGAAAGCGAAGAGCAGCAGAAGGCTTTCTGGGACGGCTTCGGCAAGATCGTCGAGGAATTTACCCCCCGCAACCGCGAACTGCTGAACAAGCGCGATGAACTCCAGTCCAAGCTGGACGAGTGGTACAGCTCCCACAAGGGTGAGCAGAACGCCGAGGAGTACACCAGCTTCCTGAAGGAAATTGGCTACCTCGCAGAAGAGCCCGGCGATTTCGAGATCTCTACTGAGAACATTGACACCGAGATCTCCCGCACCGCTGGCCCACAGCTCGTGGTGCCCATCCTGAATGCACGTTTTGCTCTGAACGCTGCTAACGCACGTTGGGGTTCCCTCTACGATGCCCTCTACGGCACCAACGCCATCTCCGAGGAGAACGGCCAGGAAAAGGGCAAGGGTTACAACAAGGTCCGCGGCGACAAGGTCATCGAGTGGAGCCGTGAGTTCCTGGACCGCGCCGTGCCACTCGAGTCCGGCTCCCACAAGGACGTCACCGAATACTCCATCGCATCCGGCCAGTTCACCGCCACGATCGATGGCAACGAAGTCCGCCTGCAGGAGCCAGACGTTTACGTTGGTTACGCCGGTGACAAGGAAAACCCAACCAGCATCCTGCTGCGCAACAACGGCCTGTACCTGGACATTCAGATTGATCCAGAGTCCCCAGTTGGCAGCACCGATAAGGCTGGCGTGAAGGACATCGTGGTGGAAGCAGCAGTTTCCTCCATCATGGACTTCGAGGATTCCGTGGCAGCCGTGGATGCCACCGACAAGACCCTGGGCTACCGCAACTGGCTGGGCCTGAACACCGGCGAGTTGTCCGAGAAGATCGAAAAGGGCGACAAGTCCTTCACTCGTACCCTCAACCCAGACCGCACCTACGCCGGTCGCGATGGCTCCGAGCTGCGCCTGCACGGCCGCTCCCTGCTGTTCGTCCGCAATGTGGGTCACCTGATGCAGAACCCAGCGATCCTGGACAAGGATGGCGAAGAGGTCTTCGAGGGAATCATGGACGGTGTCATCACCGCTGCATGTGCCATCCCTGGCATCGATAAGGACAATGACCTGCGCAACTCCCGCCAGGGCTCCATCTACATCGTGAAGCCAAAGCAGCACGGCCCAGAAGAGGTGGCGTACACCAACGATCTGTTCGCCGCTATCGAGGACCTGCTGGATCTGCCTCGCTACACCCTGAAGGTGGGTGTGATGGACGAGGAGCGCCGTACCTCCGCCAACCTGGATGCCTGCATCGCCCAGGTGAAGGATCGCCTGGCGTTCATTAACACCGGCTTCTTGGACCGCACTGGCGACGAGATCCACACCTCCATGGTTGCGGGCCCAATGATCCGCAAGGGCGAGATGAAGCAGTCCGAGTGGATGCTCGCCTACGAGGACAACAACGTGGATGCCGGCCTGGCACACGGCCTGCCTGGCAAGGCGCAGATCGGTAAGGGCATGTGGGCCATGACCGAGCTGATGGCTGAGATGCTGGAGCAGAAGATCGGCCAGCCTAAGCAGGGCGCATCCACCGCGTGGGTTCCTTCCCCAACCGGTGCTGCGCTGCACGCTACTCACTACCACGAGGTGGACGTCTTTGCGGTGCAGGAGAAGCTGCGCACCGAGGGTCGTCGTGACACCTTGGGCAAGATCCTCACCCTGCCAGTTGCAGGTCCTGCCAACGGCGAGGGCAATGCCACCTGGTCTGCGGAAGAGATCAAGGAAGAGCTGGACAACAACTGCCAGTCCATCCTGGGCTACGTGGTCCGCTGGGTGGAGCAGGGCGTGGGTTGCTCCAAGGTTCCTGATATCCATGACATCGACCTGATGGAAGACCGCGCTACCCTGCGCATTTCTTCCCAGCTGCTGAGCAACTGGCTCAAGCACGGTGTGGTGACAGAGGAGCAAATCCTCGAGTCCCTGCAGCGCATGGCTGCCAAGGTGGACGGTCAGAACGAGGGCGACGCTGCCTACCGCAACATGGCTCCAAACTTCGACGAGTCCGTTGCTTTCCAGGCCGCTAAGGACCTTATCCTCAAGGGTCAGGAGCAGCCTTCCGGTTACACCGAGCCGATCCTGCACGCTCGCCGTCGCGAGTTCAAGGAAAAGCACGGCATCGCCTAAACGGTTGCTGTTCCGGTGAGGGCCTGAATGGTCCTCGGTGGGTTAGTGTGGTTTCTTTTCCGACGCCAACCTCCTGATTATCAACGCGCAAGCTTTCCTCCTGCAGTGTGACTGCGGGCGCTGAGAGCTTGCGCGTTTTCTTGCGCGCAGCCGAATGTCTTATGGCCCGTTAGTATGGGACGCAGTTGTTTTTGCACTTTCGAATGTCTACTCGCGAACGTTCATTCGCGAACGTTCTGGGGAAGGAACCTGATCGCTGTGCCACAACTCGACAAGCCACTGTTTAGCTACGGGGCGCTGCTGTTTGATCTTGACGGAGTTATTACTCCGACCGCCGCGCTGCACCGTGAGGCGTGGAGCAGGATGTTTAGTGCTTTCTTGGCGCAGCGGGGTGCGGAGCCGTATACCGAGCAGGATTACTTTGATTACCTGGATGGTCGGCGTCGGGATGAAGGGGTGGCCGCGCTGCTGGAAAGCCGCAACATCACCGTGGACGAAGGCACCGCGGAGGATGCTGCGGACAAGGACACGATCCATGGCTTGGGGGCACGGAAGAACGAGGACTTCCTGAAGCTGGTCTCTGAGGGTGTCGAGGCGTATCCCGGCTCGGTGGCGCTACTGGACGAGTGGCGGGCGCGCAAGGATGCGGGCGAGGACGTGCCGCGCATGGCTATTGTGAGTTCCTCGAAGAACGCGCGCCCAGTGCTGGAGGCGGCCGGTTTGGTGGACCGCTTTGAGCTGATTGTGGACGGCATCGTGGCTAATGACCGGGAGCTGCCGGGCAAGCCTGCGCCGGATACCTATGCTTATGCAGCTGAGCAGCTGGGCGTGGGTGTGGAAGATGCGGTGGTTCTGGAAGATGCCACCAGCGGTGTTGCCAGCGGACGAGCGGGTGACTTTGGGCTGGTCATCGGCGTGGATCGGGGCGCGGGGGAGCAGGCGCTGCTGGATGCGGGCGCGGACGTGGTGGTCCGAGATCTTGGGGATTTGCTGCAGAGTTAAAGCCTGACCGAGCGCGTGGGCTGTGGCTTGCGCGCTTTACTGTTTACTTTTCACGTCGGTATGAAGGAGTGCGTCCATGTCCCTGAGCAACACCAATCACTCGCAGCTGGAGAAGTTTCTGAAGCAGCGCAGAGAGAACGATTTCGACGGTCCGGATCGTCCTATTGATGGGGAAAACTTGGCGGAGCTGAATTTCCGGGTGGATCAGAAGCACCACCACGTGAATCCTTTTGAGGAGATGGACTGGGAGAACAACCCCATTGACGAGTGGGCGTTTATCGAGACCAAGCCTAACCGGATGGACCTGGGCGTTTCGGAGACGCTCTTCGCGTTGTCCAATGGCTACCTGGGGATGCGCGGCAATCCGGAGGAAGGCCGGGATTCTTCCAAGCACGGCACGTTTATTAACGGTGTCCACGAGACGTGGAACATTCAGCACGCCGAGGATGCCTACGGCCTGGCCCGTGCTGGTCAGGGCATCGTGAGCGTGCCAGACGGCAAGCCGATGCGCCTCTACATTGACGATGAGCCTCTGCGCTTGGGCAATGCCGAGGTCACGGACTACCGGCGCAGCTTGGATTTCCGCGAGGGTATTCTGCGCCGCGAGATGGTTTGGCGCACGCCCAGCGGCAAGCATGTGCGGGTGACGTCTGAGCGCATGGTCAGCTTCCAGGAGCGCCACTTGGCGATCATGAGCTTGGAAGTGGAGCTGCTGGACGATGATGCTGCCGTGGTCATCAGCTCGCAGCTGCTCAACCGCGAGGATGGTGAGGGCGAGTTCCCGGATAACAACGCTCGCGAGGCTGCGGAGGAAGGCTTCGATCCACGCCGTGGCGAGGAGTTCGTGGAGCGGGTGTTCATCCCGAAGTACCAGTCGCAGCCGGAGCCGGAGCGCGCAACCTTAGGTTTTCAGATCAACCACTCTGGCATGACCGTGGCCGCGTCCATGGATCACGTTCTGGATATGTCTAATCCGGAATCTGCGGAGGATTCCGGCGTGGAGGTCAGTACCCGCGTGGAGGAGGACGTGGCTAGCGTGGCGTACCACGTCAACGGCAAGAAGGGTCTCAAGTTGCGGCTGGAGAAGTTCGTTAGCTACCACTCTTCGCGTCACGTGGCCCCGCAGGAGCTGGGTTTCCGCTGCGCCCGCACCATCAACCGAGCCAAGTCCGTAGGCTTCCGCAACCTGGCCATCAATCAGGCGGAGTGGCTGGCGCGTTTCTGGGAGCGTTCCGACGTCAAGATTGGCGGTAAGCCCGCTGTTCAGCAAGCTGTCCGCTGGAATCTGTTCCAGCTGATCCAGGCCTCCGCTCGCGCGGAGACCAGCGGAATTCCGGCCAAGGGAATGACGGGTGCCGGCTACGGTGGCCATTACTTCTGGGACACGGAAGTGTATATGCTGCCGTTCCTGAGCTACACCAACCCGGTGTTTGCTCGTAACGCGCTGCGCTTCCGCTATGACATGTTGCCGGCGGCGAAGCAGCGCGCGCTAGAGCTGGCGCACGATGGCGTGCTGTTCCCGTGGCGCACGATTAATGGGCAAGAGTCCAGTGCGTATTACGCGGCGGGCACGGCGCAGTATCACATTGATGCCGATATCGCGTTTGCGCTGATGAAGTACGTGCATGCCACGGGCGATACGGACTTCCTGCTGGAGCAGGGCATCCATATTTTGGTGGGAACTGCACGCTTCTGGATGTCCTTGGGCTTCTTCACTGCGGCGGGGGATCGCTTTGAGATCCACTCCGTGACCGGCCCGGATGAGTACACCACCGTGGTGAACAACAACCTGTACACCAACGTGATGGCGCAATATAACCTGCGCGTTGCCGCGCAGGTGTTGCACCAGATGAAGGTGAGCCGTCCTGATGCCTACCGCGATCTGCTGAAGCAGACGGAGCTGACGGAAAAGGAACTGGAGCTGTGGGGCAAGGCCGCCAAGTGCATGGCCATCCCTTTCAATGAGCAGCTGGGGATGAATCCGCAGGATGATCAGTTCTTGCAGCGCGAGGTGTGGGATCTGGATGATCCCGAGGTGGGGCCACAGCGTCCAATGCTTCTGCATTATCACCCGCTGACCATCTACCGGTACCAGGTGGTCAAGCAAGCAGACGTGGTGCTTGCGCTGTTCCTGCAGGGACAGGCCTTCAGTACAGAGCACAAGCGCGCGGACTATGACTACTACGATCGCCTGACCACGGGAGATTCCACCCTGTCTGCAGTGGTGCAGTCCATCATGGCGGCAGAGCTGGGCTACCGGGAGAAGGCCGTGAACTTCTTCTACCGTGGCCTGTTTGTGGATTTGGCTAACCTGCACGGCAACGCGAAGGACGGCACACACATCGCATCGTGCGGTGGCGTGTGGTCCGCTCTGACGTACGGCTTTGGTGGATTCCGTGATTTCAACGGGCAGTTCTCCATCAGTCCTCGGTTGCCAGAGGGTTGGGAATCCTTGGAGTACAACCTGACCTTGCGCGGCAATCGCTTGAACGTGACGGTGACTCCAGAAGGTGTGGAGCTCAAGGTTTCGGACGGCGAGGGCACCGTGGGGCCGATCTGGGTGATGGGCCAGGACGTTACCGTGGGCAGCGAGCCGGTCTTTGTTCAGGGAGATACCGTGCTGACTGATGATTCTGCCGATTCGACGCGGGCGCACGATCGCGCACTGGCGGAGGATGCGCGTGCATACTCGGCGCTGTTTGAAGAGGACTGAGGTTGGCGTCGAACCAGTAATCGACGAAGAAGATATATACCCATATAAAAGGTATGAAAAGACGCCCTTCGGGGCGTCTTTTTCGCAACGTGACTATTGCGTAAATGCCGTTTGTCAAGTGACCTGGTTCACACTTTGGTGACGAGGCCGGAAAATTCCCCCTTAACGGGGTGTATGTGCCCATTGTTAACTTCAGTGAACTAGTGAGCCATGCCCTCCAACACTTAAAGTAGCGATGACACTGGAGGTGCCATGACTGTTAAATATGACGACCGTGAGGCAATTTCTCACGGAAAGATTAGTACTAAGCCGCTGCGCAAGAAGCCCGGCTTCCCTACCTGGGCAATGAAGCTGACGATGGCCGTGACTGGCATCATCTTCGGCCTGTTTGTCCTCGTTCACATGCTCGGCAATCTGAAGATCTATGCCGGCGCTGAATCATTCAACGCGTACGCTGATTTCCTCCGCGAATTCGGCTACCCACTTTTGCCACACGAGTCCCTGTTGTGGATTGCTCGAATTGTCCTGCTGCTGAGCCTCGTGCTCCACGTCTGGTGCGCATTCGCGCTGGTGGGACGCTCTCACCAGTCCCGCGGTCGCTTCAAGCGCAAGAACATGGTCGGTGGTTGGAACACCTTTACCGCACGCACCATGCCGGTCACCGGCATCGTGCTGCTGCTGTTCATCATCTTTCACATCTTGGATCTGACTCTGGGAGTCTCTCCAGCTGCTGCTGGCGAGTTCCAGGGTGCAGTGGATGGCCAGCACGCCGCCTACCAGAACCTCGTGGAGTCCTTCTCCCGTCCAGGCGTGGCGATCTTCTACATCCTCGCGATGGTGATCCTGTTCATGCACCTGTCCCACGGTATTTGGACCGCCTCCTCTGACCTTGGCGTGACGGGCCACCGTACCCGTCAGGTCATCCTCTGGATCTCCTACCTGTTGCCTGCGATCATCATGGTCGGCAACATCTCCATCCCTCTCGCAGTGATGTTTGGTTGGGTTGATCAGGTTCCATTCGTTCCTGGCGCAAGCCACTAAACCGCGAGTCTGAAGGAGATAAAGATATGAGCGCTATTACCAATCATCCGCACAACCAGACTGCGGACTTCAACTACGATGATGCAGTGGCTGCTTTCAGCGCACCGGAATCTGCCGTGCCCGGCGTGGCAATCGGCTCCGTGCTGAAGGACAATGCTCCACACGCTGTATCCCAGGATCAGCAGTGGCAGTACGCCAAGGAGCACTTCGGAATGGTGTCTCCACTGAACCGTTCCAAGTTCACCATCCTCATCGTGGGTACCGGCCTGGCCGGCGGTGCTGCAGCTGCGGCTCTCGGTGAGTTGGGTTACGACGTCAAGGTCTTCACCTACCACGATTCCCCTCGTCGTGCGCACTCGATTGCTGCCCAGGGTGGCGTGAACTCCTCCCGCGGCAAGAAGCTGGATAATGACTCCACCTACCTGCACGCGAAGGACACCGTCAAGGGTGGCGATTACCGCTGCCGCGAAAACGACTGCTGGCGCTTGGCCATGGAATCTTCCAAGGTCATCGACCACATGAACGCTGTGGGCGCACCGTTCTCTCGCGAGTACGGCGGCACCTTGGCTACCCGTTCCTTCGGTGGTGTGCAGGTCTCCCGTACCTACTACACCCGTGGACAAACCGGTCAGCAGCTGCAGCTGGCCACCACCTCTGCTCTGTACCGTCAGATCGGTGCAGGCAACGTGGAAATCTTCACCCACTCTGATCTGGTTGATCTGATCGTGGACAAGGGTGTGTGCCAGGGCATTATCACCCGCAACCTGATCACCGGCGAGCTCACCGCTCACACCGGCCACGCCACTGTGCTGGCCACCGGCGGTTACGGCAACGTGTACCACATGTCCACGCTGGCCAAGAACTCCAATGCATCCGCTCTCATGCGTGCATACGAGCTGGGCGCTTTCATGGCATCCCCATCGTTCGTGCAGTTCCACCCAACCGGCCTTCCCGTGAACTCCACGTGGCAGTCCAAGACGATCCTGATGTCTGAGTCGCTGCGTAACGATGGCCGCATCTGGACCCCAAAGAAGAAGGATGACGATCGCGACCCGAACTCCATTCCGGAGGACGAGCGCGACTACTTCCTGGAGCGTCGCTACCCAGCCTTCGGTAACTTGGTGCCTCGCGATATTGCTTCCCGTGCAAACGCGCAGCAGATCAACGCTGGCTACGGCGTGGGTCCAATGAAGAACTCCGTGTACCTGGACCTGGGAGACGCCATCGAGCGCCTGGGCAAGGACACCATCCGTGAGCGCTACTCCAACCTCATTCAGATGTACGAAGAGGCCATTGGTGAGTCTGCTTACGAGACCCCAATGCGTATCGCCCCTACCTGCCACTACACCATGGGTGGCCTGTGGACGGACTTCAACGAGATGACCTCCATCCAGGGTCTGTTCTGCTCCGGCGAAGCTTCCTGGATGTACCACGGCGCAAACCGCCTGGGTGCAAACTCGCTGCTGTCCTCGTCTGTGGAAGGCTGGTTCACCCTGCCGTTCACGATCCCGAACTACCTGGCACCACGCCTAGGCGAGTCCATCCCTGAGGCTGACTCCCCAGTGGCTCAGGAAGCACTGCAGCGCGCACGTGCTCGCTTCGACAAGATCATGAACATCAAGGGCGATAACCCACACGGACCTGAGTACTACCACCGCCAGCTCGGCGAGATCCTGTACTTCTCCTGTGGTGTGTCTCGTAACGTCGAGGACATGAAGGACGGCATCGAGAAGATCCGCGCCCTGCGCGAGGACTTCTGGGCCAACGTTCACATCCCAGGCGATGTGGACTACATGAACCAGACCCTAGAGTACGCAACCCGCGTTGCGGACTACCTGGACCTGGGCGAGCTCATGTGCGTGGACGCCCTGGACCGCGACGAGTCCTGTGGTGCCCACTACCGTGACGATCACCTCTCCGAAGAGGGCGAGGCAGAGCGTGACGATGACAACTGGTGCTTCGTCTCCGCATGGCAGCCAGATGGACCAAACAAGTTCATCCGCCACGCTGAGCCGCTGTACTTCGACAAGATCCCGCTCATGACAAGGAATTACAAGTAATGAAACTGCATCTTGAAATCTGGCGTCAGGCGGGCCCACACGCCGAAGGCCACTTCGAATCCATCAATGTTGACGATGCTGAACCGCAGATGTCCATCCTGGAGCTGTTGGATCACGTCAACAACAACCTCGTTGAGGACGGCAAGGAAGCATTCGCTTTCGCATCCGACTGTCGCGAAGGCATCTGTGGCACCTGTGGCCTGATGGTCAATGACCGTCCCCACGGCCCAGACAAGAACAAGCCTGCGTGTCAGCAGCGCCTGCTGTCCTTCAAGGATGGCGACACCATCAAGCTGGAGCCACTGCGCTCCGCTGCGTACCCAGTGATCAAGGACATGGTCGTGGACCGTTCCGCACTGGATCGCGTGATGGAAAAGGGTGGCTTCATCACCGTTGCGGCTGGTACCGCACCGGATGCTGATTCCCTGCTGGTTAACCACTCCGATGCAGAGCGCGCTCTGGATCACGCTGCATGTATCGGCTGCGGCGCATGTGTGGCAGCCTGCCCTAACGGCGCTTCTCATCTGTTCACCGGTGCAAAGCTGGTTCATCTCACGCTGTCCCCACTGGGCCGCGAGGAGCGTGGACGCCGCGCCCGCAAGATGGTCGACGAGGCAGAGCAGACCTTCGGCTCCTGCTCCCTGTACGGCGAGTGTGCGGATGTCTGCCCTGCCGGCATCCCCCTGACCGCTGTGGCAGCCATCACTAAGGAACGCACCCGTGCCGCTTTCCGTGGCAAAGATGACTAGAATTTAGTCATACTGTTTAGAAAGTAGGAGAAACGTCATGTCTCTTCCCCAAGAACTCCAGATTGGTCGCCTCTACAAGGAGGGCTACGTGCCGTCCAGCTTGGATGCGCCGCACTCCTCCCTTCAGCGATCCCTCACGTGGCTCGGCATGGGCTTCATCTTGGCGTCCATGGCTGGACTCGGCACCATGATGTGGGGTCTGTCCTCGATGTTCAATGACTACCGCACCGATGGGCAAGTTTTTGCCATCGCCGGGGCAGTTATGGGCTTTGGACTCCTGTTCCTCGGTTTCATCTTGGTTCACGTCGGACGCAAGAACTACCGCGAGTACAAGGAACGTACCGGCCGCATCATGTGATACCCGCGCTCTCCTGGGCGCGCACGCACCTCCATTAACGCGCGAGAGCCATCGTCAACTAACTTCTGTTGGTTGACGATGGCTCTTTTTATTCGAGTTTCTTTCCCCTTTTCACGTATCACTTGCGAAGTCAGAAAGTGCCCCGCATGACAAAAAGGCCACAAACCCAGCCCACGGACAATGGCAACAATGCCATCCGCTTCACGCGCTACCTAGACTGCGGACGTCCCGTGGAAACTGCAGGCGGCCCAGATTCGCAAGAGGACCTTCGCTTTGTTCAAGGCGCGGACAACCGCATCGTCGTCAATGTCTATCCCCGCCCCACGACGATGGATATCTTCGAACTAGGGGACACCTGGAAACTGCACCCGCTGCTTATCGAAGACCTTCTGCAGGGCGAACAGCGCCCCAAGCTAGAGATTTACGATGACGTGCTGTTCCTCGTCGTGCGGTCCACCCGGTATATCGATGAGTCAGAGGAAGTCGACTTTTCCGAGTTTCACCTCGTGGTGACCCCGCAGTCCGTGAACATCCTGTGCCAAGACAATCGTTGGATTGACGGCCGTGATGGCGTCGACAAAGAAGGGCAACTGGTCAACCCACAAGAATGGGAACGTGAGCTGTTGGGGAAGGAAGACGACCTCGACCTGCGCCCGGAGGTCATTGTGTACCGATTTCTGGACGCCATCGTCGACGGCTTCCTACCCGTGTTGCGAGGCATTGCGGTGGACAAGGAACAGATTGAACGACAAGTCTTCTCCGGCGATCAGACCGTTGCCGAGCGTATTTACCACCTGAGCCAAGAAATTATCGATATGCAGCACGCCACCACGCCGCTGATGGAAGTAATGCAGGGGTTGCGGCGAGAGATGGAAAAGCGAGGGATGTCCAAGCAGCTCAAAGCCTACCTGGATGATGCGACCGATCACCTGACCTTCGCGAACAACCAGGTGCTGGAGTACCGGGCAGCGATGCAGCAGATCCTCGACGTGAACGCGACGCTTGTCTCGGAGCGACAAAACGACGCGATGAAAAAGATTTCGGGATGGGCGGCAATCCTTTTTGCCCCGACGCTGGTGGCAGCCATTTATGGCATGAATTTTGATGACATGCCCGAGCTGCACTGGGCGTTTGGTTATCCAATGGCGCTGGGCATCATGGTCATTTTCGCCGTGGGACTGTGGTTGTTGTTCAAGAAAAACAATTGGATGTGAGCGCGGGGCAGCACTAGTGGAGCCTCGCCAGAACGGGGAGTACAACGGAAAAAACAACCCCAAGAGAGGTAGACAGCCTTGAAGATCGCAGTTATTGGAGCAACAGGTACCGCCGAGCGGCCGGTGGTCGAAGAGCTAGAAAAGGCAGGCCACCAGGTGGTGGGGCTATCTAGGCCGGCTGGCGTAGATCTGACCACAGGTGAAGGACTCGAAGAAGGCCTGCGCGGAGCAGATGTGTGCGTGGATGTCTCCATGCCGATGCATGCCGAAGGGGAGGACTTGGTCGAGGGGCTAGGAGGATGAAGACCGCGGCAACCACCGCGGTGACGATGAGGGTGACAAGGAGGGTGCCATCGAAGGCCGCGAGGCCGAGCGAGCCGAGGAGCCAGAACATCACCGAACGGCTGGCCTCGGCGGAATCGGAGGCGAAGATGAGGAAACTGGTGGCGGCGGACAGGGCGTAGCCGCTGGCCACTCCTGTCAGCAGGACGCGCAGGGAGGACAGGCGGTCGGTGGACATCGCTACCCCGAAGACAATCGCGGTGGCTGTGAGCGCGCCGAGAAATGCCGAGCCCTGGAGGGCGTATTCGCCGACTTGCGCGCCGATGCCCAACACGATTGCGGCTGCGGCACCGCAGCTGGCGTGGGAATGAATGCCGAGAATATAGGGGTCTGCCAGCAAGTTTCTCACCACCGCCTGTAACACCATGCCCGTGACAGCTAGGGCCGCGCCCACGGCGGTGGCCAGCATCACGCGGGGAGTGCGCAGCTGCCAGACGATGGAATCTGCGGTGCTATCCGTGGGCCAGGGTGTGGTGTGTGCTGGTGCGGTGCTGGAGAGGACTTGGGGGAGGTGATGCCCGAGCGCGCCGAGAGCTTGGGAAATGGTGACGTTGGTGGGACCCAGACAGATACCCGCGATGATGCTGGCGGCCGCTGCGAGCAGCAGCACGACGAGTCAGGCGAGGGCACGGGTTGGGCGTGTGGGCATGGGGTGAGTGTAACGACATTCTAATAATCGTTAAAATGTTTTCCTTTTTTGGGGGAAGCGGGGTTGTCTCGGAGCAGTGACATAATGGCAGGGTGAGTAACCAAGAATCCGCCCGCGGCGTCACCACCGCTCGCGCACACACTTCTCCGGCCGCGGTGAACCTCGCCGCCATGCCCGGCCCTGATCCACAGACTGAAGCGCAGCGTCGCGCGGACCTGCGCAAGCACCAACGAATCGCTGGCCTCATGCTGGTGGTCGCCCTCGTGATGTACGTCAGCATGCGGTGGCTGGAATACCAAGGCAACCCCGGCGCGTGGATCGGCTACGTCCGCGCATTCTCCGAGGCAGGCATGGTCGGCGGACTGGCGGACTGGTTCGCCGTCACCGCCCTGTTCCGTCACCCGCTACGCATACCGATTCCACACACGGCAATCATCAAGCGGAAAAAGGACGAAGTGGGCCACCAGCTCTCCGAGTTTGTGGGGGAGAACTTTCTCAACGCGCCGCTGATCGCGGAAAAGCTACGCAACGCGCACATTCCGCAGCGTGCAGCGGACTGGGCAGTGGCCGAAGGCGGCGCCGAGCGCGTATCCCAAGAAACCGGGCGCCTGCTGGATCTGGTGGTCAACGGCATCAATGCCTCCGAAGCTGAGCAGATCCTGGACGCCTTGGTGCTGGACAAACTCCAAGAGCCCACGTGGGGACCGCCGCTGGGCCGTGGGCTGGAACAGCTCATCGAGGAAGGACGAACCGAACCGGCGATCGAAGCCGTGGTGGTGTGGCTGGATGACAAGGCTCAGAACAGCGAGGAGATCGTCACCCACCTCATCGACGAGCGCACACCCACCTGGGCGCCCAGCTTCATTCGCGAACTAGTGGGATCCAGGGTCTACACCGAGCTGATCAAGTTCACCTCCGATGTCCGTTACAACCCGGAACACGATGCGCGCCGGGAACTGCGTAAATTCCTCGACCAGCTGGCATGCGACCTGCAGCATGACGAGGTGATGATCGCCCGGGTGGAGAAATTCAAGGAAGACATCATGACCTCCACCCCGGTGCGCGCCATCCCCGGCGCACTGTGGGAGTCCGCGCGCAGCACCCTCAGCGCTATGGCCCGCGATCCGGAATCCATGCTGCGCCAGCGCATCACGGAATGGGTGCGCGAGTTCGGTCGCCGCGTTCAGGACGAACCCGAGCTGCAGGAAAAGCTGGAAGATCGAGTGGTCGCTGCGGCCAGCTACCTCGCGGATAATTATGCGGGAGAGATCACCAGCATCATCGGAGAGACCGTTGAGCGATGGGACGCGCAAGAGGCGTCGGAAAAAATCGAACTTATGGTGGGCAAGGACCTGCAGTTCATCCGGATGAACGGAACCATCGTCGGCGGCGTGGCCGGCCTGGTGATCTATGCGGTGACGGAGCTGCTGTTCGCGGTAGCATGATCCCATGGACTCTGTATTTTCGACCTTGCCGTGGGTGTACTACGGCGTGAACCTATTCGCCACCATTGCGGTGCTGGGATTGGCAGTGTTTGGGCTGGTCACAGTAGCAATGACGCGCGATGACGCGTTCCTGGTGATCGACAGGCAGAAGCAGAACTGGCTGATGCTCACCGGCGGCGCCGCCGTAGCCGCCGGGCTGAGCTTGTTGATGCCGACCGTGATGATGCTGTGGGTCATCGCCGCGGTGATCGTGGGTATTTACTGGCAGGACGTGCGCCCCGCCATCCGCGACGTGTTGGATAACTCCAGCGGAAGCTGGTGATCGACGTGACTGACAACAACTCCCAAACGCTGACCCGTGAGCAGGTCGCCTCCATCATGGATGCCACCCTGCTCAAGCCGGAAGCCACCCGCGAGGACGTGGACGCGCTAATCGCCGAAGCACGCGAGTTGGGATGTGGCGCGGTGTGCGTCTCGCCGTCCATGATTCCGGCCGCGCCAGCTGATTCTTCTGATTCCGACGCCACCGCGGGCGCCCCAGTCATAGCGACCGTCGCGGGTTTCCCCAGTGGAAAACACGCCACACTCGTCAAGGCCACCGAGGCCCGCTTCGCCGTGGAGCTCGGCGCGGACGAAGTAGATGTGGTGGTAGACGTGGCCCGCGCTATCGCCGGAGACACCAACGCGCTGATCAGCGAACTGATGACCATCCGCGAGGCTGTGCCACAGCCGGTGATCCTCAAGGTCATCCTGGAAACCGCACTGCTCAGCGAGGAAGCCATCCGTGCGTGCGTGCGTGCCTGCGTGGCAGTGGGGGCGGACTACGTAAAAACCTCCACCGGGTTCCACCCTGCGGGCGGAGCCTCGATGGAGGCAGTGGAGATCATGGCCGATGAGCTGCGCAAAGCCAACAAGTTGGCCTCGTTCGGTATGGGGGAGGACCTGCGACGCAACCTCGGTGCGTTGGGGATCAAGGCCTCCGGCGGCATCCGCACGTGGGATGCCGCCGTGGCAATGATCGACGCTGGTGCCATGCGCCTCGGGGTGTCTTCCCCGCGGGCAATCCTAGAGGGCGCTAACTAGGCGTGAACTAGGCGGCCATTCCGCTGGTGGACGAGCCGATGGCATCGCCTTCGCGCTGCTGCTCTTCGTTGAGCGCGCCGCTGGTGGAGCTATCGCTGGAGCCGGAAGATCCGGAGCCGCCAGCAGCACCATCGGTGCCAGGAGTCTCTTCCACGCTCTGCGACAGCTCGTTCATATCAACGTTGGTGCCGTGCATTTCCACGGCCAATCCCTCGTCCGTGACGGTGGCGTTTTCGAACTTCAGGCCACCGGGACCGGATTCGGACGTGCTGGAGTTCAGTGAATCCTGAATGGAATCCACGAACTGCTGCGGCAGGCTCAGTCCAAAGATCTCTCCACCTTCGGCCTGCATCTTCAGCTCGCCGTTTTCCACCACGGGCTTCATCTTCAGCGTGGCCAGGCCGTGGGAGATTTCCATCTCCAAGACCTGCTCGTCAGGTACGGGCTTGACGCCGGTCAGTGTAATAGCTTGCTGCAAGAAGCCGCCGCCCCCACCGGAGTGCTGCTCCTGGGTGCCCTTGACGGCTTGGGCCAGGAGGTATTCAGAAGGTACGGCAGTGTTCATGGTCAGATCGCCGATGATCACATCCTGACCCTGGTTCTGAATCTTGATGTGCTTGCCATGGAACTTCACCTCGGGGTTGCCGGTCACCACAGGTTTAGATTCATCGCCATCTTCGTGGGAGATATTCAGCGTGGAGGGAACCGTCATATCCAGCTGTTGCAAGTTCTGGGTTGCCATTCCCATCAACACGGGGGAAAGACCAAAGGAGACCGAAGGGTCCTCTTTCAGCTGCAAGTTATCCGCACTTGCCTGCTTTTCTAGGCCCTGGACAATCTGATCTTTCATGTACCACCGCGCGGCAAACTCTGCGGCGACTACCAGCAGCACCAGGACCAGCAGAATAATCAGCAAAACCTTGCCCACGCTGCTCTTCTTCTTCGGCGCGCGGGCGGACGAGCCGTGCTGCTGTCCCCATCCCTGCTGCTGCGCGAATTGCCCGCCGTTGTTCTGGCCACCGTGGTTCGGCGGGAAGTTGTACTCAGACGTTTGATTATTCGGGTTACTCACCCAACCAAGTGTCCCCGAAACGCTGGCAACACGCTAGTGGGAGTCGCCAGTTGGCAGAAAACTCCCAGCAGCATAATCGTCATCAACCGCGGACCACGGCAGCGTCAGTGAGCTATCAGAGTGCCGCCTCCGGGACGTCATCCGCCTAATCCCCGTGGCCGTATGAAAGTGCTCCACAGCAGCCCGCCAACGCACCCGCGGACCGAACACCGCCAGCGGAGCAGCCAGGTTCCACGCGGCATCCATCTCTCGCAGCACGTCGTAAATCGCGTGCCCCGGCGTATTCCGGTGGATCAAAACCTTGGGCAAGCGCTCAGCGATATCGGACGGCCGTTCCAAGCATCCCGGGGTCCAGGCCATCGTCAAGCTCTGCGGCCCGTGTTGATCCAGCAGCACCCACGCAGACCGCCGCCCCACCTCGCAGCACGTGCCCTCAATGATCACGCCGCCTGGCCGCAGGCCTGCTTGCATCGTCGCCCACGCATCGCGCACCTGTGAGGCGTCATATTGCCGAAGCACATTAAACGCTCGCACCACGTCCGCGCGCATCCCCGACAGCTCAAACCCACCCAGAGCAAAAGTCACGCCATCTCGCGGAGGCAGCACCCGGCTCGGCTCAATCTCCAACCCTGTGACCTGCACGCTCGGCGCCACAGAGCGTAGAAACCGCGCCCACTCCACAGTCGTGGTGTGCGAGGCCCCATATCCCACGTCGATGGCCACCGGCTCCCGCCCAGATAATTCCGCACTCCGCAGCAACGCCTGCACCCGCAGTTGCGCCACCAACCACCGGTCTGCCTTCCGCAGGCGGTTATAGCCAGTGGTGCCGCGGGTGGGTACACCAACGGGCCCGTCCGTATTCCACGAACGGGCCCGAAGATTGTGGGCGTGATCAGCCACGCTTACTGCAGGTTGTCAGAGATGTACTTCTCAATCATGGAAGCCTCACGGGTCAGGAAGTCCTGCACCCAATCAGCAACCTTTGGCTCCAGCACGGCACCCATCATTGGGATTGCAACCTCTACGGCGATGTCTGCGAACAGGTCGGTGGCATCTCCCTTGCCGGTGAGCTTGGCGTCGGCGTTGAAACGAACCGGCGCGCCCTTGACCTCGGCGGTGACGGTGCCGGTCGCCTCGTCGCCAGCAACTGGGCCGAACTCCACCACGCGCTTGAGCTTCAGATCCTGGGAGACCATGCCGCGCACAGCCTCAGGAAGCGCAGCCTTGGGGAGCAGCTCGAACAGAACAACGTTGATGGGGTCAGCGGAGAAGGAATCGACCTCGCCTGGCTCATCGTTGATGTTCTGGACTTCGTAGTTCCAGTACTCGTTGGAAGAGAGGGCCTCGTAGACCTTTTCGATCGGGAAGTTGATGGTTGCGGTGTTCTCGCTGTGTGTAGTCATGCTTACAGACTACCGTTAGTGGTGTGACTGATTCGTTATCTACTGAATTAAGCCTGCCCGAGATCCTCGAGAAGCTGTGCACGCCCGGATTCTTGCCCGGCGCGCGGATGGTTCAGCGTTCCTTCGCGGACCTGACCACGCTGCGCATCGGTGGCACACCGGCTGCGGTGGTGGCGTGTTCTCGGCCGTCTGCGCTGGCTGGCGTGGTTTCTCTGCTCGACGCCAACTCCGTTCCTCTTTTAGTCGTCGGCGGTGGATCCAACTTGGTCATCGGTGAGGGCGATGACGTGCGAAAGACTGTGGTGGTGTGGGTTACCACGGAGCAGGTTGCTGTTGATGCGGGCGCGGAGGAGTCGGCGGCTGGGCTGGATAGTTCTGGGCTGGATGCGTCTGGAGAAGCGGAACTTTTCGCCGCCGATGGGGATGCCCGGGGCGGCATCACCATCGATGCGGAGTCCGGGCTGGTTCGTGCCTTTGCTGGCGTGAACTTCGATAGCCTCGTGCAGCGCACGGTGGAGGCAGGTTTGTCTGGCTTGGAATGCCTCAGTGGCATCCCCGGCTCCGTGGGGGCCACGCCGGTGCAGAACGTGGGCGCGTATGGCGCAGAAGTTTCCCAGGTGCTCAGCCGCGTGCAGCTGTTCGATCGCGGCGCGGAAGACCTGGCTGCGGGTGCAGATGGCGCGGAGTTGGCGTCGGAAAAAGAAAACGACCTGTACTGGGTGGGGCCGGAAGATTTGGACCTGTCCTACCGCTACTCGAATCTGAAGTTCACCAACTGCGCGGTGGTGACGGCCGTGGAGTTCCAGTTGGGGACCGACGGGCTGTCTCAACCGCTGCGTTTTGGCGAGCTGGCGCGGAAGCTGGACGTGCAGGAAGCCGATGCGAAAGCCGGTGCCGAGAGCGCGCGCAGGCCCGTGGCGGACGTGCGGGCGACTGTGCTGGAGCTGCGCGCGGGCAAGGGCATGGTGCTGAATCAAGCGGATCACGACACGTGGTCAGCGGGATCCTTCTTCACTAATCCGGTGGTGGAAGGCGCGGCTGCTCGCGACGCGGTGATTGCTGCTGTGCGAGAGAAGTGTGGCGAGGAAAAGGCCAGCTCAATGCCGGTGTATTCCGCTGGGCGTGGCGGAGCTGCTGAGGATGGTGCGGTGAAGCCGGGTGCTGGTGCTGCTGGGGCTGATGCTGGTGGAGATGCGGCTGGCGATGGTGCGGTTGGTGCTGCGACTGGCGATGCTTCAGACACGGAGCGCTTCAAGTTCTCCGCGGCGTGGCTGATCGACCACGCCGGCTTCGGCAAGGGATTCAGTGTTGAGGGGCACGAGGCGGCGTCGCTGTCCACGAAGCACACCCTGGCGCTGACCAACCGTGGCTCCGCCACCAGCGCAGACATCATCGCACTGGCCAGCGCCGTGCGCGCCGGGGTGTACGAGGCCTTTGGCGTGACTCTGGAGCCAGAACCAGTGTGGGTTGGTGCTCAGCTGGACTAGTTTAGGCCCAAATATTCAGGTCAAATGTCGAAAATATGTGCCTCTGTGAGCGCGGCTTTTCATTTCCCCAGGTAAATGTGGCGGGAGTGATTATGTGCTGAACAGAGGCACATATTTTTGACAACTAAGCTCGGCACAGTGCCTGCCCAGCACAAAGCCCGCCCTGCGCCAAGTCCGATGACTCGCGCCGGGCGGGCTTTCTCTCTGCGGGGTAGTCAGAGCAGAAAGTGGCTAGGTCGAGGCCTAGTCACTACGGCCAGGGGCAGCTACTTCTTGTCCTCGATCATGGACTCCACCAAGTCCTTGACCTCGCGACGGCGGATCTTGCCGATCATGTCTGCAGGCAGTTCATCCACCACGAAGAACTGGCGAGGAACCTTGTAACGGGTCAGGGCTTCGCGGGACCATTCACGCGCTTCCTCGGCGTCGAAATCAGACTCAGAAACACCCTCTTCCAGAACCACGGCAGCAACGACCTCTTCCGAGCCGTCCTCCTGCTCCAAACCAACCACGCCGGCCGTAGAGATCTGTGGGTGATCCGTGAGGACCTCTTCCACCTCAGCGGGGTAGACATTGAATCCGCCGGTGATGATCATTTCCTTGGTGCGGGAGACGATCTTGATGAAGCCGTCCTCTTCCATGACAGCCATATCGCCGGTGTCGAACCAGTCTTCGTGGAAAGGCTGCTCGTCATCCTCGACGTTGATGTAGCCCTGGAATACCTGTGGGCCGCGAACCAGCAGCTCGCCGGCTTCGCCGTCTGGCATGGTGCGGGAGAAGTCATCGGGATCCGCCACACGCAGCTCGGTGTCTGGGAATGGGATGCCGATGTAACCCGCGCGGCGGTCCGGGGTGATGGGGTTGGCCACGATGATCGGGGCGGTCTCGGTCAGGCCGTAGCCCTCCACGATTTTGCCGCCGGTCTTCTTCTCCCACTCTTCGGTGGTCTTGGTGGGCAGTGGTGCCGCGCCGGATAGGGCGTTGCTGATGCCGGACAGATCGAGGTTGTTTTCCTCGGCTGCCTCAAGAATCTTGGTGTACAGCGTGGGCACACCCGGCATGTAGGTAGGTAGTTCCTTCTTCAACTGATCAACGATCAGTGGAATTTCCGGCTTCGGCAGCAGCGCCAGCTTTCCGCCCGTGGTCACGCCAAGCGCAGCGGTCAGAGTCAGACCGTAGACGTGGAACAGTGGCAGTGCAGCGAGGTACTTTTCCTGCTTGCCCTCGCCCAGATCCTTGACCCACGCCAGACCCTGGATCACGTTGGCCATGATGTTGCCGTGGGTCAGTTGCGCGCCCTTTGGCTTGCCGGTGGTGCCGGAGGTGAACAGGATCACGGCTGGGTCTGTGCTATCTAGATCCGCGGGGGTCTTGAGGTTCTTGCCGTCGCCACCGAATTTCTTGGTCAGCAACTTGGAGAAAGGCACGCTACCTGGGGCATCGCCGTGCAGCTGGTCGCGCTTTTCCTTCAAAGAAGGGATAGGAAGCTTCAAAGCCAAGCGCTTAACCAGTGGCATGGCCTCGATCATGTTGACGGAGACGATGGTTTCCAGCTGCGTAGTCTGCTGCAGCTTTTGGCAGACGTCGTAGACGTTGTCCCACGCGATGACGATCTTCGCCTCGTGGTCCTTGAATGGGCCTTCGAGTTCACGTGCGGTGTACAGCGGATTGTGTTCGACGACGACAGCACCGAGCTTGAGTACCGCGAAGAAGGCGATGAGGTGCTGCGGGCAGTTCGGCATGATCAATGCCACGCGCTCGCCACGCTTGACTCCCATGTGCTGCAAGCCGGCTGCTACCGAGTTCACCTGCTCAGCGAAGTCTGGGTAGCTGGTGGTCTGACCGAAGAAGTCGAGGATGTCCCGCTTGGAGTTTTCCGCCACGGACTTTTCCAGCATGGAGACGAGGTTGGATTCGGTGGGGTAGTCCAGAGACTCGGGGGTCCACTCTGCGTAGTACTTCAGGTAAGGCTTGTCCTTCCAAGCGGTACCTTCCGGCTTGGAGCCGGAGTCGGTGGCGGACGCATCTGGATTGTTGACGCTCGTCATCGTGTGGTCTTTCCTCTTGTTCTACGTTGCGTGAATCCCGTGCTCGGGACGGTTTGGCTCGCTCTAAGAGCGAGTTTGTTTGAGGATAGCGCGGAAAAGGTGGTCTGTAGGCGGAAACTAACAAAAAAGAGAAATGCTGCATCGGCGATTACACTTCACTTTCATGAGAGTCGCCATCATCTCCTTCCACACTTCACCTTTGGAACAGCCCGGTTCGGGAGACGCGGGAGGGATGAACGTCTACATCAAAAACACCGCGTTGCAGTTGGCTCGGCAGGGCGTGGAGGTGGACATTTTCACCCGCGCTACGCGTCCGTTGCAGGGCGAGGTGGTGCATGTGGCGCCGGGTCTGCGGGTGATTAATTGTGTGGCTGGTCCGTATGAGGGCCTGCCGAAGGAAGAGCTGCCCACGCAGTTGGCCGCATTTACAGGCAGCGTTTTGGCGTTCCAGCGCAAGAGTCAACAGTGCGCCACTGAGGATGCCGAGGGTACGCAAAATGAATGCGCGGACGTGGGCTATGACCTGATCCACTCGCATTACTGGCTATCTGGCCAGGTGGCGTGGTTGTTGCGCGATCTGTGGCATATCCCCTGGGTGCACACCGCTCATACGCTGGCTGCGGTGAAGAATTCTCTGCTCGCCGCGGGGGATTCGCCGGAGCCTGCCAGTCGCCGGATCTGTGAGCAGCAGATCGCGGACAACGCGGACTTGTTGATCGTGAATACTGGGGCTGAGGTTCGGGATTTGGTGGAGGGCTACGACGCCGAGGATTGCCTGATTCGGGTGGTCTATCCCGGTGCGGATGTGGAGCACTTCACTCCTGGTTCGGATCGCGCCACGGAACGTACGCGCCGCGAGCTGGGCATCCCTTTCCTGGCCAAGGTGGTGGGTTTTGTGGGCCGGTTGCAGAGGTTGAAGGCACCGGATGTGTTGTTGCGGGCTGCGGCCATTTTGGTTCGACGCCACCCTGACCTGCTTTTGTCTGTGGTCATTTGCGGTGGTCCGTCCGGCTCCGGCAAGAACAGCTTGGAGGAGCTGCAGGATTTGGCCAAGGAATTGGGCATCGCGCATATCGTGCGCTTCCTGAGTCCGCGCCCGGCAGAGGAGCTGGTCTCGATTTACCAAGCGGCGGACTTGATCGCGGTGCCAAGCTACAACGAGAGTTTCGGCCTGGTGGCTGTCGAAGCCCAGGCCAGCGGCACTCCTGTGGTGGCTGCCGACGTGGGCGGTTTGTCCATCGCGGTGGACAATGGCAAGTCCGGATTGCTGGTGGAAGGGCATGAGCCCGAAGTGTGGGCCGATGCTCTTGGCGAGCTGTTGATAGATGATGAGCGCAGGATCGAGATGTCCGAGTACGCGCCGATCCACGCCAGCCGGTTCTCCTGGGAAAAGGCGGCAGAGAGTTTGCGCGCGATCTACGCGGAATTGCCGAAGAGCGTGCGGAACGCTACGCGTAATCCTGCTGGGTGAACATGGCGTGGAAAGGAAAGAAACAACTTCACCGCATTGAGGAACGAGCACTGAGCGGGTGGCTGGTGTCCAGTGCGCGTGTAGGCTGAAAAACATGGATCGCGCGGCTATTTGCACCCTGTTAGATGACGCTGAGGTTGAGTACACCGAGGCTGGCGGCAACCTCGTCGTGGTACTCCCTGGCGAGAAGAAGTTGAAGACGAATTGCCTGCTCATCCCGCAAGAGGGGA
Organism: Corynebacterium sp. ED61; assembly: GCF_015233855.1. Classification (NCBI taxonomy): domain Bacteria; kingdom Bacillati; phylum Actinomycetota; class Actinomycetes; order Mycobacteriales; family Corynebacteriaceae; genus Corynebacterium; species Corynebacterium sp. ED61. The sequence continues at coordinate 238,993 of NZ_JADGIT010000003.1, read as the reverse complement.
TGTTCCGCATCGAGGCGTTTGTGTGCCGGCATGTGGAGGAGGCTCAAGAAGAGGTCTACAAGCTGCTGCTGCACGAGAACCGTCGGAACTTCGGCGTGCACTACACGCTGGATAGCAACGATGACATCTACCTGGTGGGTCAGTTCCCAGACTCCACCACGGCCGAGGATTTGCAGCGCGTGTTGGGGCAGATCCTGGAACGCGCTGACCAGGATTTCAACCGCATTCTGGAGCGTGGATTTGCGTCCTCGATCCGCCACGAATGGGCGTGGCGTCTGTCTCGCGGCGAGCCGACGATGAACCTGGGTGCGTTCACCCGGCTGCGTCCGTCCGATGACGAGGTGGCCACTCTCGCGCCACCACCGGGATCCGACCTCGCGGAGGACGTGCACACGCCGGAATCCGTGGTCTCCCAGGAAGAGCCAAACAACCAGCCTGAGACGGGCGCTGAGTCCGACAACTCATAGTTCTGCGATGCTGGTAGTCGACTGCGAATTTGGCTTTGACCACAGCATTGGAACGATGAGCTCGGCCTTTGAGCCGGGCAAGATCTATGGGCTCTGCGGGCCGAATGGCTCAGGAAAGACAACGCTCGCGCGCACAGTGGCTGGGGAAATCCATCCCTACTCGGGAAGCGTCACCTTAGATGGCCAACCCACGAGTGATGGGAACATGGTGGGGCGACTTGCCTACATTTCCCGGCCGGAGTTCTATCCCGATCTGTCGGTAGGCGAGCACATCAAGCTGCTCGAAAAGTATTCCAAGCAGGATTTCTCCGCTGCTATTGAGCAGTGGGCGCTGGCAGAATTGCTCGATTCTCCTCCTTCAAGGTTGTCCAGCGGACAGCAGCAGCGGGTGTATCTGGGCACCCAATTGTTGATGCACAGGGACGTGACCATCGTCGACGAGCCCGAGCGTCACCTCGATCAGGATTGGGTCGAGGTGTGTTGTGCTCAGTTGAGAGACATTGCTGATCAAGGATCTGTGGTGCTGGTCGCGACTCATTCACCGGTGGTTCGCAACAGTTGCGATGACATCCTCAGCATCGGCGCATGATGAAGGCAGTGCGCTCGGAATTGTTCGTGGTCTATCTGTTCTGCGCTGCGTTCGCGGCGTGGGCAGCATTCGACGTGGTCAGTTGGTTGCAGGCAGAGCAGGCTATCGTTGCCTCGCGATTGCCGGAACCTGTGGGGCTCGGCGCTGCGATAGCGGGGATTGCGGCGCTCATGATGCTGGCAGATTGGTTCTTTCCCCTGGTCAACGCGACCCTGGAGGATTGGCAGTACAAGGTCCGAGCCGGAGGAAAGCTGCGCTGGTTCGGTGCCCTGCAGTTCATACAGCTGTTGGTGTGCGGCTTTCTCGGTGCTTCTGTGGGAGCGGCGCAAGGTTTCTGGTGGCAGGGCTTACTGCTGGCACTGATCCTCCGAGTGGCCCTGCACGCGATTCATCGGCGCGACATCCCGACTTATCTTCGTGGTGTCATGCGCAACGTGTTGGCGCGCGCTTCTTTTTCTATTCTCGACGCCAACCTCGTCTCCGAACTGCTTGCCTCTTCTCATCTGAGAATGCGAGCTAACAGTGCAACGGCTAATTTCTGGGTGCTGATGTGGCGCAGATTTTGGAGGCGCCCGTATATTCCAGTGGCCTTTGTGGCGGCTATCGCCATTTCTGTGGCAATAGCCGACGTCTTTGGTGACTATGGAATATTCGTTTTCTTCATGGTGTGGTCAATGCTGGGAACTGCGTTGATGAGGTGCGCGGACTTTTCCAAGCTCGGGTTAGTTTTCCGCGAGCGCTTCGTTGTGCTGGGAGTTCATGCGCTGTTGGGAGCGCTTCTATTGATTGCGCTCTTCCCGTTTGGCCAGCCATTGGTGGCAGCAGCTCTGTTCATTCCAGCGATTCTGTGGGCTGGCATAAAGCGTTCACAGTCACGAGTCGTGGAGAAAATCACGTTTGTGGATAGCGGAATCGGTGGGTTGGTCTCGCCGGAGATACTGGAGTACTACAGCGGAGGGCTGAAGCTAGCGGCGTTCTTGGGATTCATGGCTACAAGAATCTGACTTGTGCGTGACTCTTTGACTCGGCAGAGAGCAGGACAGCCTTCGGTGAGCTAGCCCAGCTTCCCGGACAGCCTTCGCAAGCGGTTCTCGCTGGCCTCATCCAGGCCGATGATCTGCGCTGTCTTTCCCTTGTCCGCGTACTTCTGAATCACAGCATCCAGCGTGGCCACCGTGGAGGCATCCCAGATCACGGCTTGGCTCATGTCCACCACCACTAGTTCCGGGTCATTCGCGTAGTCGAACTGGTAGACCAAGTCATTCGAAGATGCGAAGAACAACTGGCCTGTCACTAGGTAAATGCGGGAGTTTGAACCATCGTTTTTGATGGCGTTCGGGGCAGGGGATTCTGCGATGTTTTCCGCACCATCACGCACTGCGTCGACCACTTCCTCCTGATCTCCCGCAGGGAGATCTCCCAGCGAGACCGGAGTGATGGTCACCATGTGGGCCACACGGCGAGCGAAAAGCACCATGGCCGTGAGTACGCCGAATGCCACGCCAACCGCCAGGTTGTGAGTCAGCAACGTGGCGATGACAGTCACTAGCATCACCAGAGTTTCGCTTAACGGCATAGCCCGCAGTGTGGATGGCTTGACGGAGTGCCAGTCAAAGGAGCTGACAGCCACCATGATCATGATGCCGGTCAGAGCGGCCATCGGGATTAAGCCAACAATGTCTCCCAAGCTGACCAGCAGAACCAGCAGGAAAACTCCGGCGAGCAGTGTGGATAGGCGCGTGCGCGCCCCGGCGCTGCGGGTATTGATCAGCGTCTGCCCGATCATCGCGCAACCGCCCATTCCGCCGAACATGCCCGTGACGATGTTCGCGATACCCTGCCCCCAGCTCTCACGTGTCTTGTCAGAGTGCACATCAGTGATGTCGTCCACCAGCTTCGCGGTTAACAAGGATTCCAACAGGCCAACCAGCGCCATGCCCAAGGCGTACGGCGCGATGATCTGGAATGTCTCCAAAGTCAGCGGAACATCTGGGAAGAAGAACTCCGGCAAGCTGGTGGGCAGCTCACCCTGATCGGAGACGTTCGGCACGTTCCAACCCGTAGCAATAACAAACGGGGTGAGCACCAAAATCGCAATCAGCGGAGCTGGAATTGCGCTGGTTAGGCGTGGGAAGAACACAACAATCGCGATGCTCACCGCCACCAACGGATACACCAGCCACGGAACGCCCAGGAGATGCGGAATCTGCCCACTGAACACGATGATCGCCAGTGAGTTAATAAAGCCCACCATCACCGATCGAGGAATAAACCGCATGAGCTTCGCCACGCCCACAGCCGCCAGCAGCAGCTGGAAAATTCCAGCCAGAATCACACACGCCAACAGATAGTTCAGCCCGTGGCTGGCCACCAGAGGAGAGATCACCACGGCCACCGCGCCCGTGGCCGCGGAGATCATCGCTGGGCGCCCGCCGGTGAAAGCGATGGTGATGGCCATCGTCACCGAAGCGAACAATCCCACCCGCGGATCCACGCCAGCCAGCACGGAAAAGCTGATGGCCTCCGGAATCAGCGCCAGCGCGACCACCAAGCCACCCAGCACCTCAGTCCTGAAGCGGGACAGGGAGGAGAACGCATAGCGGAAGCTAGGGATCACCCCAGTGGGAGCGGGAAGGACAAGGTGTAGAGAAGTTTCGGCTGTGTGCACAGGAACTAAAGTCTCACAGGAAACTTATGTTTGTAGATTCAGGGGTGGCGTCGGAAATAAAAAATTACACCTTAATGACCACAAACCGGGGGAGTCGGTGGGAAACAGCAACCACCACCCACAGGAAATACCCCCAAACATGGCACTATAGAAACCATGAGCGACAACGAACAGAACCACGGAACACTCATCCTCCTGCGCCACGGACAGAGCGAATGGAACGCCTCCAACCAGTTCACCGGCTGGGTGGACGTTCGCCTGACCAATCAGGGCCGCGAAGAGGCCAAGCGCGGCGGCCAGATGATCAAAGATGCAGGGCTCAAGCCCAGCGTTTTGTACACCTCGCTGCTGCGCCGCGCCATCACCACCGCCAACATTGCGCTGGATGAAGCGGACCTGCACTGGATTCCTGTGATCCGCGATTGGCGGCTCAACGAGCGTCACTACGGCGCACTGCAGGGCCTGAACAAGACAGAGACCAAGGAGAAGTACGGCAACGATCAGTTCATGGAGTGGCGCCGTTCTTACGACACCCCGCCACCAGAGATCGACGTGGACAACGAGTACGCACAGACCAACGAGGCTCGCTACGCCAACCTTTCCGAGGTCCCCCGCACCGAGTGCCTGCTCGACGTCGTCAAGCGCTTTGTTCCTTACTACGAGGAGGAGATCGCCCCACGCATCGCACGTGGCGAGACCGTCCTGGTGGCCGCGCACGGTAACTCCCTGCGCGCGTTGGTGAAGTACTTGGACAACATTTCCGACGAAGACATCGCCGGACTGAACATCCCTACCGGCATCCCGCTGGTGTACCGCGTGGGTACGGACGGCACCGTCCTGAACCCCGGCGGTGACTACCTGGATCCAGAAGCTGCAGCTGCGGGTGCAGCGGCAGTGGCTGCTCAGGGCGAAGCTAAGTAATACCCCTGTTGATGGACCTGCTGATCGGGTTGCTCCTCGGGCTCCTACTGGGAGCCCTCTTTGGGGTGCTCGGGTACAAGTTCTACCGGGTGCAGATCAAAGCCAAGCGCAACCTGCGAACCCGGGCGGAGCTGCAAGGAAACCGGGTGTCCACCGTGGCGCAGGTGCTGCACTTTGCCATCCAGTCCGCACCCAGCGCCGTGGTGGTGGTGGACAAGCGCCGCAACGTGGTGATGTCCAACCCGCGTGCGCACGAGCTGTCCTTGGTGCATGAGCGCACGGTCAACGAAACTGTGTGGAAGGCTGTGCAGCGGGTGTTCATGGATCACGAGCCGCGCGAGATTCACTTCTCACCGCCGCATCGCCGGGGCAGCCGTCCCGTGATTTCCGTTGCTGGTCAGGTGCAGTTGTTGACTCTGCAGGACAACCGCTATGCCGTTGTTTACGCCACGGATGATTCCGAGCACGTGCGCATGGAATCCGCGCGCCGGGACTTTGTGGCTAACGTCTCGCACGAGCTCAAGACCCCGGTCGGCGCGATTTCCTTGCTGGTGGAGACGTTGATGGAGGTCCGCGAGGACCCCGAGTCCGTGGAGTACTTCGGTGGCAAGTTGGTGGGGGAGACCCGACGCATGGGTCAGATGATCTCTGAGCTGATCTCCTTGTCCAAGCTGCAGGGTGCTGAGTCCTTGCCGGATCCACAGGTAATCAGCTTGGATTCTGTGGTGGAAGAGGCGTTTGACCGCTGCCACTTGGCCGCAGAGACCGCCAACATTGAATTGGTGAAGGATCAGCGCTGTGGGGCGCTCGTCATGGGTGACAAGTCCTTGTTGGTGACGTCTGTGTCCAACCTGGTGACCAACGCGATCTACTACTCGCCGGCGGGCACTCCCGTGTCTTTGTCCCGCGAGGTCCGCGATGACGTGGTCCGGGTGCGAGTGACTGACCGCGGCATCGGCATTGCGCCGGAGGATCAGAAGCGCCTGTTTGAGCGCTTCTTCCGCGTGGACAAAGCACGCTCCCGCAATACAGGAGGTACGGGCCTTGGGTTAGCCATCGTGAAACATGTGATGGTTAACCACGGAGGACGGGTCTCCGTGTGGTCTCGCCCGGGTACCGGTTCCACTTTCACGCTGGAGTTGCCTCGTTTCACCCAAAGCGAAACCACCCTGCCTGAGGGCGAGAGTCCCGTGGTGCCGAGCCAGACGTCCTTGGCGGATAGCAATGACGTGATCACCGGAATCTTCACCAGCGATGATCGAGATGGCCAAGATCGGGATGATCCTGATGATGAAGACAGGCGGATCGGGTAACTCCGGTTGCGGGTTTGTGAACAGAAACGGACAATAAGGTAACACCGGGATAACCGCCATCGTGCGGTGACCGAACTACAGAGAGGGGCGAGAGCCACCGTGACTAGCGTTCTTATCGTCGAAGACGAAGAATCTTTGGCTGAGCCACTGGCTTTTCTTCTGAAAAAAGAGGGCTTTGAAGTAGCCCTCGCCGGGGATGGCCCCACCGCTCTCGAGATCTTTGCCTCGGAACAGATCGACATCGTCCTACTGGACCTGATGCTCCCAGGAATGTCCGGTACCGAAGTGTGCCGCCAATTGCGCCAAACTTCCTCCGTGCCCGTGATCATGGTGACGGCTCGCGATAGTGAGATCGATAAGGTCGTGGGACTAGAGCTCGGCGCGGATGATTACGTGACCAAGCCGTACTTCGCCCGCGAGCTCATCGCCCGCATTCGCGCCGTCCTGCGTCGCGGTGGGGATAACACTCCGCAGAGCGAGGAGCTGGCAGACGATGGCATGGTGCTGCGCGAAAATCGTGTGATGATGGACGTGGAACGCCACATCGTCACCGTGGATGGGCACAAGGTTCCCATGCCGCTCAAGGAGTTTGACCTGCTGGAATATCTGATGCGCAACTCCGGCCGCGTGCTCACCCGTGGTCAGCTCATCGACCGCGTGTGGGGTGCGGATTACGTGGGCGATACCAAGACCTTGGACGTGCACATCAAGCGCCTGCGCTCCAAGATCGAGCGCAACCCATCCCGCCCGGAGATCCTGGTGACGGTTCGTGGCCTGGGCTACAAGTTCGAAAGCTAGGTCCCGGCCTGAGGCCGTTTAAATCCCGCGCTCCCGAGCTTGCGCCGTCGCAGGGTGGATAGACAGCAGCGGGAATCCGCTCGGGGATACCGCAGCCATTTTCTCCCGTTGTTCGCAGTGCTCCGCGATCACTCGGTATGCATCGCTGCCCACCAGCTCCGTGAGCTCTTCCTCTTGCGTGCGCCACAGCGGATTCGTCCCTGCATGGCACGTGGAATCTGTGGTGCAGTACCAATCGAAGTCCTCACCGCCGTTTCCCCACCCGCGCCGGGTGTACTCCGTGATGGTCGTGCGCAGCTGCTCCGCGCCGTCTGACCGCGTCTCCCATTCCTCCAGCCGGCGCAGTGGCAACTGCCAGCACACCTCGGGCTTGGACTGCAGAACGTTCTCGCCGTGCTTGAGCGCCCATGAGTGCAACGCGCATCCTCGCCCGGCCGGAAAACCCTCCCGATTGGCGAAAATGCACGCGCCGCCCACCGTCACGGTCTTCAGCGCGGGCTCCAGTTCACCCTCGTCATTTTCCAGCTCATCCCATTCGAGCCACGGCTCCAGCTGCCCCACCGTGGTGCCGTACCCGTTGTTTTCTTCGTCCTCGTTGTCGGTGGTTTCTGTGCCCTCTTTTTCCGACGCCACCTGCGCCTCTTGCCACTGCTCCACCTCATCTGCGGGTCGGTTCTGCCACTCCGCATCAGTGAGCTGTGCTGCAACGCGGGCGAGTTGGCGTCGATCCTCCACATCGGTGAGAAACGCACCGTGACCACAACAACCCACGTCGGGATTGGAGGCATCGATCCCTAAACACGCCTCCGTGCCAAAACGGCAACGGTAGGTGGACAACAGCCACGTCAGATCGGCCTGGATGATGTGCTCGGAATCCGCAGGATCCACAAACTCGAGCCATTCCCGTGCGTAGTCTGCGGGCAGTTCCTGGCCGGATTTCACGGACTGATCAGCTGCAGTGCCGGCCGGATACCCGGAGGCGCGAGGGGAAGACTGGGACGTTTGGTTCACAGCATTCACCGTAGACGGGTTAGGCTGGTCCCCGTGCGATTAGGTGTCCTTGACGTAGGAAGTAACACTGTTCATTTAGTGGTGGTTGATGCTCAGCGGGGCGGACCGCCTACTCCAATGAGCAATTGGAAAACCCCCATGCGCTTGGTGGAGTACCTGGACAGCAAGGGTGCCATCAACAAAAAGGGCCAGGAACGGCTCTTCAACGGCGTAGCGCTGGCCAAGGAAATGTCTGAGCAGTTCCGCTGCGATGAGATGCTTCCGTTTGCTACCTCGGCCATCCGTTCGGCAACGAACTCTGAGGACGTGCTGGCCAAGCTCCGGAAGGAAACCGGGGTCAATCTGCAGATTCTCTCCGGCGAAGAAGAAGCTCGGCTGACATTCCTGGCCGTGCGGCGCTGGTATGGATGGTCTGCTGGCCGCATCTGCGATCTGGATATTGGTGGCGGTTCGCTGGAGATGTCCATTGGTACCAACGAGAACCCCGACGTGGCGTGTTCTGTGAACTTGGGCGCGGCGCGACTGACTCGAGAGTGGTTTGAGACCGATCCGCCGGATAAAAAGGTAATTGCTGATCTGCGGGACTATATTGATTCCACTTTGGAAGATCCCGTGGCCCAACTATTGGACTCCGGTCCACTGGATTTGGCCGTGGGAACGTCCAAAACGTTCCGCATGTTGGCGCGTTTGACTGGTGCGGCCCCAAGTTCTGCAGGACCTCGGGTCAAGCGCACGTTGACCCAGGCAGGTTTGCGCCAATTAATTGCGTTTATCTCTCGCATGACGGCAGCGGATCGCGCGGAATTGGAAGGCGTGAGCTCGGATCGTTCACACCAAGTGGTCGCGGGCGCTTTGGTAGCTGAAGCTACGATGCGTAAATTGGGCATCGAAACCCTTCATATGTGCCCATGGGCACTACGAGAAGGGGTAATTTTCAGGCAAACTGATCAGGTTTTGCTGGAGTAATGGAGTTTTAACCTTGTGGTGATGCGTGAATGCGCATGTCTGACTGTAAGGTAAAGGTCTAAGTAAAATGGATCAGAGCGCGTTGGATCTTGATGGGAACGATTGATGAGTGAGAAGCTGACAGTCGCTGAGCTGCTAGCCCGGAACGGGCGCGGTTCATCTGAAAGCTCTACCGAGCGCCCCCGGCGGAGGCGCCGCAACCTAGAAACCGGTGGAGTCTCCGTTGCGGAGCTGACCGGTTCCATACCTGTCGTTACTCAGGATGACGTTGACGAGCACAAGGCCTCCAAGTCTGCCAAGGCTGCAGGCTCTACCGAAACAGCTAATAGAACAGCTGCCAAGGATGCTGCTGGTGAGAAGATCACCCGCAAGGCGGAAAAGCCTGGCGAAACCACCAACCAGATGGCAGCCGTCCCGGATTCTGAGACGAAGCGCCCATCCTCGGTTGACACCAAGCTTGAAACCAAGGTTGAGGCTAAGGATCAAACCAAGGCTGATGAGCACAAGTCTCCAGTAAAGCAGCCATCTGCTGCGCAGCCGGTGGCGGGCAAGAAGCCGACTGAGAAGGCCGCGGACAGGAAGCCTGTAGACGCAAAGCCAGCCGACAAGGCCGATTCTGCCAAGGAACAGAAGCCAGCACAGACAGAGTCTCGTAAGCGAGAAAAGGCTGCCACCCCGGTATCTGGCAAGGAAGCCCGCGCTGCTGAGTCCGCTCTGATCGGTGGAGGTGCTGCCGCTGCTGGTACCGACGCTGCTTCTACTGCATCCGCATCCGCTTCCTCTGCTTCTGCTGAAGATAAGACAAAAGCTGAAGCGAAGGAGGTGGCGTCGGACAAAAACAACGATAAGAACAACGACGCGCAACCATCCACCCGCGAGCGCAAACCGCTGCCAAAGAAGAAGGACCGCAAGCCAGACGAGTTTGCGGCTCTGGAAGCCAGCCTGGATGAAGACGAAGTCATCGACTACGAAGATGACACGATCTCCTGGCCAGCGATGCTGCTACAGGCAGTGGTTGCGATTGCCGCGGGCGTGGGCATCTTCTTTGGCTTCAGCCTGATGTGGTCCAACCTGCCATCCATCGTGGTGCTGGTGCTGGCCTTGGCCGTCACTTTGGTGCTGGTTGGCTTGGTACACGCGCTGCTGCGCCACAATGACAAGCTGCTCATGATCTTGGCCCTGGTGGTGGGGCTGATCCTGACATTCGGACCGCGGTTCGTCATAGGAATCTAGCGCCTCACGCGGTACACACCCTCCGGTAATCTCCGGAGGGTTTTTCTTGCGCACGGATTCGGTCCATTAGGCCATGACAACACCACGCTAAGGGGAGTGCTCGTGGCAGGATTGGCAAAACGCTGGCACAGTGAATGGCATGACTCGAATTGGAATTATTGGTGGAGGAAACATCGGCGAGGCATTGCTCTCAGGAATTCTGGGAGACGGTGCTGACCCGAAGAGCATTATCGTTGCTGACCCAACGACCGAGCGCCTTGAGCAACTCAAGGACCAGTACGGCGTGGTGACCACTGAGGACAGCGCTGAGGCTGCAGACGGCTCGGACTTCGTGTTTATCGCGGTCAAGCCGGACATCGTGCCCATCGCGCTGCAGGACATTACGGACACGGTGGATTCGAACGGCGACGAGACCGTGGTGGTCTCCCTTGCCGCTGGCGTGACCAACAAGGCTATGGAAAGCGTTCTGCCTGCCGGAACCCCTGTGGTTCGCGTGATGCCGAACACCCCCATGCTCGTGGGCAAGGGCGCCTCTGCGCTGGCTGGTGGTCGCTTCGCAGAGAAGAACCACGTGGAAGCCGTGCAGGACCTGATGTCCGCCACGGGCACCGTGGTGATCGTTAAGGAGAAGGACATTGACGCAGTCACGGCGATCTCCGGCTCTGGCCCTGCGTACTACTTCATGGTCACCGAGGCCATGATCGACGCAGGCGTGAACCTAGGTCTGCCACGCGTACTGGCTGAGCAGCTGGCTGTGGCCACTGCTGAGGGCGCGGCCACGATGATGGCCAAGGGGCAGTCCGAAGACGGTGGGGATGATCCCGTCACGCTGCGCACCAAGGTGTCCTCCCCGGGAGGCACCACCTCGGCTGCTACCCGCACCCTGGACGAGGAAGGCCTCCGCACGGCTTTCTACCGAGCTATGCAAGCATGTAAGGACCGCTCCATCGAGCTGGGCAAGTCTGACTAGTCATTGACTCCCGCTGCGATTAGCGGGCTTAGCGCAAGCATGTGTGGCAAAGACCTCCGGGATGGCCGGAGGTCTTTTTTCCGGAAGCGGCACGTACCAAAAGTGCACGGGGGTGCCAGGTGGGGGAGAAGGTAACTCGAGTGACTCGGTGGGCACTCCAGCGTATTTTTATAACTTTTGCCACGCCAGAATAGTTAAGACCCTATCGATGCTTTCCGTCACACCAATTAACAACGGATAACAATCGTTGCAATCTCCCCCGTGTTATACATCTACCCCACTCTTCACGTTATGATGGCACACAGCGATTCTTGTGTGACGTCCTGCAGGAGGGGAAGCCTGCATCATGCAAGAAAGCCTAGAAAGTGATGATTGATGGCAAGCAATGAGAATGGAATCTACCTCACCGTTGCTGAGGTGGCAGAGCTGATGCGCGTCTCGAAGATGACGGTTTATCGCTTGGTTCACTCCGGTGAACTGCCAGCAGTACAGGTAGGACGCTCCTTCCGAGTTCACGAGAAGGCAGTGGAGGATTACCTCGGCTCCAGCGTGTACAAATCCACCAATCAGGCTGGTTAAGCATCTGACCTAGGTCTGGCTGCGGGTGTTATACGCTCTCAGCCCACTTGGACCACGAAGCCCCCGTTTCTTATTCGCCTTAAGCTTCCGGGCTTTACGGCGATGGGAGATGAGGGGCTTTTTGTTTAAGCCGCCGGTGAAACGGTAGACTATGCACCATTCGTGTCGGCCGCCCCGGCACAGTTTCCGCCCGCTACGGCGAAACGGCTCGAAGATCAGCTGAAACTGAACTTCCATACCCTGCGCATTACGTGCAGAGCATAGGCCGATCGTCACGGTTAGGCGGGCTGATAACTGTACAAGATCGACCAATTAGAAGTGAGGTTCCCGCTATGGGCTCTGTGATCAAGAAGCGCCGCAAGCGTATGTCCAAGAAGAAGCACCGCAAGATGCTCCGCCGTACCCGCGTTCAGCGACGGAAGTTGGGCAAGTAAGCCGAAACGATCCGTGGGGATTCTTTCGCGCTCGCGAATGTAGTTCTGCTGCTCCGCCAACCGAGGTGCCACCGCACCACGGTTGGCGGAGTTTCGCGTTTCTAGAGAGATCTTCTATGACTTCTTGGATCCGCCGCGGCTGATCCAGTACCCGCCAGCTGCAGCAGCCCCCGCCGCCGCTGCTGTACCGCCCACACGGGCGATCTTCCTACTTCGCCGGTAGTCGCGGATCTCCCAGCCGTTGCGCTGCGCTGTGCGCCGCAACCGCGTATCTGGGTTGACTGCCACGGCCGTGCCCACCATGGACAACATCGGTACGTCGTTGATGGAATCCGAGTACGCCGTGCATCGGGTCAGGTCGAGGTCTTCGTAGGCTGCCAGCGCCACCACTGCATGCTTCTTGCCTGGCCCGTGCAGCATGTCACCCACCATGCGGCCGGTGAACACGCCGTCCTGAACCTCAGCGACCGTTCCTAGAGCGCCGGTGAAACCCAGCTCCCGGGCGATGATCTGTGCCAGCTGAACAGGTGCCGCGGTCACGAGCCATACTTGGTGGCCGGCTTCCAAGTGCATGTCCGCCAGTTCCTTAGTGCCAGGGAAGATGCGCTCGGAGATGCTGGCAGCCCAAATCTCCTCGGCCATCTCCGTCAAATCAGCAACCTTGTGCCCCTTGACCAGCGCCAAAGCTTGTTCGCGTCCTTGGTCGATGTCGCCTTGGTTTTCGCCGGACATGCGGAATTTGAGTTGCTTCCAAATAAACCCGAGCACTTCGCCCACGCCGAAGAAGCGCCTGCGCACCAGGCCCCGCGCGAACAGCAGAATCGAGGCGCCCTTGATCAGGGTGTTGTCTACGTCGAAGAACGCGGCCGCGCCTGCATCCTGCGGAATCGTGGGGTCTGGGGTGTTGAGAATGTTCGCGCCACCTGCGGCTTCTGCTGCGCCGTGGAGGTTGCGCAGGCCGTCTCGCAGAGCATCGTCAGGAACGTCGAGTTCTTGTGCCAGCTTGTTGATCGCGTCCTTGTTGGTGTCTCCGGGCGCATCTGGGTTGAGTGCCTGCCATCGGGCTGTGGTGGGTGTGCTTTTTGTTTCCGACGCCAACTCCGCATCTTCCGCCTCAGCCTGTGGGCCGGATAGAGCGGTCAGGGCGTGTTGCACGGAGGCCTCGCCGGCTTCCTGCTGAGCTTTTTCGCCGCGGCTGGGGAATACGTGGCGGGCTAGGAAATCGCGTACCGTGCTGCGGAAGTTGCTGGCCACACCGGATGCGGAATCCTCGAGTGCATCGAACGCGGCGGATACGCCGGTCTCCCGCGGTTCGGGATGCGCATCCTCTGCATTGCCGGGCTTGTTGATCACGTACACCAAACTACTCGGTTGCTTAAGGCGGGGGGAAACCTTTGGAAGTCTTATCTACTGGGCACGCTGGGTTAGCCTTGTAGATGTGATTGATGGTGAATTCTCTGCGTCCGCTTCCCCTAAGGCCGCTCATGTGGTGAGCCTGTTGGTGCGTTCTACCTGTGGTTCCTGCGCGCGGGTACACGAACAGATTCTGCCCGTGGTGCAGGCAGCGGGCGCTCGGTTTGAAGTGATCCAGCTGGACGGGCCGCATGGCGATGCGGAGCTGGCGCAAGAATTCGGGGACCGCGTTCCTGTGGTGCTGGTGGATAACGAAGAGTTTGCCTGTTGGGAAGTTGACAACGCGGAGTTGGCTGCTGAACTGGATCGCCCTCTATAACACCCAGCCCCATCGTTTTGTCATTGGGGTGGGTTAAGGGATAGCGTAGGAGTCCGTAAATACCCGAGGGCTTCCTTGCAGAAAAAGGCAGCCACGCGCGAATTTAAATACACGCGGCCTACCCGGGGTGACACGCATGCAGGAGGCCTGGTTTAGGTATGGACGTTAGCGCAGCTACTGGCACCGCAGCGGTGTTGCTGGTGGGACTGTCTTTTCGCTCCGCACCCGTCCCAGTTCTGGAGAAGGTCTCCTTAGCGGACACGGAACTGCCAAAGCTTCAGCTGGCAATGCTGGAGACAGATGCGATCTCCGAATCTCTGGTGCTCTCCACCTGTAACCGCATGGAGTTCTACACGGTGGCCAATGCTTTCCACTCTGGCCTAGACCACGTTGTGGATACCATCGCTGACTTCTCGGGGCTTCCCATGGAAGAGCTGGAACCGCACTTGTACGTTCACTACGCGGATTCCGCCGCAGAGCACATGCTCAATGTGGCCTCCGGTCTGGACTCGATGGTGGTAGGCGAACAGCAGATCATCGGGCAGCTGCGCGAGGCATATCAGCAAGCCAATGAGATCGGCACAGTCGGCCGCACCCTGCATGACCTCACACAGCGCGCTCTGCACACGGGCAAGCGTGTGCACTCCGAGACCAACATCGACACAGCTGGTGCGTCCATGGTCTCGTTCTCGGTGGACAAGGCGCTGGACCGCCTTGGCGTCGACAAAAATGACCAGGCCCCGATGAACAACCACCGCGCGTTGGTCATCGGCGCTGGCGCCATGGCATCGCTGGCCTCGACCTACCTCGGCCGGTTGGGAATCGACCACGTGACGGTCGCCAACCGCACGCTCAGCCGAGCGGAAAACTTGGCTTCACACGCACGGCAGGCGGGAGTCAGCGCCACCGCCGTTCCACTGACGGACATGCCACCCGTGCTGGGAGAGGTGGACATAGTTGTGTCGGCAACGGGAGCTGCCGGACACGTGGTTTTGGCGGAGCGCGTCGCCGCAGCGCGCGAGCAAAAGGGCACTCAAGACAAGCCGCTTGCGCTAGTGGATCTGTCCATGCCTCGCGACATCGAGCAAGCCGCCGCAGAACTGCCCCAGGTGCACCTGCTCAACATCGAAGAGCTCACCACCATGGCGGGCGAGAGCGTGGAAGATGAAGATCCTGCTCGCTCGATCGTCAAGGAAGAGCTTGAATCCTTCCTCGAGCAGCAGCGCGCCCAAGCCGTGATTCCGACCGTTAAGGCGCTGCGCAAGAAGGCTGTGGACCTGATGGCGGACGAACTGCTCGTGCTCGAGCGCAGTACGCCGGAGATGTCTGCGGAGGACCGGCAGCTGGTGGAACGCAGCATGCGGAGGTTCGTAGACAAGCTGTTGCACACGCCCACCGTGCAGGCCAAGCGCCTGTCCGCTGGCGGTGCGCACGTCAGTTACCCGGACGCACTGGCTGCTCTTTTTCAACTGCCGACAGGCGCGGTGCAATCCGTGACCGAGCCCGACAGTGCCACAGCTTCCGTCGCGCGAGCGGGCAACTTAGGCAGCGCCATCCGCGTGCTTAACAACAACGCGCAAGGTAATCCGGTGCAAATCAATCAGGCTCAAGACAACCAGGGGGAGAACTCATGACCGAACAACGAACGTTCCTCATCGGTACCCGTGGCTCTCTGCTGGCCACCACCCAGTCCGGACACGTCCGCGAGGGCATTTCCGAGCAAGGGGCACAGGCAGAACTGCACATCGTGCATACCCCCGGGGATGCCTCCCAAGCTGCGCAGACACCCGTTGCCAAGATCGGCATTGGCGTGTTCACTGAAACCCTCCGCAAGGCGCTCAGTGAGAAGGAGTGCGATATCGCCGTGCACTCCTTCAAGGATCTGCCCACCGCACCCGATCCCCGCTTCCGGACGGTGGTCCCACCCCGCGTCGATCCACGCGAAGTTCTTATCAGCGTGGATAAAAAGCCGTTGATGGAACTGCCGCACGGCGCGACCGTGGGAACCGGCGCACCGCGGCGAGTCTCGCAGATTCTGGCTGCGCGCCCAGATCTGCAGCTGATGCCGCTGCGCGGAAACATCACCACGCGAATGGGTCGCGTTGGTGAGGACCTGGATGCCGTGGTGCTGGCGCGCGCAGGCCTGGAACGCGTGGGAATGCTGGATAATGCAGCAGAATCCATCGATCCTTTCCTGGTGATGCCAGCTCCCGCCCAAGGCGCGCTGAGCATCGAGGTGCGTGCCGATGATGACGCTGCCTTCGCGGCCGTTGCTCCACTGGATGATTCTTTAAGCCACGCCCAGGCGATCGCGGAGCGGGCAGTGCTTTCCACTTTGGAAGCGGGATGTTCCGCTCCCGTCGCGGCGTATTCCACCATCGAGGTCAGCGAAGACGGACACTCCGCGCACCTGGTTGTCCACGGCGGTGCCTATGCCATGGATGGAACCGAGACAATAGTGCGTCAGGCGGAAACCACTATCCCGCTGGGCGAAACGCGGACATTACTGGATCCCACCTGGAAACAGTCCGCAGAAGCGGCCCGCGACGTGGGTAAACACGTAGGCCAGGAGTTACTTGCTGCAGGTGCAGACAGACTCATGGCGGCCAGCCGCTGACCACGTACCGCGTACGTCAGCAGCTGATCGCCCTGGATGCGGCGAAGGCATGCGGATCAATCACCTTCCGCTGACTTCTGCTCGCATCCGCACACTTTCATAGTTCACACTCTTCTCCCCCCTCATTAGGAGTAGCGCCTTAGCACGGTGCCGCTCTAGGGCTCATCGCCCCGGTTACGGCCGGGAACAACGGTGGGGCTGTACGAGGAACAACGCACATGGAAAGCCAACACATGAATGATTCCGGAAACGCCACGATGGCCACCGGTCGGATCCTCTTTGTAGGAGCTGGACCGGGTAACCCGGATCTCCTGACCGTCCGCGCTCGCGACGTGCTGGAAAACACCGCATACGCGTGGGTCGATCCCGCAGTGACTGTGGGCATACGTCGGCTCATCGCGCAGCAGGTCGAGGTGCCAATCCACAAGGTAGAGGCCGCCGAAGCGGAGTGGGAAAGCAAGGTCAAGGCAGCCAAGGAAGCTGGCGCCCGCCGCAAGCCACCCAAGCCGGAACCACCTAGCGCTGCGGAGATCGTGCTCGCAGAACCGGATACCGAAGACGATCAGCATCGCACGACAGCGCAAGAGATGATCGATCGCGCGCTCCACGGCGATGACGTGATTCGTTTGGTAGCAGGTAACCCCCTGAGCAATGAGGCTGTTATGGCCGAGCTGCAGGAGGTTGCTGCGCTCGCCGCACCTGCCAACGTGGAATTCCAGGTCATCCCCGGAATGACTGGGGCAGCTGCTGCTCCAGCGTTTACCGGCATTGGTGTGGGACCAGACGTGACTGTCGCCGACGTCCGCGAAGGAGCGGACTGGGACCAGCTGGCCAGCGCTGGACTGCCCCTGATCCTCACCGCAGCTCCCAGCAACCTGGCGGGAGTGGCCAACGAACTCAAGCATCGCGATATCCCTGGCTCCACCCCGGCCACGGTCACGGTGCATGCCACCACTCGTCGTCAGCGTAGCTATGACGTGACCTTGGATACCCTCAAGTCCATCGCCGCTGCCTCCGGCCCCGCGGCAAAGGATGGCGATCTGCCAGATGAACTGCTGGTCACCATCGGTTCGCAGGCGGATCCCGCGCAGCGCTCCAAGTACTCCTGGTGGGAAAACCGCGCGCTCTACGGTTGGACCGTGCTGGTGCCTCGCGCCAAGAACCAGGCTGGTCCCATGAGCGCGCGCCTGGCTGGCCATGGTGCCATCCCCGTGGAGGTTCCCACCATCGCCGTGGAGCCGCCGCGCAGTCCAGCCCAGATGGAACGCGCCATTAAGGGTCTGGTGGATGGTCGCTACCACTGGATCGTGTTCACCAGCGTCAACGCGGTGAAGGCAACGTGGGACAAGCTCGCCGAGTTTGGGCTGGATGCCCGCGCCCTCGCCGGCGTGCGCGTGGCGGCAGTGGGTCCAAAGACCGCCCAGGCCGTCCGCGACCTGGGAATCACCCCGGAGTTGCTGCCGAGCGCCAACGCGCGCAACGCCTCCGGCTTGGTCGATGTATTCCCCGCCCATGATGAGGACCTGGATCCCGTGGATCGCGTGCTTCTGCCACGCGCGGACATCGCGACGGAAGTGCTGGTGGAAGGCCTCATCGAGCTGGGATGGGAAGTTGACGACGTGGTGGCTTACCGCACCGTCCGCGCCGCGCCACCGAGCCCGGAGATCCGCGACATGATCAAGACCGGCGGATTCGATGCGGTGTGCTTCACCTCCTCGTCCACCGTGAAGAACCTCGTGGGCATCGCGGGCAAGCCGCACACGCGCACCATCATCGCCTGCATTGGCCCGATGGCAGCTCAGACCGCCAAGGAACACGGCCTGCGCGTGGATGTCATGCCGGAGCACGCGGGTGTGGAAGACCTCGTAGATGCGCTGGCTGAACACGTAGCGGAGCTGCGCGCTGCGGGACAGTTGCCACCGCCGCGGAAGAGGCGGCGTCGTCGGAAAAACGGCGTGAGCAACCCCGCAACCGTGACGGAAAATGCGGCCTCCGGCGCTGCCACCCCTGTCTGATTCTCCAGACCGCCGGCGGGACTAGCATGGAAAGCATTATGACTAGCTCCGATGCTTTCACTCCGTTCCGCCGTCCCCGCCGGCTGCGCACCAACCCCGTGATGCGCAATTTCACCGCGGAGACGGACCTCAACCCCAACCGTTTTGTGCTGCCCATGTTCGTGGCAGATCGCGCAGAATCCGATGGCCCCAAGCCCATCTCAAGCTTGCCGGGCGTGGTGCAGCACACCGAGAAGTCCCTGCTGCACGCAATCGAGGAAGCCCTGGAAGCGGGAGTAGGCGCGGTGGATCTGTTCGGCGTGCCGAAGGAAGAGGACAAGGATCCCAGCGGCAGCGCCGGAATCGCTGAAGATGGCGTGCTCAACCGCGCTCTGAGGTCCGTCCGCAAGCAGTTTGGTAACGACATCCTGGTGATGGCGGACACCTGCTTGGACGAGTTCACCGACCATGGTCACTGTGGTGTGTTGGGTACCGATTCTTTCGGTGAGACGATTATTGATAACGACGCCACACTCGATGCCTACGCCGATTTGGCTGTGGCCCAGGCCAATGCTGGTGCCCACATCGTCAGCCCCTCCGGCATGATGGACGGCCAGGTTCGCCGTATCCGCGAAGCCCTTGACGAGGCCGGTCATGAAAACGTGTCCATCATGGCCTACTCCGCAAAGTACGCGTCCAGCTTCTACGGCCCATTCCGCGAGGCAGTGGGATCCTCTTTGGAAGGCGACCGCAAGCAGTACCAACAGGATGCCCGCAACGTTCGAGAGTCCTTGTTGGAGACCCAACTGGATATTGACGAAGGCGCGGACATGGTCATGGTCAAGCCCGCGATGCCTTACCTGGATGTGCTGCGGGAAGTGGCGGACATGTCTCCTGTGCCTGTGGCTGCCTATCAGATCAGCGGCGAGTACGCGATGATCAGCGCTGCTGCGGAAAGGGGATGGATCGACTTGGATGCGGCGATCATGGAATCCATCACGGGTATCCGCCGCGCAGGTGCGGACATCGTGCTGACCTACTGGGCAACCAAGGCAGCGCAGATGCTGCGCAAGGGCTAGCGGTCCGCACAATCAGCGGGCTGGGCATGTTCCCAGCTACTGCAGCCCCAACTGCATGCCGGTGGCGCTGAACACCGGCTCTAGCAGTGCAAAATCCGTGATGTAGTCATTGGTTCCGCCATCGTCGCTGATCGGGGAACCAGACAGAATTCCCAAAGCAGCCACCCGGTTTCCGCCCAGCTTGATGTACAGCGGCGAACCGGAATCTCCGGTGAGGCTGAACAAGTTTGTCCGCACCATCGACCCGTTCCAGGAAATGATCGGCCCACAGGTTTCCTTGGTGCGGAATCCCATCTTGCACACCATCATTCCCGCGTGCAGATCCGCCGGCCCCGCCAAGGTGGTGACGTCATAGCGCCCACCAATGCGCGCGTCCGTACCGATGCCCTCCTCAAGGGACAGCGCGGAATAGTCCGTTTCTCGGTCTTCTGCGATCGGCGCGGGCTCCGGGACGTGCTCGGTGCCGTAGCGCTGGCTATCTTCCCCGATTTCCACATCCCAGCTGCCCAGCGGCTGCATGGAATCCCACTGTCCGAGAGGACGAACGGGATAGCCAGACGCATCGGTGGACCACTCCACGTAGCCGTCATCGTCGGCCTCCATGCAATGGCCTGCGGACAAAGCGGCAGGCTGGGAGGAGCCGATGTAATGCCCCAGGAAGGAAAGGGTGCAGACTGATTCGCCATCGATGTCTATGGACATGCCTGGCGTCGGGACGGAAAAATCACCCCACGCATCATCTGGGTAGGCACGGGGCGCACCGGAAAAATGAGTGAAGCGCTGCACCGCATCGTTTTCTTGCGCCTGGAAGTCCGGGTCGAGCGAATCGAGCAGGTAGGTATCCGTGCCGCGGTTGTCGTCTTGGTAGGGGAAAGGCGCGTCGTACAAACCCCGGGAGTTGAGTGCGGCGATGGTCTCCGCCGCCGAAGACGCGGGCTGACCCACGCGAGGGGCAGCCGCCTGAGAACCAAAGAAACCGCCGACAAACATGCAGCTCGCCACGATAAAAACACCCAGCGCTGCAGAAGCGGCCACGGTCCATACAGGGTGGTTTCTGGTCCACCCCACAAACGTGGTCCGCGGGCGCTGCGGCACAGGAGGCATCGGAGGAAAGCTGGTCACCACAGAAAGGTTAATCCGTGCAGCGGGAATCCGGGCATTCGAAGGGGCAACTTGTCCGCACTACAAGTAGGCTAGACACTCGTATGAGCAGCAAAATGGACAAAGAAGAGCTGAAGCCGCCGAAGGTTGGGCGGAAAGACGGGCTCGCCAAAAACCTCAAGGGTGCGCCGGAAGATGTGCGCCTGGGCGTGATGATGTGGTGGAGCGTCGCCGGAATGCAGGTGGTCTACGCGCTGGTGCAGTTCCTGGCCAACATCGTGGATCCACGAGCGCTGAAGACTCAGCTGCAGGAACAAGGAGACGGCCTCGGCAGCATGAACGGCGTGCTGGGCGAGGGAGATGTCACCGATCACGTCATGGCCATGAACGTATCCATGCTGATATGGATGCTCGCCGCCGCGGCACTGTGCGCGTGGCTGACCTACCGCGCCGGGCGTGGAGGTCCGTACTCCCGCTTGTTCCTCAACGTTGGATCCGTGTACTTGGCCCTGCAGGCTGTGCTGTTGCTCTTCGGTAGCTCGCCAAACACCATGCCGGTGGCGTTCGTTCTGCTGCTGGGCATCCTCGCCATCCTGTCCGGCGTGGCCGCGATGCTGGGCGTGTGGTTCATGTCCCGCCCGGACAACAGTGAATGGCTCGGCATTCCTGATTCCGCAGAAGTGGAAAAGTATGCGGAAGCTGTGGAGCGGCGTCGAAAAGAAGAACGCGATGCCAAAAAGGCCCGCAAGGAAGCCAAGGAACGCGAAGACAACAACCATCCGCACAATCACAGCGGCTCTCGCCCTCGCGATCGCCGCTAAACCTGGAGAACCGCACCCATGCCTTCCATGTTTCCGTCGATGGCCCCCAGCGCCGATGACCGCAACCGCAGAACCACAGCCTGGCAGCCAGGAGATCCCACCCCACGCATCGTGCTGATCGCCTCGGTGCTGTTCGTGGTGGTGGGCGTGCTCATGATCCTCAGCGGGTACCTGAACTTGACCGTGGAGTGGAGCCGGGAGCCGACTAACGCTGAGGAAGCCGAGCGCATGGAATTTGTGCGCCGTAACGTGCAGATCTTGGGTGGCATCAACGCGGTGCTTGGATTGTTGGTCACCTGGCTGAGCTTCAGCTTGCGGCTGGGTTACCGCGGGCGCCGTCGCATCTTGCTGTGGGTTTCTTGCCTGGCCATCATCTTCATGTTGCTGGGGTGGGTCTTCGGATTCACCGGTCCCGGGCAGGCTGTCCTTGCCCTGGTATTGGCGATTGCGTGCCTGATGGCTTTTCGTCCGGCTGCGGATCCTTTCTTCGACGCCGGACACCGCCTCGAAGCACCCGTGGAAGGTGACGGCACTCTTCCCGGAGACATCGTGCGGGACTAATCCCCGCAACATAGATTGCTGTGGAGATACTGCCCTTAGAATAAGAGGCACTTTCATGTAAAGTGCAGCGGATAGTTTCGCTGCGGCGATCCATGAATTGCAGTGAAGAAAGGCAAGTAGCCAGTGGCTGAGTACGGTGCAGGGCACGCAGGTGTGCGGGGGATTCCCGAGGCCGCGTTCGATGGAACCTCAGCCGCGGATTCGCACGGCCGAGAAGGCACCGTGGAATCCGTTGAGCGCGCCATCCAAGATGCGAGAACCGCGGCCAAGGTTGCGGGCTTTGACATGGACAAGGCCGCGGATATGGCCTCCGAGGAGCGCGAGAAGTTCCGTAGGAGTAAGGGCTTGTCCAGCTTCGCGTTTCGCCTGGAAGGCCTGGAATCTGCGGTAGATGCTACCTCGCTGGAGGTGGATCTCAATGCGATGCCTGGCGTGGAAGCGGTGGTGGTGTACGCCTCCAAGATGGCGTGGGTTTCCGCTGAGGAGTACGTGCACCCCTCCGAGCTCCTGGAGCACATGCGCGCGATGGGCGTGGAGGGCTGGATGACAGCCTCCACGCTGCGCCGCCGTTCGGAGCGCTTGGACCTGCAAGAGAGCCGGCGCCGGATGCGTAAGCATTCGCATGCCAAGGACCCGTCCCGTCTGTTGGCGAGTACGCGCACGCGTGGTGCGGAGCCTTCGCTGGTGGGGCACCGGGTGCGCAATCCTTTTGATAGCACTGAGGTTTTGCACACGGCGCGTGACCTGATCACCAATCTTCGTTTGCTTGTTGCCGTGTTGTTTGGCCTGCCGGTGGTGGCCTTGGATGTGGTGCTGGATTGGCAGTTCGACGGCTGGCAGTGGGTGTCTCTGGCTCTTGCTACCCCGGTGGTGACGTGGTGTGCGTGGCCTTTCCACCGCGCGATGCTCGGCGGTTTGCGCCGTGGGCTTTCGGCTTTGGATGGTGCGAGTTCCACGGCGATCGTGCTGGCGTATCTCTACTCGCTGTACGCGCTGATTTTTACCGAGGCCGGGGACATTGGATGGCATTCTCACCTGGTCTTTATGACCCGCGAGTGGGCCGCCGATGACGTGAGCGATTCGATGTTCCTGGACGTGGCCTGCGGCGTCACGGTGTTCTTGCTGTTCGGTCGCCTTCTTTCCCGACGCAACCAACTGCGTTCCAAGGCCATTCTCCACGTGCCCACTAACGCCTTTGAGGCGGATGTGTTGGTGGTGCGCAAATCTAAGAAGGGTGAGGTCACCAAGTCCATGGTGGCTCCCACGGAGCTGCGGCGTGGCGAGGACATCATTATTCCCCGTGGGGGGTGGGTGCCCAGCGATTGCGAGGTAGTTTCTGGCAAATCGATGGTGGATATGGGGCCCGTGGGTGGCGCGCATCGTCGCACCGAAGTTTCCGTGGGGGACCGGGTTTACGCGGGTGCACGGAATGCGGGGGCCACCCTGAAACTGCGCGTGCAGCAGACCGGTTCCAAGACCCGCTTGGCGGCGATGGAACGTTGGCTGCGCAACGCTATTCAGGACGAGAACCGCTTCACGCAGTTGGCGAACCGCTCCGCCAGTTTGTTGGTGCCGTGGGCGATGGCGATTGCCATCGTGAACTTCTTGGGCTGGCTGGCTATTTTTGGATCGCTGGATGCGGCCGTGGCTAGTTCTTTGTCCATCATGGTGGCGGTGGCTCCCGTGGCCTTGGCCTTGTCTGCGCCACTTGCGCTGCGCCTAGGCCTAGCTCGTGCGGCATCCCAGGGTGTCCTGATGCGGGAAACTGGGACGATTCACCAGTTGGCGCTCGTGAACTCGATCGTGTTTAACCGAGTGGGCACGCTGACTACCGGGCCGATGCAGGTGATTGGGGTGACTCCTGCTGCTGGGGAAAACTCAGACTTGGTGTTGCGTGTTGCTGCTGCGTTGACCATGGAATCCGAGCATGCGGTCTCTCGCGCGATTGTCCGCGCGGATCGCGAGGCTCGCGATGCCAATGCAGGTGGCGACGAGATTCCGCACTGGCTAGAAGCTGGTGAGGTGACCGTGAGCAACGACGGTTCTTTTGAGGGTGTCGTGGATATCCCGGTGGCGGGAGAGATGCGCCACGTTCAGGCTTCACTGTGGCGCCCTCGGGACATGGGCGAGATCAAGGATCACCGCTTGGCGTCGGCCGCGCTCTCCGGTGGCACTCCGGTGTTCGTGCGATGGAAGGGAAAGGATCGCGGAGTTATCCTTATTGGTGACTCTTTCCGGGACGATGCTCCGGATGCCATTGACCGCCTGGAAGAGATGGACATTGAAACGTTCATGCTCTCCCGCGACATGTACCGCGTGGCACGTCGCATAGCTAACTCCCTGGGCATTTCCACGGTGTTGGCAGGCATCGCCCCGAACCGCAAGGAAGCCACCGTCCGCAGCCTGCACGCCCGGGGAAATCACGTGGCGATGGTCGGCGATCGAGACAGCACCCTCGCGCTGCGCGCCGCTGATGTGGGCATCCTCATGGCCGGCCACTCCAACCTGGATACTGTCTCCGTCAGCACCGCAGACGTGGTGGTCATGCGCGATGATGTCAAGGCTCTGCCAGAGGTCATCAACTTGACCCGCCACGTGCGCAATACCGTGGACTGGAACATCTGGTTGACGTGGGGATACAACGCACTGGCCATCGCCCTGGGAATGTTCGGTGTCCTGAATCCGCTACTGGCTCCGGTGGCGATGCTGGCCAGCTCCGCATTGATCGAGTGGCGTTGCGCGCGTGTGGTGCGCAGGAACTTCGATGATTCCCTGCTGAGCCACACACACTCCTGGCAGGGTCAGCTGCAGCGCATGCGGGCGCTGCGTCAGCTGAAGAAGCGCCAGGAGCTGCGCGCTCAAGCACGAAATTATGCGCGTGAAGAGACCCACGATCCGCATATGGATCAACCCGCCACCATAGCGGCAGCTGAGGCAGCCAGCGTCAAGGCGTCGGACTAAGGGAGCTACCCTCGCGAACCGAAATCAAAGGGAAACTACACTGGGGAACAAACGGCCCCCAACTTTCCTAAGGAGTAGGACTCTTCGTGTCTGACTCAACCGGTTCGAACTTTGACCACAGTGCCAGCGCCCACTCGATGCAGCGCGCGCAGGCCTTGATCCCCGGCGGCGTGAATTCGCCGGTCCGCGCATTCGGTTCCGTCGGTGGAACCGCGCCGTTTATTACCAGCGCCGAGGGCTCTCGCCTCCACGACGAGGACGGAAACTCTTACGTTGACCTGTTCTGCTCCTGGGGTCCGATGATCCACGGCCACGCACACCCGCAGATCGTGGAGGCCGTGCAACAGGCAGCGGCCAAGGGTCTGAGCTTCGGCGCTGCGACCACTGCCGAGGTTGACCTCGCACAGGAGATCGTGGACCGCACGTCCGTGGAGAAGGTGCGTCTGGTCAACTCCGGCACTGAAGCCACCATGTCCGCGACTCGTCTAGCCCGCGGCTTTACTGGGCGCGACAAGATCCTGAAGTTCGAAGGCTGCTACCACGGACACGTTGATTCCCTACTGGTAGCGGCTGGTTCTGGCGTGGCTACTTTCGGACTCCCAGACTCCCCGGGCATCACCAAGGGAGCTGCCGCAGACACCATCGTGGCCCCCTACTGGGACATTGATGCCGTGAAGAACGCCTTCGCCGAGCACCCCGGTGAGATCGCCGCCATCATCGTGGAGGGCACTCCCGGAAACATGGGCACCGTCTCCTCCGTGGACGCGGACGGAAACTCGTTCAACGCTCAGCTCAAGGAAATCGCCCACGCCGACGGCGCGCTGCTCATCGTGGATGAAGTGATGACCGGATTCCGCGTCAGCCGCCAGGGTTGGTTTGGAAAGGACCAGGTGGCGGGAGATCTGACCACCTTCGGCAAGGTCGTCTCTGGCGGCTTGCCGGCCGCAGCCTTCGGTGGCCGCGCAGACATCATGGACCACCTGGCGCCCGTGGGCTCCGTCTACCAAGCCGGAACGTTGTCCGGAAACCCGGTGGCGGTGGCTTCTGGTTTGACCTCTTTGCAGCTGGCCACGGAAGAGACCTACCGCACGCTGGATAAGAACGCGGACACCGTGGCCACGCTGGTTTCGGATGCACTGAGCAAGGAATCCGTGGCCCACCACGTGCAGCGCGCGGGCAACATGTTCTCCTTCCGCTTCGGCCCAGAAGAAGGCAAGAACTTCGCTGATATGCAGGCAGCGGATACTTTCCGCTTCCCGGCGTTCTTCCACGCCATGCTGGATCACGGAGTCTTTGTTCCACCAAGTGTGTTTGAGACCTGGTTCGTCTCCACCGCGCTGACGGACGAGGATTTCACAGCTATTGAGAACGCAGCCGCACACGCCGCGAAGGCCGCTGCACAGGCGAGCGCTACTTAGGTTCTAGGCGTAGCGAGGGGGTAGGGTCGATACTCATGACCACGATTGTTCACCTCGTTCGACACGGCGAGGTCCATAATCCAGCGAAGATCCTCTACGGCCGTCTCGAGGGCTACCAGCTCTCCGAGCGCGGACGGAACATGGCACACGCAACGGCCACTGACCTGGCCGATCACGATGTGACCTTCCTAGGAGTCTCGCCGATGCAGCGCGCGCAGGAGACCGCCCAGCCATTTGCTGAGAAGCTCGGGTTGGACATCACCACGGATGAGCGTCTCATCGAGGCCGGCAACATGCTGGAAGGCCTGCACATCAAGGGAGCCCGCAGCGCGCTGTGGAACCCCAAGTATTGGCCGCTGCTCAAGGATCCATCCCTGCCCAGCTGGGGTGAGCACTACACCGACATCTGCGAGCGCATGTGGGATGTCATCGACGATGCCCGGGATAAGGCACGCGGACATGAGGCCGTGCTGATCTCTCACCAACTGCCGATCGTGATGATCCAGCGTGACGTTCAAGGCCTGTCCTTGGCCCACAATCCAGCCGCCCGACAGTGCGAGCTGGCCTCGGTGACCTCCTTGGTCTTCGGCGGAGCTGACCTGACAGACCTTTACTACAGCGAGCCCGCGCAGAAGATCTAAGCGCCTGATAAAACCTTTGATGCACCTCGGAAAAAGAGTATCTACCAGGAAGTATGCATGTTTGAGATCAAGAAGTTCATCGCGGTGCTGACCCTCGTGGCCACGGCCGGAACCCTCGTGGCTTGTGGTGAGGAAAACACCGCTGGAGGCAACGCCGTGGCCATCGGCGGCACATTTGAATTCGTCTCTCCAGGTGGCCAGACGTCCATTTCCTATCCCCCAGAGGATCGCGAAAAGATTGGCAACATCAACGGCGTGAACCTCATCACGGATGAGGAGATGTCCCTCGATGAATTCGACGGCCAAGTGGTGGTGTTGAATTCTTGGGGTCAGTGGTGCGGTCCGTGCCGCAGCGAGTCCGATGATCTGCAGCGCGTGCACGAGCGCATGCAGCAGACCGGCAAGGGCACCCTGCTGGGCATCAACGTGAAGGACTTTTCCCGTGCGAAGGCGCAGAACTTCGTCAAGGACAACGGCATCACCTACCCCTCCCTGTACGACCCGCCGTTCAAGTCTGCACTCGCCTTGGGTGGCGTGCCTACCTCGGTGATTCCCACCACCATCGTGCTGGATAAGCAGCATCGCCCGGCGCACATCTTCCTGCAGGAAGTCACCGAGGATCAGTTGTGGGACGTGGTGGAACCCATCCTGAATGAGGATGCGTAGATCACGGTGGATAGCTACGTGGATTCCTTTGTGATGGCCCAGGACATCGGCCAAACCTTTGCAGAAACCGTCTCCGCTGGCCCCATTCTCCTGGCGTTGCTGGCGGCCGCTGCCGCAGGATTGGTTTCTTTCGCCTCTCCTTGCGTGATCCCGCTGGTGCCGGGCTATGTCTCCTACTTGGCTGGCGTGGTGGGCGCGGACACGGATTACACCGCTGAAGGAACCAAGGTCAAGGACAAACGAGCACAAGTCGCCAGCGCGGCGCTGCTGTTCGTCTTGGGCTTTACCGTGGTGTTTGTGCTGGCCACGGTCACCGTCTTCGGAGTGATCAGCACGCTGATGATCAACCAGGAAATGTTGATGCGCGCCGGTGGCGTGGTGACCATCGCCATGGGCGTGATCTTCATGGGCTTTATCCGCCCACTGCAGCGGGACACCCGCATGGCGCCCAAGCGGTGGACCACTCTAGCCGGTGCGCCGCTGCTGGGAGGCGTCTTCGCGCTGGGTTGGACCCCGTGTCTTGGCCCCACTCTGGCCTCGATCATCTCTGTCTCCGCTGGCACGGAAGGGGCCACCGCCGCCCGCGGGGTGGCGCTGATCATCGCGTACTGCCTCGGACTGGGCATTCCCTTCATCCTCGTAGCGTTCGGCTCCTCCCGGGCACTGCGCGGCGTGGACTGGCTGCGCCGCCACTCGCGGATTATCCAAAGGATCGGCGGAGCGCTGCTCATCATCGTGGGAATTTTGCTTCTCACAGGACAGTGGGCGACGATCGTGGAATGGATTCGCGTCGCTTTCATTTCTGACACGACATTGCCGGTCTAAGCGGCGTCGGAAAAGGACAACAACATGATGAAAAAGATCCTGCGCTTGCCGAAGGCCGGCTGGCAATGGCTTACCAAGATGAGGACCGCTTTGGTGCTCATGGTGCTGTTGGCGCTGGCCGCAGTGCCTGGTGCACTGTTGCCGCAGCGCTCCCTGAACAAGGATAAGGTGGCGGAGTACATTTCCGCCAACGGCAAGACCGCGGAGATTTTCGACAAGCTGCAGCTGTTTGATGTCTTCAGCTCCACCTGGTTCGCGGCCATTTACGTGCTGCTGTTCGTGTCTTTGATCGGCTGTATCCTTCCGCGCTCGTGGGATCACTACAAGGCACTGCGCACGGCGCCACCACGGGCGCCGAAGGTACTGAGCCGTTTGCCAAACCACGTGGTGGGCGAGGTGGCGCAGCCAGAGGACAAGGTCAAGGACTCGCTGCGCACGGAGTTCAAGAGCTGGACCTTCCATGAGACAGAAGCCAAGGATGACCGTGCCGGTGCGTGGTCGCTGTCCGCAGAGAAGGGCTACTTGCGTGAGTTCGCCAACCTGGTATTCCACCTAGCGTTGGTGGGCATTTTGGTTACGGTGGCCGCGGGACGTCTGCTGTACTACGAAGGCCAGGTCATCGTGGTGGCGGGCAGCCAGAACTCTCAGTTCTGCAACTCGGCCGTGTCCAACTTTGATTCCTTCCGCTACGGTCCGATGTTCGACGGTACCGGCCTGACCCCGTTCTGCGTGAACATCAAGGACTTCAACGCGGAGTACTTGGACAACGGCCAGGCCGTGCACTTTGAGTCCAACATCGATTACGCCGATGCCGAGACGGCGATGCTGCCTACCGATCAGTGGGAGCACGACGAACTGCGGGTGAACCATCCGCTGCGCATTCTGGGCGATCGCGTCTACCTCCAGGGTCACGGTTACGCGCCGACGTTCACCATCACGTGGCCGAACGGGGAGAAGGTCACCGAGACCACCCAGTTCCGCCCTGATGACTTGACCTATTTCTTGTCTTCGGGTGCGATGCGCTGGGATCCTCCGGCGGACATGTACCCCGATCTTTTGGATCGACGCCAAAACCAAATCTCTATTCAGGGTCTATTCGCCCCCACCGCGGAGTTCACCGGCGATAATGGCGCACTGCTGAGCTCTAGCTTTCCGGCGATGAATGACCCTGCGGTGGCGATTGACGTTTATCGCGGCGATACCGGGTTGGATGCAGGGCGCAGCCAGAGCATCTTCTCGCTGGATTCGGCGCAGCTGCACAACGGTTCCATGCAGAAGCTGGATCGCGTGAACCTGCGTGAGGGCGAGGACGTGGAACTGGACGATGGTACAAAGATCCGCTTCGATGGCGCCCAGGAGTTTGTGAACCTGCAGGTCTCCCGCGATCCGACGGTGCTGTGGGTGCTGGGCTTTGCGCTGTTGATGCTGGTGAGCCTGGTGGGCTCGCTGCGGATCAAGCGTCGTCGTTTCTGGGTGCGCCTGACTCCGACAGAAGAGGGCAACACCCGCGTGGAGATCGCGGGACTGTCTCGCACGGATTCCGCCGGCTGGGGCACTGAGTTCAACCGCAAGGCGGAGAAGATTCTGGGTCTGGATGATGAAGAGCTGGACGAGGAATTTGATGCCGATGCGATGGATTGGGACGATTCCTACGACGATGGTCTGGATGAGGCGATCAGCTGGGCCCGCGGCGAGCAGGATTAGCAGGCCGGGCAGAGTGAGTCCAGCAGGGTAGGGGCTTGTTCGCTCCACACTTCAGGGCTAATTTTATGAGAGACACAAAGACAACCGGTTGGCTACCTGCGCGGATGCGTAGGGCCTGGCCGGTGAGAATGTAAGGATCATGGGAAACAACATCATCGACCAAGACCTCGCGGCTCTTTCGGACAATGCGTTCCGTGCCGCGGTGATCGTCTACCTGCTGGCTCTTGCGGTCTCGCTGGTCCACTACGCCATGGTGCACTTGGCGGCGGAGAGCCGTCGGGAACGTGCCCGCGCGCTGAACTCCGCTGGAGTGGGTGCGTCTACGCGCAGCAAGGTCTCCGTGGGGGCCGGTTCCGGTGCCGGGGATAATTCCGATTCGACCAACCATATTGATCTGGCTACGCGGGACGATTCGGATTTGCCGAAGAATCTGCAGGCTGATTACATCGTGGCTCGCGTGCGCCGGGCGGATAAGTTCGGTGGCGTGGCGCAAGCACTGGTCTGGTTGGCCATCGCTGTGCACGCGGCGCAGGTGGTGCTGCGCGGTTTGGCTGCGGGCCGTTTTCCGTGGGGCAACCTGTTTGAGTACGTGACTGTGGTGACGTTGTTTGCCATGGTGATTTCCGCTGCCGTGGTGCAGCGAAAGTCCGTGCGCGTGATGTGGCCGTGGCTGTTGACCCCTGTGGTGGCGCTGCTGTTCTACGCGGGCACCAATCTGTATGCGGAGACCGCACCAGTGGTTCCGTCCTTGCAGTCCGGTTGGTTCCCGATCCACGTCTCCACCGTGTCCATCGGTGCGGGCATCGGCATGTTGTCCGGTATTTCCTCCCTGATGTACCTGCTGCGTACGTGGCAGCCCAAGGGCAAGGAACAGGGATTCTTTGGCGTGATCGCCTCGCCGTTGCCGGATGCGCAAAAGCTGGATTCGCTGGCGTACCGCACTGCTGTGTGGGCGCTCCCCGTGTTCGGTTTGGGCGTGGTGTTCGGCGCGATCT
Organism: Corynebacterium sp. ED61; assembly: GCF_015233855.1. NCBI lineage: Bacteria > Bacillati > Actinomycetota > Actinomycetes > Mycobacteriales > Corynebacteriaceae > Corynebacterium > Corynebacterium sp. ED61. Next base: position 207,929 of record NZ_JADGIT010000003.1, on the reverse strand, counting down.
GGGCGGATGCCGCATGGGGCCGTTTCTGGGGTTGGGATCCTAAGGAGACCGTGTCTCTGATGACGTGGATGCTCTACGCCGTGTACCTGCACGCGCGCGCCACCCCGGGTTGGCGTGGTCGCAAGGCTGCGTGGATTAACGTCATCGCTTTTGCCACCATGGTCTTCAACCTGTTCTTCATCAACATGGTGGTCTCTGGACTGCACTCCTACGCGGGTCTGAACTAGCGAGATGACGGAGCCGATGAGTCCACAGCCGCGCCCCGCGGCCACCGCGCCTCGTGCATTCGCCCATTTGTTGGTGACTGGTGGCGCGGGATTCATCGGCTCTAATTTTGTGCATCGCACGTTGCAGACGCGGCCCGAGGTGCACGTTCATGTGCTCGATGCGATGACGTATGCGGCGCAGCCGGCGAATTTTCTTTCCGACGCCACACTCCCCCTGGAGCAAGCTTTTCCCGGTCGTTTCCACTTCACCCGCGGTGACATTGCGGACGCTGACGTGGTGGATCAGGCCGTGGCCAGCCTGGCACGTGCCGCGGCCGATGGTGCTGCCGCGATCGTGCACTTTGCCGCGGAGAGCCATAACGATAACTCCCTGTTGGATCCGGGAATCTTTGCGCGCACCAATGTGGAGGGCACGGTCAATCTGGCCACTTCGGCGGTCAAGCACGATGTGCACTTGCACCATGTGTCCACGGACGAGGTCTTCGGAGACTTAGCTCTGGACGATCCGCAGCGCTTCACGCGGGAGACTCCTTACGCTCCGTCTTCGCCCTATTCCGCTTCGAAGGCCAGCGCGGATCACTTCATCCGCGCGTTCGTGCGCTCCCTCGGATTGCGTGCCACCATCTCCAACTGCTCCAACAATTACGGGCCACGCCAGCACCCAGAGAAGTTCATCCCCCGGCAGATCACCGGCCTCATTGATGGGCACAAGCCACGCCTGTACGGTGCTGGCCACAACGTGCGGGACTGGATTCATGTGGATGACCACAACGATGCTGTGTGGGCGATCCTCGAGCGGGGAGAGCAGGGGCAAACGTATTTGATCGGCGCTGATGGCGAGCGCAGTAACCTCCAGGTGGTGACCGACCTCCTGCGGATTTTCGATCGCCCTGCGGATGATTTCATCCACGTCACGGACCGTCCGGGGCATGACCGGCGTTACGCCATTGACCCGTCCAGTATTCAAGAGCTGGGGTGGGCTCCTGCCTATACAGACTTTGCTGCGGGACTCGCGGCCACGGTGCAGTGGTATCGGGATAATCGGCAGTGGTGGGAAGAGGCGAAGGTGGCGTCGGAAGAAAAATACCGCGCCACCGAACGGCCGCTATAAAACACGAAGGCCCGGCGACCAGTGCATAGCGCACCGGTGCCGGGCTTTCGTACACTGCGTTGAACTTAGAGTTCTCGCTTGTGGAGATCGCTTGGCGTGACCGCCAGGGCGATTAAGGAGATGGCACACAGGGCCATCAAGTAGATGCCAATGGCCCACGTGCCGCCGTAGCTCTCCAGCAGCAGCTCGGCGATCATGGGGGCGAATGCGCCGCCGATGATCGCGCCGAGCGCATAACCCACGGAGACGCCGGAGAAGCGCACGGAACGGGGGAACATTTCGGCATACATCGCGGACTGCGGGCCGTAACTCAGCGCCAGGCCAGGGACGAAGAGCAGCAGGGCCAGGCCGAACATCCAGATGTTGGCGCGATCGATGAGCATCCAGACAGGGATGGTCAGGACGAATAGCAGGATGTAGCCGATGGCGAAGGTCTGGGTGCGGCCGATCTTGTCTGACAGGGAGCCGGACCAGAAGGTCAGTATTGCCCAGAGAATGGCCGCGATGATCACCGCGAGGAAGACCTCAGTTTGTGGCAGACCCAACTTCTTGGCTGCGTAGGAGCCCATGAAAGCGATGATCATGTAACCACAGGCGTTATTGGCGGCGAAGATGAACGCGGCCTTCAGTACCGTGCCGGTGTGAGTGCGCAGGAGGTCGCGCAGAGGTGCGGAGGACTCATCGGCGCGCTCCTGGATCTCCTGGAAGATCGGGGATTCGGAGACGCGCGAGCGGACGATGGCACCCACGATGACCAAGATCACGGAGAACAGGAACGGGATGCGCCACGCCCAGTCGATGTAGGCTTCCTTGCCGAACAAAGCCGTGAGTAGCAGCAATACTGCGGTGGCCGCGCCCAAGCCCAAGGGCACGCCGATCTGCGGGTAAGAGCCGTAGAGGCCGCGCTTGCCATTCGGAGCGTGCTCGACGGCCAGCAGGGCAGCGCCGCCCCACTCGCCACCGGCGGAGAATCCCTGGATGATGCGCAGGATAATCAGCAGAATTGGGGCGGCCATGCCGATGGCGGCATGGGTTGGCAAAAGTCCGATCAAGGCGGTGGCAAGACCCATGAGCACAAGGGTCAGAGCCAAAATTCGCTTGCGTCCGTAGCGATCGCCCAGGTGGCCAGCGATGGCTGCGCCTAGCGGGCGGAACAGGAAGCTGATGCCCAAGGTGGCCCAGGAGATGATCTGGGCGAGGGCCTCGTTATCGGAGGTGGCAGGTGCGAAGAACTGCGCGCCGAAGACAAGACCGGCAGCCTGGGCGTAGATGAAGAAGTCGTACCACTCGATCGTGGTTCCTACCAGCGTGGCTCCCAGAATCTTGCGTTCTTCGCGTTTGCGAGCGGGCGCAGAAAGTGGGGCGGATGCCGAGTGCGAGTCGGAGTGCGAGGCCGAAGGCGCGTTGGGTGATGCAGACATGACTAGTGAATTTATCAGGGCTATATCAAGTTGTTATAAAAATGGAAAAATTGCGACGGGCAGGAAAAGCCCAGCATATGGTGAGGATTTCCTAAGTTAGTATTGCCTATGTAAAGTTAGTTCATACTTACTTGTCGAGAGGCGAGTAAAGATCAACCGATGATCACCTGACGTTTCCAGTCATTAGGTTCACTTTCAAAGGATTTAACAACTCACCATGGCACACAAGCGCTTCACACTTGTCGCAACCATTCTGGCCTCCAGCCTGGCTTTGGCCGGGTGCTCGTCTGCAGGGCAGGACTCCGCAGATGGCAGCAACTCCGCTGATTCCGCAGGGCAGACCATTGAAGTTCAAGACAACCATGGAACGCAGACGGTACCTGTCTCGCCAGCTGCTGTTGTGGCGACGGATAACCGCAGCTTTGAAATCCTTGACCAGTGGGGTGTGGACCTCGTAGCTGCGCCTAAGCCGATCGTTCCGCGAACCGTTGATAACTACAAAAACAACGAGGACATCGTGGATATCGGCAATCACCGCGAACCGGACCTCGAGGCCCTGGTTGCTACCCAGCCGGATCTCATCGTCAACGGCCAGCGCTTCGCACAGCACTATGAAGACATCCGCACGCTGAACCCCGATGCGGCCATCGTGGAATTGGAGCCACGGGACGGCGAGCCCATGGATCAAGAGCTCATCCGCCACACCACTGCGCTGGGAGAGATCTTCGGCAAGCAAGACGAAGCACAGCAGCTGGTCGATGACTTCCAAGATGCTCTGGAACGTGCCAAGCAGGCATACGACGGACAGTCTTCCGTGATGGGTCTGAACGTCTCCGGTGGAGAAATCGGCTATGTGGCTCCATCGAAGGGCCGCTTCTGGGGACCAATCTTTGACTGGCTGGAGCTCAAGCCAGCACTAGAGGTGGACGATGCTTCCACCAGCCACACAGGAGATGACATTTCCGTGGAAGCGATTGCGGAGGCTAACCCAGCGTGGATGCTGGTCATGGATCGTGACGGCGCCATCAGCGAGGCTGACAAGCCCGAGTACATGCCCGCACAGGATGTCATCAAGAACAACGATGCCCTGCGTGACGTCCAGGCCGTCAAGGATCAGCAGACCCTGTTCGCACCGGTTGATACCTACACCAACGAAAACATCATCACCTACACCGAAGTTCTCAACAATCTGGCGGACGCCTTCGAAAAGCACAGCGCTTAACGGAGTTCGCTGACCTTCCCCGCCCTCGTTCTTTTTCGGATTCTCCATGTATTCAGCCCGCCCAGCTAGCAGCACTGCAAGCAGCGTCAACCAGCCCAGCACTACTCCCCGCACCACCCGCGCAGCCCAGCTGTTCGATAAGAACCTGCTGATCGGCATCGTCGTGGTGCTGGGGCTGCTGGCTGTGTCTTTGACGGTCGGCGAGTACAGCATCCTGGAAGGCGAACGGGGATGGGAGATGTTCGGCATCACCCGCGTGCCGCGCACCATCGCGCTGGTGCTGGCGGGTGCGGCCATGGCGATGTCCGGGCTGGTGATGCAGATGCTGACGCAGAACCGCTTTGTATCTCCCACCACCACGGGCACTACGGAATGGGCTGGTCTGGGGTTGCTAACCGTGATGGTGCTGTTCCCAGGAGCCTCGATTCTGGCCCGCATGGGCGGCGCGGTGGCGGCGGCCTTCGTGGGAGCGATGGTGTTCTTCCTCATTCTCCGCCGCATCTCTTTGCGCTCGTCGCTGGTGGTGCCGATCGTCGGCATCATGTTGGGTGCCGTGGTCAGTGCCGTATCCACCTTCTTCGCCTTGCAGACGGACATGCTGCAATCGCTGACCATCTGGTTTGCAGGCAGCTTTACCTCTGTCTACAAGGGACAATACGAATTCCTGTGGATCGTCCTGCTGGTCGTTGTGGCCGTGTTCTTCCTTGCTGATCGCCTGACCATCGCCGGCCTTGGCGAGGATGTGGCGACCAACGTGGGGCTGAACTACCAGCGCGTGGTGTTCGTGGGCACCGGGCTGATCGCCATTGCGACGGGCGTGGTGACTGTGGTGGTGGGGAACTTGCCGTTCCTCGGCCTCATCGTTCCCAACGTGGTCTCGATGCTGCGCGGGGATGATCTGCGCTCCAACTTGCCGTGGGTGGGTCTGGCAGGCATCGCGATTGTTACCGCCTGCGATATCCTCGCGCGCTTGGTCATCTCGCCGTTTGAAATCCCCGTGTCCGTGGTGCTGGGCATTGTGGGCGCGGTTGTCTTTGTTGTCTTGATTGTTAAGCAGGTCAACCGTGGCTAATTTGCTCGACGTCACCTCCGCTCCCTCCACGTCTCGCCGCACGCAGGGGCGCTCTGGCGCTTTCCACTCGTCTCGCGTGCGCAACCGTTACTGGGCTTTGTTGATTGTCTTACTGATTGCTGCCGTGGGGTGCGGCGGTGGGCTGCTGGCCTACGGCAACCCCATGCCCGTGGGAACACCACAGTTCTGGCTTCTGGCTGAGCGCCGATTGAATTCCGTGATCGCCATCGCCGTAGTGGCGGTGTGTCATGCGCTGGCCACTATTGGTTTCCAGACGGTGACCAACAATCGGATTATCACGCCCTCCATCATGGGATTCGAAGCGCTGTACGTGGCCATTCACACCACCACCGTCTTCATTGGTGGTGCCACGGGACTGATCGCTGCGCGCACACTGGGCACGTTCGTATTCCAGATTGTGCTGATGGTGGGCCTGGCACTGTTGCTGTACGGATGGATGTTGACCGGCAAGAACTCCAACATGCACGCGATGTTGCTGATCGGAGTGGTTATCGGCGGAGGTCTTGGTTCCCTATCGACCTTCATGCAGCGCGTGCTCACTCCCAGCGAGTTTGATCTGCTCACCGCCCGCTTGTTCGGCTCCGTCAATAACGCAGATCCGGATTTCTATCCCATCGTCATTCCTGTGGTGCTGTGCGCCGGTGCGCTGCTCATAGCCACGTCCTACAAGCTCAACGTGCTTGCGTTGGGGCGGCATGCCGCGGTGAATCTGGGGCTGCGCCACCAAGCGCTTTCCATCTATGTCTTGGTGTTGGTCACGGTGCTGATCGCCGTATCCACGGCTCTGGTGGGGCCCATGAGCTTCCTCGGATTTTTGGTGGCCACCCTGACGTATCAGCTCGCGGGCACGTCGGATCACCGCTACCTGTTCCCGCTGTCCGTAGTCATTGGTTTCGTGGTGCTTGCAGGGGCATATTTCCTGATGAATAACGTCTTTTCTGCTCAAGGCGCGGTATCTATCATCATCGAATTGGTGGGTGGAGCACTGTTCTTAGTGGTACTTCTGCGAAAGGGGTCACTGTGATTTCTCTAGACAAGGTCTACAAGCAGTACGGCGAGGAAACCGGCATCGGTCCGGTGAGCCTGGACATCCCCGCGGGTGGCATCACGGCATTCATTGGACCCAACGGTGCCGGAAAGTCCACCCTGCTCACCATGATCGGTCGCCTCCTGGACATCGATGAGGGGGTCATTGATGTGGCGGGGTTTGACGTCGCTAATTCAAAATCGAAAGACCTGGCCAAGGTGCTGTCCATCCTGCGGCAGGAAAACCACTTCATCACCAAGCTCACGGTTCGCCAGCTGGTCGGCTTCGGGCGGTTCCCGTATTCACAGGGTCGGCTGACGAAGAGAGACGAAGAAATCATCTCGCAGTACATCGATTTCTTGGGTCTCACCGCGCTGGAAAATCGATACCTGGATCAGCTCTCTGGCGGCCAGCGGCAACGCGCCTACGTGGCCATGGTGCTGTGCCAAGAAACGGACTATGTGCTGCTGGATGAACCGCTGAACAATCTGGACATCGCCCACTCTGTCCAGATGATGCAGCACTTGGCGAGTGCGGCGCGGGAGTTCGGTCGCACCATCTTGGTGGTGTTGCACGATATCAACTTCGCTGCCCGCTACGCAGACCACATTTGTGCCGTCAAGGATGGCAAAATCGTGGAGTTCGCGGAGGTGAGCACCATCATGAATGAAGAGACGCTGACGCGAATTTTCGATACGCCCGTGAGCATCCTCGATGGCCCTCACGGCCCGATTGCCTGCTACCACTAGCGTGTGCGCGGATCGTTGTCCCGGGCAGTCGATAGAGTAGGGGGCATGACTTCCAGCGAGAATGCCTTGGACTTTTCCGCCGCGGACATCGAGCCCGGCAGCATCACCCCTTTGCCCATCAAGGGCGCGTGGCTGTACACGCCACGAGTGGTTGGGGATGACCGCGGCAGCTTCCACGAGTGGTTCCGCACCGAGCAATTCACTGAGCACTTGGGATACCCCTTTGACGTGGCCCAGGCGAACCTTTCGCGTTCGCAGAAGAACGTGGTTCGCGGAATTCACCTGGCTGAGGTCCCCCCTGGCCAGGCCAAGTTCGTGACCTGCGTGGCAGGATCCGTGCGTGACGTCCTGGTCGACGTGCGCAAGGGCTCGCCAACCTATGGCAAGCACGTGGTTATTGAGTTGAATGCGGAGAATAACGCGGGTGTGTTCGTGCCCCTTGGCGTCGGGCATGGATTCACGGCAACCTCCGACGAGGCCACCGTGAGTTACCTGGTCACTGAGGCCTACAACCCGGAGCGTGAGTTCGAGATCAATCCTTTCGACGCCACACTCGCCATCGACTGGGGCATCGCGCAGGACCAGGCTGTGCTCTCTGAAAAGGATGCGGCAGCGCCAGAACTGTCTGCGGTCACTGACCGTTTGGCCACGTGGAACGACGTGCGCGGATGGGAAAAGGAATTGCGTGACGCCTGGCAGGAGGCGCTGCACGCCGCCGATGAGTGGGAAGAAGCTGCGGACGAGTGAAAGGCATCATCCTGGCCGGTGGGACGGGTTCCCGCCTATGGCCCATCACCGAAACGCTGTCGAAGCAGCTAGTTCCTGTCTACGACAAGCCCATGATTTACTACCCGCTGACCACCCTGATGTTGGCGGGAATTCGCGAGATCTTGGTGATCACGCGCGCGGAAGACGCGGAGCAGTTCCAGCGCTTGCTGGGTGACGGCTCCCAGTTTGGCGTGAGCATCACCTACGCGGTGCAGGATGCGCCGAACGGGCTGGCGGAAGCGTTCATCGTGGGCGAAGACTTTATCGGCGAGGATTCCGTGGCGTTGGTGTTGGGAGACAACATCTTCTACGGCGCTGGTCTAGGCACACAGTTGCGCCGCTTCGCTGAGCCAGATGGCGGCACCATCTTTGCCTATTGGGTGGCAGAGCCACAGGCTTATGGAGTGGTGGACTTTGATGAGCAGGGCAAGGCCTTGAGCATTGAGGAAAAGCCCGAGGAGCCCAAGTCTCAATTCGCTGTGCCTGGCTTGTACTTCTATTCCAATGACGTGGTGGACATCGCTAAATCGCTGGTGCCGAGTGCGCGGGGCGAGCTGGAAATTACCGATGTGAACCGCCGCTATTTGGAAGAAAACCGGCTACACGTGGAGGTTTTGCCACGTGGCACGGCATGGCTGGATACGGGCACGGTGGATGATCTGGCGGCGGCCGGAGACTTCGTGCGTGCCATCGAAAAGCGGCAGGGTCTGAAGGTCAGCTGTCCTGAGGAAGTCGCTTGGCGGATGGACTACATCTCGGATGACGATTTGGCAGCGGCCGCCGCGCGTTTGGCGAAGAGTGGCTATGGCCGCTACTTGGAAGACTTGTTGAAGCGAGGTAAGCGCTAGAACATGACCAGTCAACATCAGCCTGAAGTGGGATCGCACGGTCTGCACGTCCACCCAGATACGCTTGCGGATCTTGTCAGCCGGACCTGGCGTGACCTCACGTGGGAATCCGTGAGCGTGCCGGATCAGGGTATGGATCACGCCGTGGTGAAACTGCATGGGGTGAGTTCGCACGAGGGCGAGCTGGCGGACATGATCCCCGAGACGGTGGTCATCCGCGTGCCCTATGCCGAGGACTACCGCGTGCAGGCTCCGCTGGAATCCGCTGTGGTGGCGCAGCTGTCCAAGCTGCGCTTTGCCGCAGTCCGGGCGGTGAATTCTGCGGCGGATGCCCTGGGCGATGGGCAGCGTGGCAGCGGCGGACTCGGTCATGGGCAGGAGGGGGATCCGCACAAGCTCAACGCTGTGCGCGTTCCGGGAACTGTTCGCCAGTCCTACGTGCGCGGCACGTTCGGAACGGATCAGCCGCTGATGTTGACCATGCAGACCAACGTGCACGGCGAGCCCATGACACGGCAGGTATGGGATGAAATGTCAGCTGAGGATCGAGCGTGGGCTGCTACTCAGTTGGGAAGCATGTTGGCGGGTCTGCGCAGCCTAGATCCGGACTTAGTGCCGGTGCGCAACGTGGAATCGTGGTGGACTGATGGGGAAAAGACGTCGCAGCTCAACACGTCCGCTCGCTCACTTCCCGGCAAGCTTGCGCTGATGAAGCGGCGCGCCCCTGTCTATCTGGAGCCCAATCTGAGTGCTTCAGAGATGGCGACCGTACGGGAGATTTTTGCCGAGGTAGAAAGCCTGATTCGTCGCCCGTACCAGCAGCGTTGCCTCACCCACGGCGAGTTGATTCCGGATCACGTGCTGTGGAGCCCCACCGACGGCGTGGGCGTGATCGACTTTTCTGATATGACCATCGGTGACCCTGCTCTGGACTACGCACACTTGGCGGACATCGCGCCGGAATTCCCCGGCATGGTCTACGAGGAAGCTCTCAAGGCTGGGGCGCCTCACCACGAGGCAGAGCCGCCGCTGTTGGAGCGTGCCCAGGCTTTCAAGCGCTGGGACAACGTGTTTCTACTGATAGATCACTACCGCACTGGGCACTCGCCGCGGGTAGAGCTGGAGTAGTTGGGGTTACTCTTCGACATCAGGGCTTTCTTGAGTGAGCTCGTGCTCGTAACAGTACGGGGGAGTGCTCAGACCACTACACCCCAATAGGGCAGTTTTAGAATTTCTGTCGCTCTTGCGTGGTCGACCCCCCTGCGGCAGCGACTTTTCACAACTTCATGGGCGGTTCAGTTGATGCCGGTGAGGAAACCTAGAGAGGCCCTAGGAGGCACGGGGGGATGAGCTTATTAAAGGCCGAAGGCGCCGCCGCTGACGAGGATGAAGATACCCAGGCCGATCAAAACAATCGGGAACAGCACATGCTCCCAGCGTTCGAGAACCTCCGCGATCGGTGGACGGGTGGCCACGAACTTCGCCAACAGGACCAGGCCCGCCACCAGGAGCAGAAAGACGACGCAGTAGATGATAACGGTGGCGGTATCCACGTTGAGAAAAACCGGGACATAGACGCCGATATTGTCGCCACCGTTGGCAAAGGTCACCCCGGCGACGATCAAGGCGCTTAAGTTCTTTCCGCTGACTTTCGCGTCATCGTCGTCGTTATCGTCTCCCTGCCAGGCTTGCCAGGCCGCCCACAGCCCCAGGGCCAGGGGGATCAGCCCGAAGTAGGGGATCGCCTCGGTGGGCAGGAAGGCATCCGCCCCTAGGGTGACCAGGATCGTGGCTGCGAGGATGCCCGCGAAACCAAGGTACTGCCCGGCCAGGATCCGAAGTGTGGTCCCTGCTTGGCCGGCTCCGCGGGCGAAGAACAGCGAGAGCACGATGATGTCGTCGATATTGGTGGCGGTAAACAGACCAACCGCCCCCAGGAGACCAGTTACCACTTACCTGCTCCCCTCTCCGGTGGCACACCCGGGCACGTCACATGCCGAGTCAATACACGGGGCATTCTCGTCGGCAGCCAGAGTGGTATCCAGCAGTGAGTTCAACGCCTGGACAAGATGGGCGTCGACGATCTCGTAGCGGGTCTTCCGTCCCTGCGGTTCGGCGACCACAATTCCGCAGTCCCGTAGGCAAGTGAGGTGGTTCGACACATTTGACCGCGTCAGTTCCAGCTCCCGTGCGAGATCGGCCGGGTAGGCCGGGCCGTCCAGCAGGGCCAGGAGAATACGGGATCGGGAGGGATCGGACATCGCCCGGCCCAATCGGTTCATCACGTCCAAGCGTGTAGCAATAGTCAGCATGCACTGAACTATACAGCTGTTGCTGAACTGTCGCAACGAGGGGCGAACGTCGGCCCGACGGTGTTGTGTTTCTGAGCCTGTTTCCGCGCGGCTTTAGTGTCTTCCCTTTTTGTGTTTGTGTGGTTGTTGAATCTGTGCCTGTGGCGCAACCTGCTTGTCCCCTACTTTTTACAAACCGTCGTGAACTTTAGTTCGCGACGGAGCTTTTAATGACCCCAGTTCGTGCCCATCTAAGTGGGGCACACCTCAAAAGAACAGTTTTAGAATTGCTGTCAGAGTCAGAAGGCGTTGGCACAGATGGACCCCAGTGACCAGGGTTGTGACGACGGCTTCGGAACACCATCCGGTCAGTACTCGTGTGCACTAGGCTGAAAATGTCAGAACTCCCGGGCACAAGGAGACAGGGACGGACAGCAGCCACACGGACATTGCTGCGACATCACACCTGACTATGCCTGAAGCTGAGTGGGAACAGGCCTGAGCACAGGAACGGGTAATCGCTAGGTTGGCTGAGCACGAGAAAAGTCGGAGTAAGCACTGCTGATGCGGTCGCCGAAGAGCTGGGATGTCCCGGCGATAGATATACCGACTTCTTACACGCCACCGCGAGGGGTCAGGGGTAGTAACTGATCTGCTCGCGGATTTTCCCGCGCGGTGCGCAGCTTGTCCCCGCTGAGCAGTGGTGGCCGGCTTCCCGTGCGGCCACGAGCCCAGGCAGCCTCCAGACCGGCGTGTCTCCGCTCCCGGATCAGATCACATTCAAACTCCGCCGGGCAGGAAGATGTGGAACACTCCTCGGCCCCCGAAGGATGAGGTGCCGGTGTTTTCCTGCAGCGGTCGAAACTCCACTCCTCTCGTTGTGCTGACGACAGAATGTCCCTCGGGGTTGCCGGCCAGGCGGGGATTACTTGACGGTCATGCCGAATGAGTCCGCGATGGCCCGGGCGGTCTGCTTGGCGTAGCGGCCTACCCCGGAGAGCGTGGCGGATCCGGGGCCGGTCCAGTCGCCGTAACCGACCAGGTGCAGGCTCGGGTATTTCGGGGTCGTGCCGTCCAGGAGCCGGCGCACCGGCCCGAGGGACGGCCGAAACCCGGTACACCAGATCAGATGATCGGCCCGTACTTCGTTGAGGGAGTTAAACATCGGCGTCGCCGCCAACCATCCGGCGTCGCGGGCAGCGCGCACCTCAGGCAGCACGACAATGTCGCCGAGCTCCGAGTCGGCCCCCGGATCGGTCTCGCCGCGCTGGACGGCCAGGGCGCGTTGCCGGTTCCGGCGAAACAGCACCCGCCCGTCGACCTCATCGGGCATCCACCGGGGTGGATGGCGGGTATACCAGGTGACTTCGGCAACACCGGTGAGTTCGGCGGCGATCTGCGCGGCGGAGTTCGCCGCCCCCACCACCGCCACGGACGACCCCCGGAAGGGGCCCACCCCGGGATAGTTCGCCGAATGCCACTGCGTGCCGGTAAACAATCCCGGGTAGGCCGGGACGAAGGGAGTAGACCAGGTACCGGTGGCGGCTACGACATGGGGGGTCGACCACGATCGATCACCGGCGTGGAGGCGGTAGCCTCCATCCTCCCGCTCGACGTGGTCCACGTGCACGGGGCGCTCGACGGGGATCCGGTAGCGCTGCTCATAGTCGGCAAGGTAGTCGATGACATGGTCCGACGGTGGGAACCCCTCGTAGGCTGGCATGGGCTTGCCCGGCAGGCTGGAAAACTCCGCGGTGGAAAACAACGTCATCGATGGCCACACATGCCGCCACGCCCCACCGGCATCCTCCTGATCATCGAGGACCAGGGTGTCCACGCCTGCTCGCAGCAGGTAGTAGGCGGTGGCCAGGCCCGCCTGGCCACCGCCAATAATGATCGCCTCGAAGTGTTTGCTGGTCACGTGTGTGATCGTCTCCTGCTCGTCGGTGGTGGGTCAGTCCATCTGCAACACGGTGCGCAGCTCCGCGAACAGCTCTGGGCGCACCTGATGGGTCACCGTCCGGCCGACCCGGACTTTGTCCAATAACCCGGCCTCGGTCAACCGCTTCAGGTGATGCGACACGGTCGGCTGACTCAACCCCGACGTCTCTGTCAGCTCCCCGACGCTGACCGGGCCGCAGCCTTCGGCCGACAACTGCGATAACAAACGCAGGCGGGCGGGATCGGCCAACACCTTGAACAACGTGGCGTAGCGCTCGGCCTCACCACTGGTCAAGGGGCCAGCACCCAGTGAGCAACAGGCGGACAAGTCCGCCAGCGGGAGAGTCTGCGAGAGTGTCATACCAACCATCCTATATTGACAAGCATCGATATCAAGGCTACTTTTTTGTATTGATGCTTGTCAATACTGTGAAAGGCTCGTATGAATTCTGACCACCGCCCACGCATGACCTTTTTAGATCGCTTCCTGCCGGTCTGGATCATTCTCGCCATGGCCACTGGCCTGCTCATCGGCCGGGTCGTCCCCGGTATCGGTGACGACCTGGGCGCTTTAGAGGTCGGTGGGATTTCCCTGCCGATAGCACTTGGCCTGCTGGTGATGATGTATCCGCCGCTGGCGAAGGTTCGCTACGACAAGGCCGGCGAGATCGCCGCCGATAAACGCCTGATGACGGTGTCCTTAGTGCTCAACTGGCTGGTCGGTCCGGCTTTCATGTTCGCCTTGGCCTGGATCTTCCTGCCAGATCAGCCGGAACTGCGCACCGGGTTGATCATCGTCGGCCTGGCTCGGTGTATTGCGATGGTGCTCGTCTGGAGTGATCTGTCATGTGGTGACCGGGAGGCCACGGCCGTGCTGGTGGCGATCAACTCGGTGTTCCAAGTCATCATGTTCGGCGTACTCGGCTGGTTCTACCTCCAGGTCCTGCCAGCCTGGCTGGGCCTAGCGACTACCTCGGCGGAATTTTCCTTCTGGTCGATCGTGGTTTCCGTGCTCGTATTCCTCGGCATCCCGCTGGCCGCCGGCGTGGCCTCCCGAATCATCGGTGAAAAAACCAAGGGCCGTGCCTGGTACGAAAACACCTACCTGCCGAAGATCTCCCCGCTGGCACTGATCGGCCTGCTCTATACCATCGTGCTGCTGTTTTCCCTGCAGGGCGAGCAGATTACCTCCCAACCGTGGACCGTGGCCCGCCTGGCTGTGCCGCTGCTGGCCTACTTCGTCGGCATGTTCGCCATCGCACTGATTGCCGCGAAGGCGTCAGGTATGAATTACGCTCAGTCAGCGTCGGTGTCGTTTACGGCCGCGGGCAATAACTTCGAGCTGGCCATCGCCGTGGCCATCGGCACCTTCGGGGCGACCTCCGCACAGGCGCTAGCCGGCACGATCGGCCCGTTGATCGAAATCCCAGTGCTTGTCGGCCTGGTCTACACCATGCTGTGGCTGGGACCGAAACTCTTCCCCCAGGATCCGACCCTACCCGTATCCTCGACACCGTCCTCGCAGACTGCTGTATCCGAGAAGGAGAACTTCACCTCATGAGCACCCACCCAACAGTCCTGTTCGTCTGCGTCGGCAACGGCGGCAAGTCCCAGATGGCCGCAGCCCTAGCCGCTAAGCACGCCGGTGACCGGATCGAGATCCACTCCGCCGGCACGACACCCGGCACGAAGCTCAACCCCCAGTCCGTCGAGGTCATCGCAGAGGCCGGTGCCGACATGTCCGCAGGCCACCCTAAGGGTGTAGATCCACAACTGTTGCGCGAGGTCGACCGCGTGATCATCCTGGGAGGTGATGCCCAGCTGGAGCTACCCGACGGTGCCCGCGGTACGTGCGAGCGGTGGGTGACTGACGAGCCGTCCCAGCGTGGCATCGAGGGGATCGAGCGCATGCGTCTGGTCCGTGACGACATCGACACCCGGGTACGCCGGCTCATTGCCGAGCTGCTCGAGAACTGACCACCCCACCTGACACCACCAACGACCCCGCGCAGAAATCGCGCGGGGTCGTTGGTGTCTGCGCCGGCTGTCAGCTCCTCGTCCGGGAGCCAGACACGCTGGTAGAGACCGGGATGTGTCGGGTTAGGACGTAGCCTGCGGGTGCTGCTCCTCCAGGTCACTGGTGGTCTCAGTGGTGTCGGTGTCGTCGTCGGCGACGATCTCGACCCCGCAGCAGTCGGAGGTGGAGTTTTTCTTGGTAAACAGGTCCTTGAAACCCATGAGAGTGTGTCCTTTCGGTAGGGGTACGTGGTTTAGAGGATGATCGTCATCGCGTAGCCGGCCAGCATGGCCGCCAGCAGAATGGTGATCACGAAGGTCGCCAACAGTTTCGGCTTGAACACCGCCGCCAACATGGAGACCTCCGGCGGAGAGGCCCCCGCCCCGCCGATCATCATCGCGAAGATCGGGCCGATGGCCACCCCGGCACCCGATAAAGCCAGGGCGACCGGCAGCATCGTCTCCAGTCGGACATACAGCGGGATACCGAGCACCGCAGCCAGTGGAATCAGCCACCAGACGTTTCCACCGGCCATAAATCCCAGGCCGTCTTCGGGCACGACCCCGTAGATGAATGCACCGATGGCCACGCCGATGATCATCGGAAGGAGCATGGGGCGAAGATCGTCCCATGCCTGACGGATCGCTGCCGGGGTTTCTTGTTTGATTCCACGCCACGGGGTCCCGTCCAGCTGGCGCCCGCCCTTGACCTTGACCTTGCGCAGCTGGTCTTCCATGCCCAGCGCGGTCCAGGCCCAGGGTGCTCCCAGCGACAGCAGCACCATGATCACCGCGTAGCTGATCGCGACCTGCCAGGTAAAGATCAGCCAGATCCCGCCGACGATAACCGGGTTGAGCAGCGGCGAAGCGATCAGGTAGGTCACG
Organism: Corynebacterium sp. ED61; assembly: GCF_015233855.1. NCBI lineage: Bacteria > Bacillati > Actinomycetota > Actinomycetes > Mycobacteriales > Corynebacteriaceae > Corynebacterium > Corynebacterium sp. ED61. Next base: position 192,330 of record NZ_JADGIT010000003.1, on the reverse strand, counting down.
GTGGTACGAAAGGCCACCCCGGCTTTGAGCATGCTGACAAACATCGGGGGTGCTGTTGCAAAGTTGGGGGGAGAGCAGCGAAGACCTAGTTCCTCATTCTCTGATGGCCGCTGCGTGTGGGCGTTCTCAGGCAGTCTCGAAGACCCGGTTGACGATCACCGCGTCCGGGTTCGGTTGCCCGTAGGCAAACATCGTGCCTTGCCCTTTCCGCAATGAGTGCATCGCCTCCATCCCTTTCAACGTCCGATATGCAGATGTCCGGTTCTTAAACGCGCCTTTCGGCCCGAGGATCCGCTTCAGCCGACCATGGTCGCCTTCCAGGATGTTGTTGAGGTATTTCACCTGCCGGTGTTCCACTGTTGGCGGGCAGATTCCCTCTGACTTCAACTCGGCGATTGCTCTGGCTAGGGAGGGTGCTTTATCGGTGTTGATCACTCTGGGATACCCGGCTGACGCATTGGATCTGAGGGATTTGGCCAGGAAACGCTTCGCTGCGGCCACGTTCCGCTTCGGAGAGAGGTAAAAGTCCAGGGTCTGGCCACCGGCGGTGATCGCCCGATAGAGGTAGCACCACCTGCCGCCGACCCGGATATAGGTCTCATCCACCCGCCAGGAACTGGTCTGCCAGTCAGGTACCTGCCGGTACCACCGTGTTTGCTTGTCCAGCTCAGGGGCGTATTTCTAGACCCAGCGGTAGATCGTGGTGTGATCGACCGGCACGCCCCGCTGAAGTCATCATTTCCTCCAGATCGCGGTAGCTCACCCCGTAGCGACAGTACCACCGCACTGCCCACAGAATGATGTCACGGGGGAAATGACGACCGGAGAAGATACCCATGGCTGTGATTATTTCACGTCGCTCTTCCTACTGCCCCAACTTTGCAACAGCACCCTTCCGGTTCGTTGACGACCATCGAGACCTCTACGAGGTCAAGCGGTTATGCCAGGTCCTGAAAATCAATCGGTCCTCTTACTACGCCTGGAAATCAGCTGCCCCTGCCCGCCGGCAACGCCTCGTCGATGACGCGGTGCTGGGAGCGCAGATCAAGACCACCTTCAACGCCGAGAACGGCTGCTACGGCGCGAAACGAGTGACTGCGGCGATCAACTCCGATCCCGTCAACGACCGGGGCAAGGGCGGCCGTCTCAATCACAAGCGCACCGCCCGGCTGATGCGGCAGATGGGCCTTTTTGGTTTCACCAGGAAACGCCGGGTGAAAACGACGACGTCGAGTAAACGGGCCCCGAGGTTTCCGGATCTGCTGCAACGCCGGTTCACTGCGGACAGGCCGAACGCGGTCTACGTCGGCGACATCACGTACCTGCCGATCGCGGACGGGTCGAATATGTACCTGGCCACGGTTATCGACTGCTATTCGCGGCAGTTGACGGGGTTTGCGATCGCTGATCACATGCGCACCGAATTGGTTGAAGAAGCCCTGACGATGGCCCGGAAGGTTCGCGGGAGCCTAGACGGGGCGATCTTCTACTCGGATCACGGCAGTGTTTATACCTCTGATCAATACCGGAGACTATGCGTGCGCTTCGGTGTCACCCAGTCGATGGGCGCGATCAGGACGAGTGCGGACAACTCGTTGGCGGAGTCGTTCAACGCCTCGTTGAAGCGGGAAGTCCTGCAGGAAGAGTCTGTTTTCACTAGTCAGTTGGCCTGCCGCCAGGATGTGTTTCGGTGGTGCACGCGGTACAACACCAAACGATTCCATTCATGGTGCGGTTACCGCTCACCGAACGCCTTCGAAGACGCCGGGTTAGCCACACTTACTATCGCATCGTGATTAAATCCCCGTGTCCACTTTCCGGGGTTCGGGCCCACCCTCAGGTGGGAGGAATAGCGGCAGACCCGTACAACGTTGTTACTGATGTTCAGGAGCAGTGGCCCAGCCCACCAAGTGGGTCTGAGGTCGTGCCGAGAGCACAACGATTAAGGAGCAGCATGATGATCACAGCTAAGCAATGGGTTCTCGCCTCTCGCCCGGATGGGCCGCCTACCGCGGGGAACTTCCGTTTCGAGGAGGTAGAGCTGCCAGAGCTGTCTGACGGCCAGATCCTCGTCGAGAGCACTTTTGCCAGCGTCGACCCATATATGCGCGGGCGGATGAACGACGTGAAGTCGTATATCGAGCCGTTTCAGATTGATGAGCCATTGACCGGCACCGCGGTGGGAGTTGTCGCCGAGTCCCGCTCGAACAAGTTCAAGGTGGGCGATACGGTCAGGCATTTTGCGGGGTGGCGCACCCACGCTGTGCTGAATGAGGACCAGGTGGAGCAGATTGACACCAACCTGGCTCCAGCCGAGGCGTATTTGGGCATTCTTGGCCAAACAGGTTTGACGGCTTACGTCGGGCTCACCGCCGTCGGCGAGATGAGGGAGGGCGATGTCGTGTTCATCTCGGGCGCGGCAGGTGCTGTGGGTTCAGCAGCAGGGCAAATAGCTAAGCATCTCGGAGCGGCTAAGGTAATCGGGTCCGCCGGCTCCCCCGAAAAGGTCGACTACCTCACCGGAATTGGCTTCGACGAGGCGTTCAATTACAAAGACGGTGACGTGAACGGCCAGCTCGCCAAAGCGGCGCCGGACGGCATCGACGTCTACTTCGATAACGTCGGCGGAGACCACCTCGAGGCGGCAATCCAGAACGCAAATACATTCGGCCGCATCGCCATGTGCGGAGCGATCGCCCAATACAACGACACTGAGCCGGCACCCGGGCCGAGAAATCTGGGTCTTTCCATCGGCAAATGCCTCACCCTTCGCGGGTTCGTCGTAGGCCAATACACTCACTTGGCCAAGGAATTTCAGGAAAAGATTGCACCGCTCATCGTCGATGAATCAATCAAATATGCATCGACTGTGCGCGAGGGCATCGAAAACATGCCGAACGCATTCCTCGAGCTTTTCGAGGGCGGCAACACCGGCAAGATGATCGTTAAATTTTAGGAGGACACCATGATCAAGGTACTTATGGTTGTTTCGGCGGCCGACCACTGGACGCTTAACGACGGCACACACCACCCCACCGGCTTCTGGGCCGAAGAGCTGGTGACCCCCTATTCGATATTCACCGACGCTGGCTGGAACGTGGATGTGGCAACACCGGGCGGGATTGCACCCACCGTTGACCAGGCGAGCCTCGATGAGGGAGCAGGCGACGCAGATACCCTCCAAGAGGTGAAGGCGAAACTCGAGGAGCTGCAGCCCGTTCTGGCTAAGCCGCTTAGCCTCGATAACGTCAAAGCTGCAGACTACGACCTTGTCTTCTACCCCGGTGGGCACGGCCCGATGGAAGACCTCGCGGTCAACGAGGTGTCCGGGCGCATCCTCATCGAGCGCATGGCAAACAACGCACCTGTGGCCCTTCTCTGCCACGCCCCGGCCGCTGTACTCGCGACTGAGAATGCGCCCGGCGGCTCCCCGTTTGCCGGACGGTCAATGACTGGTTTCTCCAACGACGAGGAGCGCGCCGCGGGTCTCGCAGACAAGGCGCTATGGTTGCTTGAGGATCGGCTCGTCGACCTCGGCGTTCAGTACGACAAAGCACCGGAGCCGTGGGCGTCCTACGTCACCGTCGACGGCAACCTCTACACCGGACAGAACCCCTCCTCGTCGCGAGAGCTCGCTGAACGCCTCGTGAAGGACCTTGTCTAAAACGAAGTAGAGGGGTCAACGCCGTGGCCGGCCGGCGGCCCTCGCCACCTCCCAGCGCACGACCTCGGCTATCGTCGCCACGGGCTGTTGGGGGACCTCGAGTGGCTTATGAGGCGGCGGGATGTGCTCATCCTCGTCCAGGCAGCGATTGTCCACGCACACTCTGAGACGATTCACCCGCTTGCGGATGGCAACGGGCGAACGGATCGCGCCCTCGTGCACGTGTTGCTTCGTGGGCGAGGCTTGACGACCATAACCGCGTTACCGACCTCCCCTGGGGGGATATCGAAGCCTATTTTCGAGAGTTGGAGGCTTACAGGAGCGGGCTCGCGGAGCGGATTATAGGGCTCTTCGCAAAAGCGGCGCTCGATTCGGTGACGCGGGGCAGTGGCTGGCAGCTGAGCTGGACTCTGTGCGTGACGAGTGGGATCAGATGTTGCCGGCGCGTTGGGATGCAGTAGCTTTCAGATTCTATTTCCCCGCGGTCACTGGGTAATAAGTTCCGGTAGGAGATCTAGAGCCTTTGAGTTTTCAATCATCGCGAGGAAAACTCCGCCCTCATTCAGTATGTCGTCAGTGGTGCTTTCTGGCGGTAAGTATTGATTCAACAAATGTAACGGGCTAGGACTATTTGATTCCCCTGGAAGTGGTGTGAGGCGGTCGTTTGAAGTAATCCACCATTTCAATTGATGACAACCCAGCAGGTCAGTTTCACGGACCATGCCTGTGAGACGTTCAACAAGCTCCTGATTGATATCGCCAACTTGGTTGATGAGCACCCCGTCGCGGAATTGGAATGTTGGATAGTACTTATCGCTACCTAATCTCAACTCAATTACAACAGCGTTGCTCCGATAGCTTTTTAGCATCTTCTGGCGGTTAACAGGGCTTTTCACTCTTTCACCTACGACGGGACCTGACCCCTTGTTGGTGGACATAGGCTAGCCGGTGCTGTTGCAAAGTTGGGTGGAGAACCGCGAACACTCCTTTCTTCGTCGCCTGGCCAGCATTATGGCCCAGCCTGCTTAGATATTCTGGAAGACCCGGTTGACGATCACCGCGTCCGGGTTCGGGTGCCCGTAGGCAAAAATCGTGCCTTGCCCTTTCCGCAATGAGTGCATCGCTTCCATCCCTTTCAACGTCCGGTAGGCGGAAATTCGGTTTTTGAACGCTCCCTTCGGCCCCAGGATTCTTTTAAGTCGGCCATGATCTCCCTCGATAACGTTGTTCAGGTATTTCACCTGCCGGTGCTCCACCGTCTGAGGGCAGATTCCCTCCGCCTTCAGTTCGGATATTGCCTTGGCCAGAGCTGGTGCCTTGTCGGTGTTGATGACCCGCGGGGACCCGGCTGCCGTATTCGATCGCAGCGTCTTGGCCAGGAAACGCTTGGCCGCCGCGACATTGCGCTTCGGAGAGAGATAAAAGTCCAGGGTCTGCCCACCGGCGGTAATAGCCCGGTAGAGATAGCACCACGTGCCGCCGACCCGGATATAGGTCTCATCCACCCGCCAGGAACTGGCCTGCCAGTCGGGTACCTGCCGGTACCAGCGAGTCTGCTTATCCAGCTCAGGGGCGTGTTTCTGCACCCAGCGGTAGATCGTGGTGTGATCGACTGGCACGCCCCGCTCGGTCATCATTTCTTCGAGATCGCGGTAGCTCACCCCGTAGCGGCAGTACCACCGCACTGCCCACAGAATGATGTCACGGGGGAAATGACGACCGGAGAAGATACCCATGGCTGTGATTATTTCACGTCGCTCTTCCTACTGCCCCAACTTTGCAACAGCACCCAACAAGTTTGTCGGCACCGAAACAGGAAGAATCGGCAGGTTATACAGGAATATTCCGAACACAAGCAGTCCATCAGTGAAGCCGGCATGATCACACCACCTGCCCTCCTCAAGGTCCGCATCGTTCAGAAGATACCGCCTCGGCTTGCCCCAAGCTGACAGCGAGGTCACTCAACCGGCCTGGGAGGCGGAGAACTCGGTGGTTCCCTCAGCTTTCATCATGCAGTGACCCGATAGTAAAAAAGGTAATCCCCCCTGCTCCAGGGTGTCATTCGATATTGCACCATCCTTTACGGTAGTGTAAGAAACAACAAGGCCGCCCCCCTTCTCCAAGAGAGAAGGGGGGCGTGTTTTATTCTCTATTCTGTAAGATTTTCTTCCATGGGATCTAAGAATCGTCGACGCAGGCGCGAGCAGAACCACCCAAAGCCAGCTAACGTCACCCGCACATCCTACAAGAAAGATTTTCTTACTTTTGATGAGCAAATTGATTTGCTCCGGTTCCGGAAGATGGACATACCCGAGGAAGATGTCTCTTACGCCCGCAATCTACTCAGACGTATCGGGTATTACAGGCTGAGTGGCTATTGGTATGTCTATCGACAAGGTGAGGGCCAGTCTCCTACCCCAGAAGAAGACTTTACTCCTGGCGTTTCCCTGCATGATGTCGAAAAGCTTTACGATTTTGACCGAAATCTCCGCGTTCTCGTCTTTAACGCGATCGAGAGCATCGAGGTAGCGTTACGTGCATTGATCGGTCACACTCTCGGCTCCCATGGAAGCATGGCGCATACCGACCCCTCCTTGTTCCGCGACTCATTTACGAAAGCCGACCCAGACACTGGAAAATCGGGGACGCGGTATACCGCCGAGCGGTATAACTGGATGCACTCAGAACACTATAAATGGATAAAGTCAGCGGGGCGAAAAACAGAGCGATCAAAAGCCGACTTTGTCCGCCACTTTAAGGATAAGTATGGGATGCCCCTTCCCGTCTGGGTAGTTACTGAAGTTATAGATTTCAGTGACCTATCTCGAATCTATGAAGGGATGGTGGAGGAAGATCGTTCCGCCGTAGCTGTTGGACTAGGGGTCACAGACGAAGAGGGAAAGCCGCTGACCGAGTCTTTGCGCTCTTGGTTACGCGCTCTAACATTTGTGCGCAATACGTGCGCCCACCATTCCAGGTTATGGAATGTCAACATGGTCGAGCAAGTGGCACCTTCCCAACCGTTCCCCACCCCACTTCAGCACCTGGCGGATCTGTCCTCCGGGAAGCATGCCCGCATCTACCCCACTCTCGCGATAATTTCCTTTTTAACAGCGCAAATTAATCCCGGGATGGAGTGGAAGGAGCCTATCGGCAATCTAATTAAGGATGCTCCTCCGGTTCCCGACTATTTGGATCGGATGGGCTTTCCATTAGATTGGGATCAGCTTTCTGTCTGGGGGGCAGGGCCTAGACCATTGTCTGCAGGGTCACCTCCGGGGTGTAATAACACTCTGGATGGCAGATCTTCGGGATAGATCAGCCCCAGCCGCTAGACCCTGCCGACAGTGCCCGTCTCCTTCGAGTTACCAAGCACCGCCATCTGCCTGTGGCCACTGCCCCGGGCGGAAGCGGACCCCATATTTCCCGCCCTCCAGGAGGGAAATCTCCATCTCCACACAGGTTTCCCCTGTTGAATCCGAAAGGTAGAAGGGCTGGTCGGGTTCATAGAACCAAGTTTCAGGGCCGCCGGTGATGCAATTACCAAGCGCCCGAGCATATTCGTCATCAGCTGTCATAGCGGTAAAGTATGTCCGGCCAGCGTCCCCCACATTGTCCCGCCGAGGATTTACTCGCCCGAAACCTTCCAGGGGAATCCATCCGGTTCCTTCAATGCGCTTCCAGTCGTCAGACATTGTCACTCCTCAGTTCAAGTGGGCTTCTAGTCGAGGATATCTAATGTCGATTTCCTTAGCTATGGTATGAAATTGCGTCTCTCGGGTACACCCCAGACGAACACTTTGTGAATGACAAGACTTCCTGTTCGCTAGGGTTGATTCCATGACTAACGGAACAGAACCGTCACTACCTCTAGAGATCACTGAACAGTCGGGTGTGATCTCGGGGCAGAAGGTGGGTTATGCGCGAGTGAGTTCGAAAGATCAGAATCTTGATCGCCAGATCGAACAACTCAAAGCGGAGAAGGTCTTCACCTATTACACAGATAAGGCTAGCGGTGGGTCGAGAGAGCGCCCGGGTCTTGATGAGGCGATGCGGTATGTCCGCGCAGGGGATCAGCTTGTGGTCACTTCGATGGATCGGTGCGCACGTTCACTGACGGATCTGTATGCCATTGTTGACGAGTTGGTCAGCAAAGGGGTGTCGGTGAAGTTCCTCAAAGAGGGGCAGATCTACTCGAAGGATTCCACTCCGATCGCCAAGCTGATGCTAGGGCTATTGGGTTCGGTGGCAGAGTTTGAGCGCTCCATTATTAGGGAGCGTCAGGCAGAAGGGATCGCTCGAGCGAAGGAACGCGGTGTGTATAAGGGGCGCGCTCGTGCGCTCACCGATGAGCAAGTAGCTCAGGCACGTACATGGATCAGCGCTGGCGTGCCGAAAGCAGAAGTTGCTCGGCGTCTTGGGGTGGGAAGGACGACTTTGTATGGCTATCTGGGGGCGTTAGAGCAGAAGCCAGATTTACTCTAACAAGAAGTGACCCTTTCCGCGATGGAACCATCTGCAATTTGAGTGTCGGTGACTACTGAAGGGCGACAGCTTCCTCGCGAAAGCCATCTTTGCCCCAGTAATCTTCATCCCACCAAGTAATGGACTTATCAAGTTCGATCAGCACGAAATGATCTGGTAAAACGACTCCATCGAATTGAGCGATAGCCGGAATGCCGAGCGCGTGTAGCTTTTCGGCAAATTGTTCTTTCGCGCTGAATTCTCTATATAGGTCTATGCCTAGGAACGTATCCGAAATCGGTAGTTCTCTATATCTCATTGTCACTGTGACACAGCGCTCATTCTCGATGCGACAAAAGATCTTTCTCCCTTCGTCACCGGGCTCTGGTGCTTCGATATCAATATACCCTTCGAGTTCTCCGAACTCGTTTATACCAGATTGATAGCACTGTGAAGATACTTCTTTCACGGGCCCGCCTAAGGTGACTGGGAGGGAAAATTCGGGTGTGAAGTCCATGGGATCTACTCCTAAAACGAATGCAGAGAAGTCAAGTTGCGGAAATTTTAGTAATCATTTCCAGCAAATAGACGCAAGTTTCCCTCCTTCTATAAAGAAACTGACAGGATGGTCCTCAAGGTCAATCCCATCTATGTCAATCGCGGACTTGATGCCTGCTTGTGCCAGTAGTTTTTGGAATTTCTTTGGTCTTTGGCTCATTGAAATGCCGACAAAGGTGTCGGTTTCTGATATTTCGCAAATTTCAATCTCTGTAACGATGCCCCCGTCTAGCGAGAATTTTACCAACCTCGGCTCACCATCGATTGTGATCTTTCCATGTAAAGAAGGCCATTGAGAATCGGGTTTATATTTATAGTTGTCGAGAACGTTCCTGTAATACTCTGCGGGAACATTTCTCCGAAGAGGTTCGAGAGGTTCGGTTGTGAAATTCATGGTGCTCCTTACGTGCTAGGAATTGTGGCGTTTACTTGGACTTTATTGCTGATGGATCCACCCTGTTGTGCATACTAAACCATTCCCTTCAGGGCTCCGTCGTGCTTATCTCCAATTTGCTCTGTATAAATTCTACCTTCTTGTTAAATAGCTCGTCCATTTTTTTGTCACGGATCAGTTGCGCTTGTTCTTGCCGGTATCTTTCTGCCTCTTTGCTGCTGTTCTTGCGCAAAGCGCAAGAAGCCTTCTGCGGAGCGGACATGTTCACCTGCTTGTTGCGCAGAGACTTAGGCTTTACCTGCCCAGGATGCTGCCTCAGTGGCGTATTGGTTCGCCTTGACCGCATCGCCTCGTGCGGCGAAATAGGATTGCTGAGCCTTGGCCGCTGATTGTGCTGCCGAGAAGGCTTTCTGCAACAACCCGTTGTTATAACCATCGTGGGTCGCGCGCTGCGCATCGGCGGCAGCACGGCGAGAAGACTCAATGGTGACGAACTCGTTGAGCCCTGCCCTGTCACCGCGCACAGCAGCTTCGGCAGCGGCTTTAACCTCTGGGGTGCCGGTGCGGGTCAAATCGTAGGCAAAACGCAACTGATCTTCGTAGCGTGCCTTGTTGAAACCTCCACCATTGACGAAGCCATCGAGAGCATCAAAGGTGTCTGCTTGCAAAGCTGCATCTGCAGCGGCTTGCACGCTGGCTCCACCTGAGCCTCGGATCTGCCAAACCTGTTGTACGAGGGTTGGCTTGCGGATTTCTTCGACATCGTCGGTAGCGAACCAATGAACCAGCGATTAGTCCTAAGACGCTGCCGAAGATCCACAACAGACCAAACAGTGGGACCCAAGCGATCAGCACCAACTCCCACGGGTCTCGCCAAACAGCGGGCGTGCCGCTAGTAGTACCTACAGGGTGATTAAAACCAACTCCGACCCAACGCAGCCCCTCCCAGAAGCCGGCTCAGTTCTCTGTCTCCGGATCAGTGCCGTTATCCGGGCGCTGATCCTTCGGGTCTAGCTGAGTTTCGTCCTTGGGTTTCTGGTTATTCTGCGCGTTTTCCTCGCGCGCCTTGTCTTCCAGCTCTTGCCTGCGTCGGGCACGTTGAATGCGCAGTTCCTCCTCGCGTTCGGCCTCACGACGCCGCTTGAAACGTTCCTTCTGGATGTTCCATAGAAAGTCCGGATCGTCATCGGGACCGGCCGGGGTGGAGCCCACCTGCTTTTGACCTCGTCCCCGCAATCCCGGCCACTGTCCCGCACCTCGGTCGGAGCCGCGTCGCACACCGGAACCAGGACCGAAAGCCTTCCACAGCACAACGATCGTCACGATGATGAGGAGCAAAATGACCAAACGGCCCACGGGTTCAGTGTCCTTTCCGACGCACAAACTACTTCATTCCATCGTAAGTGATCCCCACAACCTCATGGGGTGAGCTGCAGAGATTGTTGGATGGCTTTGCCCACGGGGAGATTCGCCAGAACAGCCGCACCGAAACTACGCTGTAGAGCGTGAGTAAAGATGATCAACATGCTGAAGTGAACGCCGCTGCGGAAGAGCCACGGGAGGATTCGGCTGCCGGTACGCAGGTCGGCAGTGCTCAGGCTGAGCCCATCGGCAAGCCGAAGCTGAGCGGAAAGGCCGTGCGAGACATCGCGCTCTACGGCCTGTGGCGCATCGTATTGTTCCTGGCGCTGACGTTCCTGATCCACTCCATCGTGATCCTGCTGGGCATGGCCAGCTTCTTCCCACTACTGATCAGCGCGATGCTCGCGCTACTGCTGGCACTTCCATTATCGATGGTTCTATTCAAGAACCTGCGAGTGCGTGCTACCAAGCACATCTCAGACTGGGATGCTGGCCGGCGAGCCCACAAGCTGCAGATGCGCAAGCAATTGGAAGAGCGCTTGGGTTAAGAGTCCTTGGAGGCGGGGAGCTTTCGACGACGGGGAGCGTGGCGTCGGAAAGAAAAGGGCTACACGAAAGAAACCACAGCGACGATCAGCGCCCACACCAGCATTCCGCGGCCGGTGATGCCGAGCACGGGGATCAGGCCGCGGCCTTGGACTTCCGCACGGATGATGCGCGTCGCGTTGAACCAGAAAATGCCCGCGACCAGGGCGATCAGCATGAGGGGATGAACCACACCTACCGCAATCGTGAGCACCACAGCAGTTGCGACGAGTGCTTGCCACAGCAGACGCGTTCGGCGATCCCCGAGGCGGACTGCCAAGGTGATCTTGCCGGTCTCGCTATCGGTGGGGATGTCTCGCAAATTATTCGCGAGATTCACGGAACTGGACAGGGCGCCGATGGTCACAGCCAACGCGAGGCCCACCCAGGAGACACGTCCAGCCTGCGTGAACTCCGTGCCCAGAACCGCGACCAGGCCGAAGAAAATAAACACCGCGACCTCGCCCAAACCGCGGTAGCCATAAGGGTTCTTTCCGCCGGTATAAAACCACGCACCGAGAATGCATAGCGCGCCGATGAGGATGAACCACCACGCGCTTAGCAGGCTCAGGACAATGCCCGCGATACCCGCGACAGCGAAGCTAGCGAACGCCGCGTACTTCACCTTGGACGGCTCCACCAAGCCGCTGCCCGTCAGTCGCAGTGGACCCGAGCGATCCTCATCAGTGCCGCGAATTCCGTCGGAGTAATCGTTGGCGTAATTCACACCGATGATTAGCGCCAAAGAGACCACCAGGGCCAGGAACGCGTGGAAGAAGTTGGCGCCCCCGGCTAGTTGCGCGGCGGCCGTACCAGCAAGAACAGGGGAGATGGCATTAGCCCACGTGTGCGGGCGTGCGCCCTCCAACCACTGTGCGGCGGAAGCGCCGGGATGAGAAGTGTGTGTCATCGTGGAATCGATCTCTCTGCTAGAAACGAGCGGGCCCGGCGTGGGGCTGGTAATACTCCTACTTTAGCCCGGGGGTGTTGCGCTCAATAAGCAGGTCAGCGATAGCGCGGCGATCCACCTTGCCGGGGCCGATCAGCGGCAGTTCCGGCAGGGCAATCGCCATGGTGGGGATGAGGTAGCGAGGGATGGGTGCTTGGCTTTCGTCTTGTGGTGCGCCGCGGAGCTGGTCGCGCACGTCATCGGTGATGTCCGTGGGCGCGGGGGCCTCATGTGACTCGATGGCAATACCAATGGCCTGGCCAAACTCCGGATGAGGGATGCCCACCGCGCACACCGCGCCGCTGAATGTCAGCTGCTGTGGGTGGCCGGTAGCGGAAGTGCATGTGGCGGAGCGGAGATAGGAGGAGATGAGGCGCTCCACCTCCTCGGGCAGAATCTTGTACCCGCCGGAGTTGACCGCGCCATCCGCGCGGCCGAGGACTTCCAGCGTGCCGTTGTTTAATGTCCCGAGGTCAGAGGTGACAAACGTGCCGGGAGAGGGGAAGGCTTCTGCGGAATCCACGTTGCGGTAGCCCGCGGCCACCACGGGTCCGCGAATATGAATCCGGCCGGGTTGATTGGGGAGCGTGGCGTCGACAACAAGACGAACACCCGGTAGCGCGCGGCCGTCATATACCGCACCACCGGCGGTCTCGCTGGAGCCATACGTGGTGACCAAGCGAGCGCCAGCTTCGCGCAGTTCCGCGAGCAGATCCCCGCGCGCTGCCGCTCCGCCCACCAGTACTGCTGAGTAGCCAATGAGAGCGTTGACAGCCTGTGGATTTGCAGCGATGCGTTCCAGTTGGGCAGGAACCAAAGAGGTGTAAAGGCAGGCCTCCGGGTAGGTGGCGCGCAGTTGCTCCGTGTCCGCGATGAACCCGGCCGCAGAGAAGCTCGCCTCGTCTTGGAGATGGCGCGCGACCAGCGGCTCAAAACCCGCAGCGAGACTCCGCAAGATCACCTGCAAACCAGCAATGTGGTGCGGCGGCACGGTCAGCAGCCACGCTCCGGGCACGGTCTGCGGGCCAAACTTATCCGCGAGTAACTCCGCCGTGGCATCGGCAGATGCGCGCAGGTTGTCCGCGGTCAACATCGCACCTTTGGGCGTGCCCGTGGACCCGGACGTGCACGCGATCAATGTCCCCGCTGTGATGGGTTCGTCCACGCGCATAGCCTCGCTGAGCTGGGTGTTTGCGTGCTGTTGTGCTGGGGAGTGGGCCGGAGGTAGCGGCAGGATCGACGCCAAGCCCCTCATCATTTCGCGCAAAACCGCCACAAACGGGTACAAGTTCCGGGGATCCGCTGTGGCGGTGTCTAACGCGATGCTCATGCTTGCAGAGTCTAGTGGGTGCCTGAGACGGGCTATTCCCTGAGGTAGAGGCCAAAATCATCGAGCTGATCGCGCATGGTTTCCAACTCGATGGGGCCGGGCACGCGCTTGTGGATGGCGACGAAAGCTTCCTGGATATCCATGCTGGTCGCAGGCGTGCGGCCGGTATCGATGAGGTAGCTCACGATGTCCAGGTAGGACGGGCTGCGGCGATCCAAGGCATTCAGCGATGGGGTGGCGAGGTCCGCCTCTGCCTTGAAGTAGCGGGCGAGCTCGTGCTCGTTGGCGGGCAGCCAGGTTCCATCCGGCAGTTCAATGCGGGAGGCTGCGGCGGTCAGCGAAGGCTGACGATTGATCACGCGACGGTTGGAGGGTTCGTGGAAGCGGACTGGCGCCTCCGGAACATTGCGCTTCAATACGTGTCCAACAAGTCGGTTCATGAGTGCGAACATGGGTTGAGCTCCCTCCCGTGGTGTAGGTAATTGCGGGTTTTGATCGTCCCTAGAATCGCGAGCAGATTTAATATTTTCTGCCAACTATCTATCTGGCATGATCTAGTGGGGAGTCTAGCAAATTAGTGGGAGTTTTCAAGTATTGGTGTTGGGCAAGCATTGAAATTTCAAATTACTAAGTATCCGGGAAGTTTTGCAGACCTGCAAATGGGAGTGGAACTACCAGCGTGTGGCGTGAATCCGCGAGGGGGTCTTCTAGTTCCGTTCTGGATGCTGCCTTCGGGATCCGTTGCGAGGGTGGGGAATAGGGAGTAAGCAAGAGGTATGTCCACTTTTAACGTTCAAAACCCAAACAACGGAAAAACCGAAGAAGAGTTCAACCGAATCAATGATTCTGATCGTGATGCGATCTTGGACCGCGCGAAGGAAGCCTTCGCCAGTTGGCGCCAGGCTCCCATCGAGCAGCGCGCAAAGGTTCTAAGCAAGACGGCTCAGTTGTACCGTGATCGCCAGGACGAGTTGGCCGAATACATTGGACGCGAAATGGGTAAGCCCACTGCCCAAGCCAAGGACGAGCTACAGACCACCTGGGAAATTTACGAATGGTATGCCGAGCATGCCCATGAGCTCCTCGCAGACAAGCCCCTCGCCGCTCAAGGAGCGCTGCAAACTTACGTGCGCAAGGATCCCCTAGGCGTACTCCTCGGGGTTATGCCATGGAATTTTCCGTACTACCAGGTAGCTCGTTGGGCAGCGCCGAACCTGCTGTTGGGCAATACCTTGGTTCTCAAGCACGCGTCGATTTGCCCGCTGTCCTCGCAGGCCTGCCAGGACCTCTTGGAGGAGGCTGGCTTACCGCAGGGTGTTTTCCAGAACATCTACGCCTCCGGATCTCAGATGGATGCCTTCGTTGCAGACCCTCGCGTGTCCGGCGTGTCCCTCACGGGTTCGGAAGAAGCTGGAGCTGCAGTAGCGAAGACCGCAGGCGAGCACTACAAGAAGTCACTGTTGGAGCTTGGTGGCAACGATCCATTCATCGTACTCGATGACGAGAATCTGGATTGGGTATTGGATCAGTATGTAGCTCTGCGCATGTTTAACGCTGGCCAGTCATGCAACGCTCCCAAGCGCTTGATTGTCATGGAAGACTTCTATGACAAGGCCGTGGAATCCCTCACTGAAAAGATCCAGGCAGTTAAGCCGGGTCCCTTCGATGATGATTCTGCTGATATGGGCCCACTTTCCTCGATTGGTGCTCGCGATGACGTGGTGGAGCGCATCGCCGAGGGCGTTAAGAAGGGCTGGGCTCGTGTCGCCGTAGGCGGTTCTGCTGTGGATCGAGCCGGTGCGTACATGGAGGCTACGCTCCTCACTGATGTGGATCCCGAGTCTGACTTGGGCTGCAACGAGATCTTTGGTCCAGTAGCCTGCCTCTACAAGGCGTCAGATGTGGAGCATGCGCTCGAAATCGCCAATAACTCAGACTATGGGCTGTCTGGTTCTGTATGGGGAGCTGACCTCGATAAGGCTCATGAGGTCGCAGCCCGCCTAGAGGTCGGTATGTCCTTCGTCAACTCACATGCTGAAACCGCTGCCGGCCTACCGTTCGGTGGTGTGGGACGCTCCGGTTATGGTCGAGAGCTGGCCGAATGGGGTGTTGGCGAATTTGTCAACGATCACCTCATTCGGGTTAACGCCCAGGGTTAGAATCCCTTCCGCGTGCACCCCAGCTCCGAGGGTGCACCCGGATTTTTTGGCTAACCATCGAAAAGGCTAAAGCTTCCGCTACCCACTGCACCACTTCCCCCTGCTGATCTCCCTTGCAGAGGGTCTCCTAACTCAGTAGTAGTATGGGATGCTATCCCATTCCGGTGCGCGCTTTTCAAGGAAGGCGGCCTTGCCCTCAGCTGCCTCATCGGTCATGTAGGCTAGACGTGTCGCCTCACCAGCGAAGACCTGCTGACCCATCAACCCATCATCAGTCATGTTGAACGCAAACTTCAGCATCCGCTGCGCGGTAGGGGACTTCGTATTGATCTTACGCGCCCACTCGATGGCCACATTCTCCAGCTCCGCGTGATCCACCGCGCGGTTGACGGCTCCCATCTGGTGCATCGTCTCAGCATCGTAGGTATCGCCCAAGAAGAAGATCTCGCGCGCGAACTTCTGTCCCACCTGCTTGGCTAAGTATGCAGAGCCATAGCCTGCGTCGAAGGAGCCCACGTCTGCGTCGGTCTGCTTGAACTTGCCGTGTTCGCGGCTGGCCAGGGTCAAGTCGCACACCGCATGCAGCGAGTGTCCGCCTCCTGCTGCCCATCCGTTGACCAGGCAAATAACCACCTTCGGCATGGTGCGGATGAGGCGCTGCACTTCGAGAATGTGCAAGCGGCCGCCTTCGGCCTTCGCGCGCGTCTCGTCCACGGTCTCTGCGCCCGAGCCGGTCACGTCGTCGTTGTGTTCGGTGGCGTACTGGTAGCCAGAGCGTCCGCGAATGCGCTGGTCGCCACCGGAGCAGAACGCCCACCCGCCGTCCTTCGGGCTCGGGCCGTTGCCGGTCAGCAGGATAGTGCCCACATCTGGGGTGCGCCGAGCGTGATCCAGCGCACGATACAGCTCGTCCACGGTGTGCGGGCGGAAAGCATTGCGCACTTCGGGGCGGTCGAACGCAATGCGAACGATGCCATCAGCCCGCGTCTTACCGACGTGCCGGTGGTACGTGATGTCCGTGAAGTTGAATCCGGGAACGTCGCGCCATTGGGTGGGATCAAAGGGATTGATAGTCATGTATGGCAGTTTAGTTGTCATGATCTCTTTGTCTGAGCTCCAGGATCGCGCTCACCCCGTTGCCTTGCCGTTGCAGGTGCCGTTTCGTGGGGTGCAGGTGCGTGAGGCCCTCCTATTCGACGCCACTTCTCGCTGGTCAGAATGGTCCCCCTTCCTCGAGTACGAGGCGGACGAGGCTGCGCGGTGGCTGCGCCACGCGGTGGATTTCGGTTTCGGGGGGGTCCAAGCCAGCCCGGTGCGGGATTCTGTGGAGGTGAATGCCACTATTCCTGCCGTCGACATGCGCAAGGACGGCACTGACGTGATTGATGCGCTGATGCGCCGCTACCCGGGCTGTTCAACCGTAAAGGTCAAGGTGGCGCAACAAGGCCAGGAATTGGCTGATGATGTGGCGCGCGTTGCTGCCGTGCGCGCGTGGTTTGCGGAGCAGAGGCACGGCGGCAATGGGGGCGAGCGCCCCATGATCCGCGTGGATGCCAATGGCGGGTGGACAGTGACCGAAGCAGTGGAGGCCATCGAGGCACTGCTGGCTGGAGGGCCGCTGGACTACGTAGAGCAGCCGTGCGCGAGCGTCAGCGAATTGGCGGAGGTGCGTAAAAACGTCCAACGACGTGGGCTCTTCGTTCGGATCGCCGCCGATGAGGCCATCCGCAAGTCCGCGGACCCGCACGCAGCTGTGCGCGAGGTAGTGGATGCAGGAGCTTGCGACGTGGCGGTTCTCAAGGTTCCGCCGCTGCAAGGAGTGGACAACGTGCTGAGCATCGCGCGCGAGGTGGCTGAGCTGGGAGTGGCAGTGACCATCAGCTCCGCACTGGATACTGCGGTGGGCATGGGTGCTGGCATGTATGCGGCAGCGTGCCTTCCGCAGTTGCACGACGATGATGGCATGGCGGTGGCCATCCAGCCCGCAGGGTTGGCGACGGGCGGATTGTTCGCTGTTGACGTCGGGCAAAGAAACATCGTGGACGGACACATGAAGGTGAAAGACTTGGTCCCCGACGCGGCGGTGATGGAAGAATACGCGCTGGTGGGGGAGCGGAAAGACTGGTGGATGAACCGATTGGCTAACAGCTACGCGCTGCTCTAAGCGGGTGCGGTGTGATGTTCCGGGAGGAGTTGTCTCGGGCCTGAAGTAGATTGGGGAGCGTGATGGAGCAAGACCTAAACGCAGCAGAGACCAACAGCCCGCAATCGCTCGAAATCGGGCGGATGAGCCCCGCCGTGACCACCGCCGTGGTGACGGTGGATCAGCTGATTCGCGACGGCGTGCGTGAAGTGGTGGTGTGCCCGGGATCCCGCTCGGCGGCGCTGGCGCTGGCGTGTGCGGAGGCGGAACGCGCTGGTCGGCTGCGCATGCACGTGCGGACAGACGAGCGCACCGGCGCCTTTTTGGCGCTGGGATTGGCCAAGGCCACGCGCCGGGCAGTGCCGATTATCACTACTTCGGGCACTGCGGTGGCCAACTGTCTGCCCGCGATGGTGGAGGCCACGCTGAGCCACGTTCCGCTGCTGGTGATCTCTGCGAACCGTCCGCTGCGGATGATTGGTACGGGTGCGAACCAGACCATTGAGCAGGTGGGGATTTTCGGGGCTCACGCGGTGGCAGTACTGAGCACGGGCGATCCCGATGCGGTGGAGGCTGCAGGCGCTGCAACTGCGGATCCCGAGGAGGCCGAGAATGCGCTGACGAACCGCGTGCGCGAGGCTGCCGCAGCCGCAGTACAGGCAGCAACCGATCCCGTGACTGGCGGTGGCGTGCAGCTGGACGTGCCTTTGCAGGAGCCGCTGGTGCCGGAGTCCGCGGATGCGCTGAGTCTGTTCGCACAGCAGGTCGCGGGGCAGGAAGCTGCTGGTCAGGAAGCGGCAGTGCCGGAAGCAACAGTGTCGGACGCGAACGTGCAATCTTCTGCCCGTCCGCTTCCGCACGGCAAGACCACAGTGGATATCAGCAAGCGCACGCTGGTGATCACCGGCAGCATTACCGACGAAGTGTGGGCACGCGAAGTAATGGAGCAACTCGCGCACGTGCCCACCATCGCCGAGCCCACGGCACCCGCCCCCGGATTCCCTGTGCACTGCGCAGCTGCCGCGATGTTCTCCGCGAGCGAGGTCAGCCAGGGCGAATACTCAGCCATGACCCAGCCGGAGCAGGTCGTGGTGATCGGCCGACCCACGCTGCACCGCCCAGTCCTGGGGCTGTTGAAGTCCACGGACGCGCAGGTCATCGTGCTTTCTGAGACGGACAGCGTGTTCACCCTCGCCAGCAATATCACCGCCGTGGCCAGCGGAATCAGTGTCACCGGCGAGCATCCCACGGGATGGACGAAAGTCTGTCAGGCCATCAGCGACATGGGTGCGGATGCGGTGCGTGACGTGCTTGGTGCTTCCGTGGAAGAGCACTTCACCGGGATGCACGCCGCGGCCGTGGTAGCAGATAGCTTGCGCGACGGCGACGCCTTCGTGGTCGGCGCCTCCTCCGCGATCCGCGATGTCTCCCGCGCCGGGCTGCCCTTCGACGGCGTGCGAACCCTCGCCAGCCGTGGTGCCGCGGGGATCGACGGCACGTTGTCCACCGCCATCGGCGTGGCCATGGCCCATGCCTCCGCTGACCCGACGGCCGTGCGCGCCCCACGCACGGTGGCATTGGTCGGCGACCTCACGTTCTTGCATGACGCCGGCGCGTTGAACATCGGTCAGATGGAACGGCGCCCGGAAAACCTCCTGATCGTGGTAGTTAACGACGCCGGAGGTGCCATCTTCGAAGGCCTCGAGCCCGGCCAAGAAAACCTGCGCACCTTCGGCGACGGCACCTCCGCCTTCGAGCGCGTATTCGCCACTCCAGTCTCTGTGGACATCCGCTCCCTGTGCGATGCCTACGATACCGACTACCAGCAGACCTCGACAGCCATGGAACTGCTCGAAGCCATCCAGTCTCACGCCGAGCAACCACCCGTGGGCATTACGGTGGTGGAAGCGAGGGTGGACAGAGGTTGGCGTCGAGAAATGGAAGAAAAGATCAACCACGTGGTGGCGCCATCATGACCCCCACGCCGGCGCAGCAACGGCGGCCATTCCGGCGAGCGAAACAGCTGGTCATCGGGTTGACCGCGTTCATGATTCTGGTGTGCGCCGGAATGGTGGTTACGGCGGTGATTGATGACATGTCCATCGCCAAGGACCGACGGACTGCAGTGGCGGAAGTTATCGACGTGGGAAAGCTGCGCACAGCCGTTCGCTTCCGCGAGGAAGACGGAACGTATCACCAGCCTGCGACAGGACTGAAGTATCCGACGGGCTTGGAAGTGGGGGAGAGCGTGCGCGTGGAATACAGCGCCAGTGATCCCGCCAACGTGAAGGTTGCAGGGCGCTCGTGGACGCTGTCTGTGATTCCGGCACTGTCCTCGCTGCTGGTGGCGCTGTTGCTCTCCGCCGTATTGATGGGCGCGATTCTGGCGCTGGAAAAGAGAAAAGTTACCTTGAGTTCAGAATCAGTTGACTGATACTTAATATTCCAGCAACCAGCAGGAGAGATTGGGAGGAGATACTTACACGCATGCGAGTTGCCATCGTTGCTGAAAGCTTCCTCCCCAACGTCAACGGAGTGGTGAACTCCGTCCTGCGCGTACTGGAATATCTGCGCAGGGAGGGGCACGAGGCCATCGTCATCGCGCCGGGAGCGCGAGACCATCAAGAAGAGATCTTCACCTACGAAGGTTTCCGCATCGTGCGTGTGCCCACCGTGGAAGTGCCTGGCATTAACTCACTGCCCATCGGCGTTCCACTTCCCGTGGTGCTCACCGAGCTCAGCCGCTTCCGTCCCGATGTGGTGCACCTGGCCAGCCCCTTCGTGCTGGGTGGCGCGGGAGCCTTCGCCGCTAAGACTCTGAACATCCCGTGCGTGGCGATCTTCCAGACGGACGTGGCGGGCTTTGCGAACAACTACAAGCTCAAGGCCATGGCCAACGTGGCGTGGCAGTGGACCCGTACCCTGCACAACCAGTGCGCGCTGACCCTCGCGCCGAGCTCGCAGACCCTCGCCGAGCTGGAAGAACACGGCATCCGCAACATTCACCACTGGGGACGTGGCGTGGATACCGAGCGATTCCACCCCTCCAACCGCAGCGAGAAGCTGCGCGAAACTTGGCTACGTGAAGGAGAGCGTCTGCGTCGCGAGCACGGACAGACATCCAACATTCCCGTGATGGAGCGTCGCGTGGTTGGTTTTGTGGGGCGCTTGGCCGCAGAAAAGTCTGTAATCCGCATGGCTGCGCTCAATGACCGCGACGATGTGCAACTGGTCATCGTGGGCGACGGTCCAGAAATGGCAGAGCTCAAGGAAGCGATGCCTACCGCAATCTTCACCGGCGGCCAGTACGGCAGTGACCTGCCCAAGGCATTCGCCAGCCTGGATGTGTTCGTACACACCGGACAGTTTGAAACCTTCTGCCAAGCAGTACAGGAGGCGCACGCGTCTGGTGTTCCGGCCATCGCTCCTGCTGCAGGCGGTCCCGTGGACCTGATTACCCCAGGATTCAACGGCTACCTGCTTGAAGTGGACAGCTTTGAGCGCGATCTGCCCGGAGCCATCGATTCCATCCTCGAGGTAGGCCTGGCCACCATGAAGGCACAGTCTTTCAACACAGTCCAAGGTAAGTCCTGGAACGGCTTGTGCGAGCAGCTGATGGACTACTACCTGTCTGCGATGGGGAGCACACAGCGCCGAATGCTTTCCAGCAAGAAGCTGGCAGACCGCCAAGCCCAGCGCGCGGAGCTTTCCCGCTCCGCTCAGAACCGCCAGCGCACCGCGGTATCCCACAGCCAGCGTGCACCACAGAGCTCCGCGGAACAACACAGCACCTCGCAGCGCCTGGCCACCCGTTAAGCAGCACCTGCCCCGAGTTTTTCAACGGCGCTTAAGGCATTGCAGTTGGTGGGGCACTAGAGTGGACAACTGTGTCACGGGCCAGTCTGGAAAAGAAACCGCACGATGTTGCGAGGATGTTCGACCAAGTAGGGAAGAACTACGACATCACCAATACCGTCTTGAGCTTTGGCCAAGACAGGTACTGGCGCAAGCGCACCCGGCGCCGCTTGGATCTCAAGCCCGGCGATAAGGTCCTAGACCTCGCCGCGGGCACGGGCGTGTCCACCGAGGAATTCACCAAGTCCGGCGCATACTGCGTGGCCTGCGACTTTTCGCGAGGCATGCTGCACGCGGGACTCAGCCGCGGCCTACCGATGGTCTGCGGTGATGGCACTCAATTGCCCTTCGCAGACAACACCTTCGATGCCGTCACCATCAACTACGGCCTGCGCAACATCGTGGACTACAAGGCTGGCCTGCGCGAAATGGCTCGCGTCACCAAGCCCGGCGGCACCCTCGTCATCGGTGAGTTCTCCACACCCGTGGTGCCGCTGTTCTCCACGATCTACAAGGAATACTTGATGCGCGCCCTGCCACAGGTTGCCCGCGTAGTCAGCTCAAACCCGGAGGCCTACATCTACCTCGCGGAATCCATCCGCGCCTGGCCAGACCAGGAAGAACTTGCCGCCCAGATCAACGCCAACGGCTGGGAAAATGCCGGATGGCAAAACCTCACCGGAGGCATCGTGGCGCTGCACGCGGCCACCAAGCCTGTCGAGGCCTAGCGGGTCGGCTGTCCAAACAGCGGGCGGGAATCAGCGGCCAACAGCCGGTCTGCACCGCGAGACAATCCGCCCGCAGCGCGCCACGCGCGAGCCGTCAGGTCCGAATCCTCCGGCGAGACAAGGTTGCCCATCAACCGCGCCGCCGCGTCCATCATCTGATTGGCCACGGGTCCGCGCATCCCCAGCGGCCCCACAGCGCTCAACAGCCCTGGCATGGTCAACACGATCGCCAAGCGGCGCGCCAAACTAAACGCCGTGCCATAGTGCTCACGCAGCACGTTCGGCCACACATAGCGCAGACCGTCCGGATTCCGCGCGGCATCGGGGAGAAGCTGCACCACCAACCGGGCAGCCTCCAACGCGTAATCGATTCCCTCGCCATTGAGAGGGTTGACCAGTGCAGCTGAATCGCCGATCGTGGCCCAATTGACTCCAGAGACTCGTGAAACTGCCCCTCCCATGGGCAGCAAAGCACTCTTGACCAGCTCTGGCTCGCCGCACTGCCACTCGCCGCGAATCTGCGTGGCGTACTGCTCCAACAGCTTCTTCGTGTTCACCTTCGCTGGACGCGCACTGGTGGCTAGCGCGCCACAGCCCAGGTTCGCGCGATCCGCGCCCAGCGGGAAGACCCATCCATAACCGGGCTGAGCCACCCCCTGATCGTCGCGCAGCTCCAGATGAGAATGGATCCACGGCTCATCGCCCCGCGGAGTGCTCACATAACTGCGGGCAGCCACCCCGTGGACCAACTCTCGTAGCCACTGCACGCCCACCTGCCGGGCGATGCCGTTGCGCACCCCCTCGGCCAGCAAGAAGTGCCTTCCGCGCACCACCACGGATTCACCGGAAGATCTCGTCCCGGAAAGCTCGCGGATGCTGTGGGGCGTATCGAGTGTGGCGTCGGACAACTTCAACCCACCCACAAAACGAGCGCCCGCACGCACAGCATGCTGAAGAAGTGCCAAGTCCAGCTCTGAACGCGGAATCGCCGAACCACGCGTGGGGAACGCCCCAGTAGCCGGCCATGCTGCCGTGATCGACCCACCGAAACCGTGCAGCTTCAGGCCCCGAATCTCGGGGTGGCCATCCAAAAGATGCCCAGCATCCATCTCCTGCAGTGCCTTGACCGCCCGCGGAGTCAGCCCATCGCCACACGTTTTGTCGCGCCCCTGGCCTGGCAGCTCCGCCGACCCCAGGACAACATCCGCCATGTCCACAATCAGCGCATCCAACCCCGCACGGGCACACCAAAAACCCGCAGCGGAACCGGCGGGGCCAGCGCCCACGATGATGACGTCGGCACAAAGAACAGAAGAGGAATTCATCGCTGACCATTGTCGCATGCCCAACGCGCGTTACCCGCACGCACGGGTTCGCCACCTGCCGTTGGTCGCCGATAGTTATTCCCAGATGCACACCTGACGCACCGTCTCGGCTAAGGTATCCGTTGATGAGGTGTGATGTCTGCACACGTGAGTAGAACCCCAAAACTGGGACCCTGGCACCACCCAGACAACGCGCCACCATCGCCCCGACCACGGCAAACGCCACGACGAAAACGATTGTGACCGTAGAAGATTGTGACAAAGCTGACCACTGATATGGCAAGCATCCACAGCGCAGAAGCGAAAGCTCCGGTGGCTCCCGATCTGAGCAACCCAGAGCTCAATGCAGCTCTGACTGAGGGCATGCAGCGCGCGGAAACTCTTCTGCTCGGAGAGCTCAAGCAGGGCGAAACGTTCCTCACGGACAAAATCAGCCATCTTGCCGAGGCAGGCGGGAAGCGTTTCCGTGTGGTGTTTGCACTGCTCGCAAGCCAGTTTGGCCCGCGCGCGATGTCCGAGGAAGTGGTTCAGGCGGCGGTGGTGGTGGAGCTGACGCACCTGGCCACGCTCTATCACGATGACGTGATGGATGAGGCGGACCGCCGCCGCGGTGCGCAATCAGCCAACGCGCGGTGGAACAATTCCATCGCCATTTTGGCGGGCGATTACCTGTTCGCCGTGGCATCCAAGATCATGGCGCACCTGGGAACGGAAACTACCGCGCACTTCGCGGAGGCTTTCCAGGAGCTGGTGACGGGGCAGATGCGCGAGACCGTGGGGGCGGCCGAGGGTGAGGATGCCATCGATCACTACATGACCGTGATTCAGGAAAAGACCGGCGTGCTGATCGCCTCCTCTGGCTACCTGGGCTCATTGCACGCGGGAGCCTCCAGGGACGATGTGCTGGCCCTGCAGCGCTTCGGTCGCAACATGGGTCAGGTGTTCCAGATCGTGGATGACATCATCGATATCTGGTCTGACCCGGAGGAGTCCGGCAAGACCCCGGGTACGGATCTGCGCGAGGGCGTGTTCACACTGCCTGTGTTGTACGCGATGCAGCAGGACGATGCGGTAGGCCAGCGTCTGCGGGAGATCCTCACCGGCCCTGTCACCGATGATGCGCTCGTGGAGGAGTCTTTGGACTTGATCCGCCAGTCCAGTGGCCGGCAGCGGGCGTTGGAGGACGTGGAGCGCTACCGTGCCCTCGCGGAGGAGGAGTTGGATCGTCTTCCTCAGATCGACGCAAACTCCGCCCTGCGCGAGCTCATCAATTACTCCCTGCAGCGGCTGGGATAAGCAGGGCGTTCGCGCACTGTTGCGGTGTGAGGTTGGCCTGGTGAACCGGGAGTTGATCTGCTGATTTGCCTAAACATATGGTGCTCGTAGTAGAGTTACCTCCGCACCAGAGATGGTGCACGCCAGATTGCCCGAGCGGCCAAAGGGAGCGGATTGTAAATCCGTCGGCTATGCCTACGTTGGTTCGAATCCATCATCTGGCACAGCACAAAACCCCAAGGACTTTTTTAGCCCTTGGGGTTTTGTGCTGTCTGGGGGAGGAGCGGGCCGAGTTTGCACAACGATCCCCCGGGACTGCCACGCACACCCCGGGATTTCCCCCGCTGACGTGCCGATTTGTGTATTGCACGCAAGACTGGTTAATCTACTGCAGGCTTCAGGCACGCGACACACTTGTGTTGCGAAATACTGTAACCACGCCCCCTTAGCTCAGTCGGCAGAGCGTTTCCATGGTAAGGAAAAGGTCGACGGTTCGATTCCGTCAGGGGGCTCAGTCATTTTCTAGGCCGTCACGTCATGTGGAAACCGCAGACCGCTGGCTGGTCCGTGGGAGATGGCAGACCGTGGCGGTGTAGCTCAGCTGGTTAGAGCGCACGACTCATAATCGTGAGGTCGGGGGATCGAGTCCCCCCACCGCTACCAAGTTAAAGCCCGCTTCCTCGTTTCTACGGAAGCGGGTTTTTTGCGTGGTGAACCGCACGTTTGTGCAACACATACCAACACTGCTAGCATTCCCGATGTTGCACAACGCTCCGGCACTGTCAGCTTCGGTCAGAAAAACTGATCAAAGAAGCAGCTAGAGGTTGCGCGCAAAGGGGCGTGGCTCAATTGGCAGAGCAGCGGTCTCCAAAACCGCAGGTTGCAGGTTCAAGTCCTGTCGCCCCTGCAGTACACTTATTGCGCTAACGTTTATTCCAGCAACGTCTTGAGGGATAAACTTCCTCGGGAACGTGCATTAGTGACTTCCACCCTTTGTTAGGAGTTTCCCAGTGAGCGATGAGAGCTCAAAGACCCCCGCAGCCTCCAAGGCAAGCGATGGGACCGCTCCTCGTCCAGCAGGCAAGCGCCAGGTAGCAGGAACTGCCACCTCCGCCCGCGCCACCAGCACCTCCCGAGCTCCAGAGGTAGTCAAGACCCGCCGCAACCCATTCGTGGCGATCATCGACTTCTTCCGCGGCGTGTTCAACGAACTGAGCAAGGTCATCTGGCCTACTGCCCGCGAACTCGTGACCTACACGTTCATCGTGCTGATCTTCCTGATCCTCGTCACCGCCCTCGTGGCTGGCGTGGACTGGGTTACCACCCTGGGAGTGCGCGCCGCCTTCGGCCTCTAGCCACTCCCGTGCTACACTTGCACTAGAAAACAACCGCCTCACCACATACGGTGCAGGCGGATTTTTAATGGAGTGGAGGACAGATCCCATGAGTGATCAGACCGAGAACACGGACAACGTCAACGAGGAAGTAGTCAGCGCAGAGTCCCTGGCCGCTACCGCGCAGGAAGATGTCCAGAAGGCAGCCGCTGAGGCGCACGCCGAGGCGGCTGGCGCGGAAGATGCAGAGGCTGGCGTCGAAAATAACGACGGCGCAACCGAAGGCGCAGAAGGCACCGAGGAAGCACCGGAAGATGCCGCCATGGCCGCCTACAAGGCCCGCCTGCGCACCTTCATGCGCGAGCTGAAGAAGCTGCCCGGCAACTGGTACATCATCCAGTGCTACTCGGGCTACGAGAACAAGGTGAAGACCAACCTCGAGATGCGCGCGCAGACCCTCGGCGTGGATGACGAAATCCACGAGGTCGTTGTGCCGATCGAAGAGGTCACCGAGCTGCGCGACGGCAAGCGCAAGAACGTCAAGCGCAAGCTGCTGCCGGGCTACGTGCTGGTGCGCATGGACCTGGAAGACGCGTCCTGGTCTGTCGTCCGCGATACCCCGGGCGTGACCAGCTTCGTGGGCAACGAGGGCAAGCCCACCCCAGTCAAGATCCGCGAAGTGGCTAAGTTCCTGCTGCCTCCAGAGACCGCCACCCCGGCGGCCGAGGGCGAGGAGCAGGGCGAGGGCGTTGCTACCGGCGTGGACGTATCCGCAACCGGTGTGGCCACCCCACCAAAGCCAGCTTCCGAGTCCGTCGAGGTGGACTACGAGGTCGGCGAGTCCGTGACCATCCTGTCCGGACCGTTCGCTTCCGTGTCCGCCACCATCTCCGAGATCGATGCCGCCTCCAACCGCCTCAAGGCCATGGTCTCCATCTTCGGCCGTGAGACCCCGGTTGAGCTGGAATTTGATCAGGTGGAGAAGCTCAACTAAAGTTGTTCTGTCCTGCAAAGACTGCAGGACACATTTATGCGTCACAAACACTTCCGGTGGCCGGTGAGATTCCGGCATCCGGTAGGGCGCGGCCACTGTGCGCTTGATTGCCATGGCGCGGCTGCGTTCCGATAACTGAAAGTAGGTAGAAACATGGCTCCGAAAAAGAAGAAGAAGGTCACAGGCCTGATCAAGCTGCAGATCCAGGCTGGTGCTGCAACTCCTGCACCTCCAGTTGGTCCTGCACTGGGTGCTCACGGTGTGAACATCGTTGAGTTCACCAAGGCATACAACGCTGCGACTGAATCCCAGCGCGGCAACATCGTTCCTGTGGAGATCACGGTCTACGAAGACCGCACCTTCGATTTCAAGCTGAAGACCCCTCCAGCTGCCAAGCTGCTGCTGAAGGCTGCTGGCCTGCAGAAGGGCTCCGGCGTTCCTCACACCGACAAGGTCGGTTCTGTGACTTGGGATCAGTGCAAGGAGATCGCTGAGACCAAGAAGGAAGACCTCAACGCTAACGACATCGAGAACGGCGCCCGCATCATCGCTGGTACCGCTCGTTCCATGGGCATCGTCGTCAAGGACGAGCCTGCCAAGTAGGCGTTTCATTTCCTGTTTTTCTTTGTTCGACGCCAACCTCGGCGCCGAACAAGGGTGTGGCAGAGTCCCTTGCTGACTCGACCTGACCACAACTTCCAAACTAAATTTTTCAAGGATTGGTAGATACCATGAGCAAGACTTCTAAGGCTTACCGCGCTGCTGCGGAAAAGATCGACGAGTCCAAGTCCTACAGCCCGCTGGAGGCAGCGAAGCTGGTTAAGGAAACCTCTTCTAAGAACTTCGACGCCACCGTGGATGTTGCATTCCGCCTGGGCGTGGACCCACGCAAGGCTGACCAGCTGGTTCGCGGCACCGTCTCCCTGCCTAACGGCACCGGCAAGACCGTGCGCGTGATAGTGTTCGCCGAGGGCCCAAATGCCACCGCCGCTGAAGAAGCTGGCGCTGATGCAGTGGGCACCGCTGAACTGGTCGAGAAGATCCAGGGCGGCTGGACCGACTTCGATGCAGCTATCGCAACCCCTGACCAGATGGCCAAGGTTGGCCGTGTGGCTCGCGTCCTGGGCCCACGTGGCCTGATGCCAAACCCTAAGACCGGCACCGTGACCACCGATGTGGCCAAGGCTGTGACCGAGATCAAGGGCGGCAAGATTTCCTTCCGCGTGGACAAGGCTTCCAACCTGCACGCCATCATCGGCAAGGCTTCCTTCGACGAGAAGACCCTGGCTGAGAACTACGGCGCACTGGTGGATGAGCTGCTGCGCCTGAAGCCTGCTTCTTCCAAGGGCAAGTACCTGAAGAAGGCTACTCTGTCTTCCACCAACGGTCCTTCCGTGATGGTTGACGAGAACGTGCAGAAGAACTACACCGAGGCTTAAGGCTCTCGCAGGTTCGTTCCTGTAACTACTTTGGCTCCCTCACCATGGCGGTGGGGGAGCCTTTGTGTATCTGCAGTACGTGTCTGCAGGTTGTGGCGTTAGCCGCGTGGCCTACGGCGGGGTCGCTGTGCCTGACCGAAGCCCGGCACCACCCAGCCGCCGGTGATACGTGGGTGAGTTTCGCGATAGTCGTCCTCGCCGCTGTAGAGGGCTTCGAGGACCATGTCGATCACGCGCGGCGAGTACAAAATCGCCAGGTGATCCGAGTAGTCCTTGATATTTCCCGTCTGTACCAGCAGGTTTTTCACCGTGGCGCTCTCGCCAGCGCGGAGCTTCTGGGTCTGCCACGGGGTGACGATCTGATCGAAGCGGGAGCAGATCATGGTGTAGGCCACGCCGGGTTCGGTATCGCCGCGACGGTTCAGATGCTTGACTGCGTCTGAACCGACCCGCTGGTCCAGCGCGGCCTTGCCCAAAATGCGCGCCGTTACGCCGTCCGCCCGTCCCTTTTTGTCCAACCGTTGCGAAAGAGAGCCGACGCCACTCAGCGTGGTTCCATGGTTGCTTCCCCCAATGCCGATTATCCGCCTGACCTTATTCTTTGCGGGATCATCTGGGTTGGCTCCTCCCGAGTCCGTGAGATACAGGCGTGCCTGGGCAACTCCCTGGGAGTGACCCACCAGGTCCACTTGGCTGGCGCCGGTGCGCTCGAGCACGGCGTCGATAAAAGAAGCGACCTCGCGCTGTGCCACCAACATGGACGCGGTGCCGAACACGCCGGAGGGGCGGCCGGTGAAGCTGGAGGAATCACGGCCGTAATTCTGAGTGAATACCGCATGCCCTGCATCGTTGAGGGCCGGAGCGATCATCCCGAACGTGTTGTAGACGTTGAGCCACGTGCCGTGGATCAGCACCACGGGCACGCGGCCGTCGAGAGGCTCATCCCACTTGTTCACACCTTCAGGCAACCAATCGGGGTGGCGCAGCGAACGGAAGAAGGCGGGCAAAAAGGAGGCGGGGTTGGCATCGACTTTCATGGCTACCGAGCTTAGTGCAGGCCAGCGTGCTGCAAAATGAGTTTGATCAGCGCGCCCATGCGGAACCTCTCGGGGACCAGGGGAGTAAACCCAGCGTCCAGGAGCGGTTGGGCGGTGACAGGGCCAACTGCGGCGATCAGCAGCTTGGAAGCATTCGGCGCGGCGAGTGCACGAATGTCATCGAGACAGTGCAATTCGCGGGCGATGTCCAGCCACCTGCTCGCGGCAGGAGCTGAGGTAAAGGCGATGATGTCGAAGTACTCCTTGGATACGTGGAGGATCGAATCCCGGACGCGTTGCGGATCCTCCGGGTCATCCCAGAGGTATGTGGTGAGCCCAGTGACGCGAGCACCGGCCTGGCGGAGAGCGTGCTCGAAGGACTCGTCTCCGGCGCCGTGGTGCTGCACCACAACGTGCGTGCCACGAAGATCTTGGGAGAGGAGATGGCTGAGCATCTCGGCGGACGTTTCTGATTCTGCGGTCCATGCAGGAGTCAAACCTGCTTGGAGCACTGCGCCCTTGGGCTTGGGGCCGCGGGCGATAATGGCGGAACGGTCCAATTGGGTGCGCAGCTGCGTACCCCACTCAGTGCGGTGTTCCTGTTGGTCGGCCAAAGTCATCAGGGCGCGAAAGCCAGCTCCAGTAGTGACCACGGTGTAGTCAATTGTTTCGCTTGCCAGCTGCCGGCACTGGTTGTACAGGCTGGGATCGTCTGTCACGGCAGTGATACGCATCGGCGCGGCGATAGTGACTGTAGCGCCGTGACGTTCTAAAGACTCCGCCATCTCCTCGGACTTCCGATCAATGGGAAGTAGAACGCGCTTGCCAGCAAGGGTTTCGCTGAGCTGGGAAGATGAAGAGTTCACGAGGGGATCTTTCTAACTTGAAGACCGGTGGAGACAGGATTGTGAGACAGTACCAATATCCCACAGCGACGGAGAGTGATTGTGCAGACGGCTGGTGTAACGGAGGCGGTTTGGGTTTTCGAATGACGGCAGGTAAAGTGCTCCGAGGAAGTTTGAATACGTTCAAAGTTTCACCGAAGACCGTCGGTCATCGAAAGCCGGTGAGTTCCTGCAAAGGGGCACGCCGGTGGAAGATTGAAGGTTCATCACGTAATGGATGACGGCCCACGCAGGTAACACGAGACGTTGACGTTCCAATCCTTTTACAGCCCAGTGCTGCAAAGAGTTGATGGAACGCGACAGCGCCCTGTGCCCCTGCGGGCACAGGGCGCTGTTGTTTGTGAAGTGTTGCCTTTACATCAAAGAACATGACTGTCGGTGCACGTACACCTTGTACACCGCAAGACATTTTGGAAGGAGGCGAGAGTATGGCAAACCCGAAGAACACCGCTTCGCTGGCAGAGCTGAAGGCTCGTTTCGAGCAGGCTGACTCAACGATACTTACCGAGTACCGTGGTCTGACTGTTTCCGAGACGACCACGCTGCGCCGCGCACTGGGTGCGGATGTCACTTACTCCGTCGCCAAGAACACCATGATCAAGCTGGCTGCTCAAGAAGCCGGCGTGGAGTTCGAAGATTCCCTGCTGACCGGTCCAACTGCAATTGCATTCATCCAGGGCGAAGCCGTGGATGCTGCGAAGGCAATGAAGGACTTCGGCAAGGATCACCAGAACTTCGTGATCAAGGGTGGCTACATGGACGGTGGCGCGCTGTCTGCTGCTCAGGTCGAGGCAATCGCTGAGCTGGACAACCGCGAAACCACTCTGGCCAAGCTGGCCGGTGCCATGCAGGGTTCCTTGGCAAAGGCTGCTGGTCTCTTCAACGCTCCCGCATCTCAGGTTGCTCGTTTGGCAGCCGCACTGCAGGAGAAGAAGGACTAGTTCCTCACCGCTGGGCCACAAGACGGGGTCGAGCACGCATATTCACAATAAAAAGTTTTCCGCTTGTCACCGGCTAATTCAAAAACAATCTCGCCGGTTGCAAGCACACAATGAACGGAAAGGTTGCCACCATGGCTAAGTTCACCAATGACGAACTCCTCGAGGCTTTCAAGGAGATGACCCTGATCGAGCTCTCCGAGTTCGTGAAGCTGTTCGAAGAGACCTTCGACGTCACCGCTGCTGCTCCAGTTGCTGCTGCTGCCGCTCCAGGCGCTGCTGCTCCTGCTGAGGAAGAGAAGGACGAGTTCGACGTCGTTCTCGAGGACGCTGGCGCTAAGAAGATCGGCGTGATCAAGGTTGTCCGCGAGATCGTTTCCGGCCTGGGCCTGAAGGAAGCTAAGGAGCTGGTTGAGGCTGCTCCTAAGGCTCTGCTCGAGGGCGCATCCAAGGATGACGCTGAGGCTGCAAAGACCAAGCTGGAAGAGGCTGGCGCAAAGGTTTCCCTCAAGTAAAAGGATTCCGCTGCGAGTTGGCTCCGGCCAACTCAGGCTACTGAACACCCGTTACGGGCTCCTGTGTATGCAGGATGCGCGTGACGGGTGTTCTTCATTTGTTGGTCTTTACAGCTGTTGTCCCAGGGCGGTTTATAGTGAATGGCATGCTATCTAAACTTCGCGTTCCTGCGCTGCTCGCACTCATCGTGGGGGTAGCCCTCATCGTCGTCGGCATCCTACTGCCGAAGATGGTGTCCAGCGATCGCCCGGTACCTCTTGAGCTGGAAAGCAGCACGTTCATGCTCGTGGATCCGAACGCGACTGTGGGGGCGAACTACCAAGGGCTGGACGAGACAGAATCCGTGCAAGCCCCGGTTGCGCGGCAATTCAAGATTTCTTTGGATCAGCCCGCCGATGAGAACGAAGCGAGCGCTCGGGTGGGCGTGACGACGTATCGACAGGACGTCAAAGATGACCTCGAAGCCCTCCTCGATGCTCAGGTGTTCAGCTATCGTGTGGATCGCTTCACCGGCGAAGCGGTAGGGGGAGCAGGCAAGGTGGCGGATACTCCCGTGGTGCCTTCTAACGCAGTGCCGATGGAAGGCTATTGGGCAAAGTTCCCCACAAGCACGGAAAAGCGGACCTATGACTACTTTGACGTGACATTGCGCGATGCGCTGCCAGCGCACTTCGATAGGGAAGAGACTCGCACCACTAATGATGGTCATGACGTACCGGTCTATGTTTTCCGTCAAGAGATTGAACCTTCCAGCGTCAAAGAACAGTACGAAGGCATCCGGAATGAGATCACCGACCCAGAGTCGGGGGAAAAGGCACAGCTGTTCCACGGTGGTTGGCGGGAAATCACGGTCGAACCTAAAAGCGGGCTGATCGTTGGCGTCGAAGAGGACGTCAAGGATGTGTACCAGATAGACGGCAAGGAAGTGGATACCCTACTGCAGTTCCATGGACGTACGGACGGACACGAGAACCAGCGGATGCTGGAGCAGGCCCGAACCATCGGGCATCAGCGGGACATCCCCAAGTGGCGAGTTGCGCTGATCGTCGCCGGTGCTATTGTTGCTGCGGTTTCACTCTTTGTCGTGCTCCGCTCAGGAAAGCGCAAAGTTGCAGCCCCCAAGGGGCGTGACGAATAAGACGCGTTCCGCGCCGCCACGAGGCGATTGAGTGAGCATTCGCGCCACTAACGATGGGATTAGCATGAGTGCTTTTGATGCAGCTGACGAGGCGAAACAGTCGGCGCCAGACACTCCCACTCCTGCGACAAGAGCGCCGGCTGAGGATTCTAACCATTCGGGCGAAAACGGATCCACAACCTGTGGCTGATCTTCGCGGGCTTAGCCCTGGCCATGTTGCTGTGGCTCGCCAGGCAGGCCAGTACTGCCTGGCGGAGGCGATTGCCGCCGAGCTTTCGGCCTGGCGCCTGCCTGCCGAACGCTGGTACTAGCGCCTGCCCGCCAGCTCCGCCCGCAGCGAGTCCACGAACTCCGGCATGAACTCCCGGGTGAAGTGTGTATCCGGGTAGCACATGCGCAGCTGGATCCCGGTTTCCGTCCGGGAGAACCACATCTGCACGGAGTCCACTGGCCCGCGCGAGGAGATGTAGCTCGCGCCGGGCACCGCACCACCCCGCTTGGTGAAGTCCACAAAGGACGCAGAGAAGATCGTCGCGCTGGGAAACTCCGCCTGATAGTGAGCCAGAACCTTTTCAATGCTCAACCCCTGACCCGCAACCGCCCTGCGCAGCCACATCTTGGCCGTGTCCGGGGATTCCTCGGGTTCGGCCACAACGGGTGCATTCCCCACCAGCCAGCCCACGGTGGAGTGCGCTGCCGAGCCGTTCTTGCCGCGCGTGTGCATGGGGATCAGCATGGGCACGCGCCGTCCGAGCACCCGCGCCACCGCGGTCAGCAGTTCGGGGAAGGGTTGCGCATCCACCTTCGAGTTCATCTGCTCTGCGCTCAGCAATGTGGTTACTACAAACGCAGCGGGATGCGTGGTGCCGTGCGCGCCGAGGTCCACCGGAAAGCCCGGCACCGTGCCCGAGGTCTCCGCGAAGAATTCGCCCCACACCTCATCGGCCAGCTGCTCGCTCCATGTGTGGTCCTCCACCTCCGCACGTTGCTCCAGCACCGTGGAGTAGGACGGTGTGTTTTCTTTTTCCGACGCCAACTCCTCGCCCCGCAGCGCCACATAGAGTTCCCGCGCGAGTAAATCCATGCTGATCATGTCCACGTGGAAGTGGTCGAAGCTGACCAGTACGGTGTCCCCGCTTCGGCCGAAAAACGCTCCGGGTGAGCTGATGGGACTGCAGGCGTGTGAGATGAGAGCAGTTAGGTCCGCGGGAGACTCCGCAGGCAGAGCTTCTACAGATAGGTCGCTGGGATGCAGGCAATGAACGGAAAAGGGTGGCGTCGAAGAAGAAAAAAACGGTGAGGAAAACGAAGAGGAATCGGCGGGGAACACGGCCCAACGAAGCGCATCGTGGCTGGAAAGTAGGTCAGAAAAAACCTGCCCAAGCTCGGCCGAGGGGAGATCGCGGGCGCCGGGGACATTCAGCGCGATGCCAAGCCATGTCGAACGGCCCTGAGTGAACAGCGCGTTGAGGTGATTGCGGTGATTGAATGTCGGTACAATTTCGGGGCGTTCGGCGAGATCGGAAGCGGAGTGCAGCCGAAACTCCTCCACGGGTGCATCGAGATCCAGCAAGTCCACATACGTAATATCCACAGCTTTAAAGTTTAGAGATGTGCAGCCCCTCGCGCGGGATGAGGAATGGGTATGCGAGTAGGGGAGCAGAGGATTTTCGGAGAATTTCCGTCTATCTAATACAGACAAAACCCGTTGTGCGTTGTACCCTGTGGGTGATGGTCGGCGAGACGGGATGGGGATCCCGGGCGCGGGGGGTTGACAAGCCCATATTGAGTATGGGAGTGGGCTAGACAACGGGGCCTGCAGCATATAAGGTAGTTCGTTGCGCTGGAATTAATTCCACCCGACATCGCAGCAGGTAAGCAAAATGATGGGAAACCATTGTTACCACGGACCTTGGCAATGATCGCGAAAACGTGATTTGACGAGGTCACTTCGGCATTTTCGCTCGAAGTTTGGCCTGCAAGCTGTTGATGATGGGGAGAATTATTTCCAAACAAAGTAGACCATCACAAGACCGTACGCTCAAACAAATGCGCTAACTATCTGCAGCTCCACCACGCAGATAGAGGTGCATGAGGTGCTGGAAGGACCCATCTTGGCAGTCTCCCGCCAGACAAGTTCAGTGGCCGGAATCCCCGGAGCTTCGCAGCGATACTCTTTCGCTAAGATCGACGCTCCCATCGAGGTTCCTGGCCTTCTTGACCTTCAACGAGAGTCCTTCGCTTGGCTCGTTGGCTCGCCACAGTGGCGCGCCAACGCACAAGCAGAGGCTGGGGAAGGCGTCCGCATTACCAGCGGACTCGAGGACATCCTCGACGAGCTTTCCCCGATTGAGGACTACTCGGAGAACATGTCGCTGACACTCTCCGAGCCACGCTTCGACGAAGTGAAGTCCACTATCGACGAGGCCAAGGACAAGGACATCAACTACGCGGCGCCACTGTATGTGACCGCGGAATTCACCAACTCTATGTCCGGTGAAATCAAGTCCCAGACCGTATTCATCGGTGATTTCCCGATGATGACGGACAAGGGCACTTTCATCATCAACGGCACCGAGCGTGTCGTTGTTTCCCAGCTCGTGCGCTCCCCAGGCGTGTACTTCGACGCATCCATGGATGCGTCTACCGAGCGCACCCTGCACTCCGTGAAGGTCATTCCTTCCCGTGGTGCATGGTTGGAGTTTGACGTCGATAAGCGCGACACCGTCGGTGTCCGCATCGACCGCAAGCGTCGCCAGCCAGTAACCGTGCTGCTCAAGGCCCTCGGTCTGACCACCGAAGAGATCACTGAGCGCTTCGGCTTCTCCGAGATCATGATGTCCACGCTGGAAAAGGACGGCGTGGCCAACACGGATGAGGCCCTGCTGGAGATCTACCGCAAGCAGCGTCCAGGCGAGTCTCCTACACGCGACTCCGCTCAGGCCCTGCTGGAGAACTCTTTCTTCAAGGCCAAGCGCTACGACCTGGCAAAGGTGGGCCGCTACAAGGTCAACCGCAAGCTGGGCTTGGGTGGCGACAACGATGGCACGATGACCCTCACCGAAGAGGACATCCTCACCACCATCGAGTACTTGGTGCGCCTGCACGCTGGCGAGAAGTCCATGACTTCCCCAGAGGGCATCGAGATCCCAATCGGTACCGACGATATCGACCACTTCGGTAACCGTCGCCTGCGTACCGTCGGCGAGTTGATCCAGAACCAGGTTCGCGTGGGTCTGTCCCGCATGGAGCGCGTGGTTCGCGAGCGCATGACCACTCAGGACGCGGAGTCCATCACTCCTACCTCCCTGATCAACGTGCGTCCAGTGTCTGCAGCGATCCGCGAGTTCTTCGGAACCTCCCAGCTGTCCCAGTTCTTGGACCAGAACAACTCCCTGTCGGGCTTGACGCACAAGCGTCGTCTGTCCGCGCTGGGTCCAGGCGGTCTGACCCGTGACCGCGCTGGTCTGGAAGTGCGAGACGTGCACCCTTCTCACTACGGCCGCATGTGCCCAATTGAGACTCCCGAGGGTCCAAACATTGGTCTGATCGGATCGCTGTCTTCCTTCGCACGCGTGAACCCATTCGGCTTCATCGAGACGCCGTACCGCCGAGTGATCGATGGTCAGATCACCGACGAAGTTCACTACTTCACTGCGGACGAGGAAGATCGCCACGTCATCGCACAGGCCAACACGCCTTTCGATGAGAACCACCGCTTTGTTGAGGATCGCATTGAGGTGCGCCTCCGCGGCGGCGACGTGGAGGTCGTCCCCGTGGCCGAGGTGGATTACATGGACGTGTCGCCACGACAGATGGTTTCCGTGGCAACCGCTATGATTCCGTTCCTCGAGCACGACGATGCTAACCGTGCGCTGATGGGCGCCAACATGCAGCGTCAGGCTGTTCCACTGCTGCGCGCCGAGGCGCCATTCGTGGGTACCGGTATGGAGCTGCGCGCTGCATACGATGCCGGCGATATGATCATCGCTCCAAAGGCTGGTGTGGTGGAGTTCGTCTCCGCTGATTACATCACCATCATGGACGATGAAGGCATCCGCGATACCTTCATGCTCCGCAAGTTCGAGCGCACCAACCAGGGCACCTCCTACAACCAGAAGCCTCTGGTTGACGAGGGTGAGCGCGTTGAGGCTGGCCAGGTCATCGCTGATGGTCCGGGCACGGACAACGGAGAAATGGCTCTGGGCAAGAACCTGCTAGTTGCCTTCATGCCATGGGAAGGTCACAACTACGAGGACGCCATCATCCTGAACCAGCGCATGGTTGAGGATGACGTTCTGACCTCCATCCACATCGAAGAGCACGAGATCGATGCTCGCGATACCAAGCTGGGCCCAGAGGAAATCACGCGCGAAATTCCTAACGTGGGCGAGGACGTTCTGGCGGATCTCGATGAACGCGGCATCGTGCGCATCGGCGCCGACGTTCGCGACGGCGACATCCTCGTCGGCAAGGTCACCCCGAAGGGTGAGACTGAGCTGACCCCAGAGGAGCGCTTGCTGCGCGCCATCTTCGGCGAAAAGGCTCGCGAGGTTCGAGATACCTCCATGAAGGTTCCTCACGGCGAGACCGGCAAGGTCATTGGCGTGCGTGTGTTCTCTCGTGAGGACGACGACGACCTCGCCCCAGGCGTTAACGAGATGGTTCGCGTCTACGTGGCACAGAAGCGCAAAATCCAGGACGGCGACAAGCTCGCCGGCCGCCACGGCAACAAGGGTGTTGTGGGCAAGATCTTGCCTCAGGAAGACATGCCGTTCCTGCCGGACGGCACCCCGATTGACATCATCCTGAACACCCACGGTGTGCCACGTCGTATGAACATCGGTCAGGTTCTGGAAGTTCACTTGGGCTGGCTGGCTAAGGCCGGCTGGACCGTGGACACCGAGTCTGAGGATCCAAAGATCCAGAAGATGCTGGAGACCCTGCCTTCTGATCTGTACGAGGTTCCTGCAGATTCCTTGACGGCCACCCCCGTGTTCGACGGTGCGTCCAACGCTGAGCTGTCCGGTCTGCTGCGGTCTTCTAACACCAACCGCGATGGCATCAAGCTGGTGGATGACTTCGGCAAGGCAGCACTGATGGACGGCCGCTCCGGTGAGCCTTACCCATACCCAGTGTCTGTCGGCTACATGTACATGCTGAAGCTGCACCACTTGGTCGATGAGAAGATTCACGCCCGTTCCACTGGTCCTTACTCCATGATTACCCAGCAGCCACTGGGTGGTAAGGCACAGTTCGGTGGACAGCGCTTTGGTGAGATGGAGGTGTGGGCAATGCAGGCGTACGGCGCTGCCTACACCCTGCAGGAGCTCCTGACCATCAAGTCCGATGACGTGGTCGGCCGCGTGAAGGTTTACGAAGCGATCGTGAAGGGCGAGAACATCCCGGATCCGGGTATTCCCGAGTCCTTCAAGGTGCTCCTCAAGGAGCTGCAGTCCCTCTGCCTCAACGTGGAAGTACTGGCCGCAGACGGCACCCCAATGGAGTTGGCGTCCGACGACGATGACGAGCTGGAGAACGCTAACGCAGCCCTCGGCATCAACCTGTCGCGTGACGAGCGCCCAGACGCTGACCTCGACGTCAGCTAGCGCGCTCCCTTAACCCAAACCTGACCTTTAGATCACCACCAAGGCCCTCCGCTTCAGGAGGGGAAAGGAAGTTCACGTGCTAGACGTTAACTTCTTCGACGAGCTTCGCATTGGGCTAGCTACTGCCGACGACATCCGTCGTTGGTCTCGTGGCGAAGTCAAGAAGCCGGAGACGATCAACTACCGCACCCTCAAGCCTGAGAAGGACGGTCTATTCTGCGAGCGTATTTTCGGTCCTACCCGTGACTGGGAATGTGCCTGTGGCAAGTACAAGCGTGTCCGCTACAAGGGCATCATCTGCGAGCGCTGTGGTGTGGAAGTCACCAAGTCCAAGGTGCGTCGTGAGCGTATGGGCCACATTGAGCTCGCCGCTCCCGTAACCCACATCTGGTACTTCAAGGGCGTTCCATCCCGCTTGGGCTACCTGCTGGACCTGGCTCCGAAGGATCTGGAAAAGATCATCTACTTCGCAGCCAACATCATCACCTCCGTGGATGAGGAAGGTCGTCACAACGATCAGTCCACCCTCGAGGCAGAAATGATGCTCGAGAAGAAGGAAGTGGAGGTTGACCGCGATAGCGAGTTGGCCGACCGCGCCAAGAAGCTCGAGGATGACCTGGCAGAGCTGGAAGCTGCCGGCGCAAAGAACGATGCCAAGAAGAAGGTGCAGACTGCGGCTGAGCGCGAAATGCGCCACATCCGTGAGCGCGCCGAGCGCGAAGTGGACCGGCTGGACGAGATCTGGACCACGTTCGTCAAGCTGGCTCCAAAGCAGATGATTGTGGATGAGAACATCTACAACGAGCTGATGGACCGCTACGAGGATTACTTCACTGGCGGAATGGGTGCAGAGGCTATTCAGACTCTGATCCGTAACTTCGACCTCGAAGCAGAAGCGGAAATCCTGCGCGACGTCATCCGTGACGGCAAGGGACAGAAGAAGTTGCGTGCTCTCAAGCGTCTGAAGGTTGTCGCTGCGTTCCTGCGCTCCGGCAACGATCCCGCAGCGATGATCCTGGATTGCGTCCCCGTGATCCCACCAGAGCTGCGCCCAATGGTGCAGCTGGACGGTGGACGCTTCGCAACCTCCGACCTTAACGACCTCTACCGTCGTGTGATCAACCGCAATAACCGCCTCAAGCGCATGCTGGATCTGGGTGCTCCCGAGATCATCGTGAACAACGAGAAGCGCATGCTGCAGGAGTCCGTTGACGCGCTATTCGACAACGGTCGTCGTGGTCGCCCAGTCACCGGACCGGGCAACCGCCCGCTGAAGTCTCTGTCTGACCTGCTCAAGGGCAAGCAAGGCCGCTTCCGCCAGAACCTGCTGGGTAAGCGCGTGGACTACTCCGGTCGTTCCGTGATCATCGTTGGTCCTCAGCTGAAGCTGCACCAGTGTGGTCTGCCGAAGCTGATGGCGCTGGAGCTGTTCAAGCCATTCGTGATGAAGCGTCTGGTGGAGAAGAGCTACGCGCAGAACATCAAGTCCGCTAAGCGCATGGTGGAGCGTCAGCGTCCCGAGGTGTGGGACGTGCTGGAAGAGGCTATTTCCGAGCACCCAGTGATGCTCAACCGTGCACCAACCCTGCACCGCTTGGGTATCCAGGCGTTCGAGCCGATCCTGGTGGAGGGCAAGGCTATTCAGCTGCACCCTCTGGCATGTGAAGCGTTCAACGCCGACTTCGACGGTGACCAGATGGCAGTGCACTTGCCACTGTCCGCAGAGGCTCAGGCCGAGGCTCGCATCCTGATGCTGGCTTCCAACAACATTCTGTCCCCAGCGTCCGGTAAGCCACTGGCTATGCCACGTCTGGACATGGTGACCGGCCTGTACTACCTGACCCTGGAAAAGGGCGAGGACGAGTTCGGCGGACAGGGTGCTTACGAGCCAGCGACGGATACCAGCCCAGAAAAGGGCGTGTACTCCTCCTTGGCCGAGGCCATCATGGCGTACGACCGTGGTGTGCTGGGTCTGCAGGCGCCAATCAAGGTGCGCATCAGCCACCTGCGCCCAACCGCCGAGATTGAAGCCGACCGCTTCCCTGATGGTTGGCAGCGTGGCCAGACCTGGTTGGCGGAGACCACTCTGGGGCGCGTACTGTTCAACGAGCTCCTTCCATGGAACTACGCCTACGTTGAAGGTGTCATGGCGAAGAAGCCTCAGGCCGTTGTTATTAACGACCTCGCGGCGAAGTACCCAATGATTACCGTGGCGCAGACGGTGGACAAGCTCAAGGACGCTGGCTTCTACTGGGCAACCCGCTCTGGAGTGACTATCACCATGCACGACGTGCTGGTTCTGCCGAACAAGCAGGAAGTTCTGGATAACTACGAGGCCAAGGCCCAAGTTATCGAGAAGAAGCTGGCTCGCGGCAAGATCAACGAAGCCGAGCGCTACCAGTCCCTGGTTGACCTGTGGAAGGAAGCTACCGACTTCGTTGGTGAGTCCGTCGAGGCACTCTACCCAGATGACAACCCAATTCCGATGATCGTGAAGTCCGGTGCAGCCGGTAACATGCGTCAGATTTGGACCCTGGCCGGCATGAAGGGCATGGTTACCAACTCCCGCGGTGAGTACATCACTCGCCCAGTGAAGACCTCCTTCCGTGAAGGCCTGTCCGTGTTGGAGTACTTCAACAACTCCCACGGTTCCCGTAAGGGCCTGGCCGATACCGCACTGCGTACCGCAGACTCCGGTTACCTGACCCGTCGTCTCGTCGACGTGTCCCAGGACGTCATCGTTCGCGAAGACGACTGTGGCACCAAGCAGGGCGTCAACCTCGAGGTTGCTGTTCCAGTGCTCGACGGAAAGGGCAACAAGACCGGAGAGTTCGGTCGCGCGGACTTCCTTGAGACCTCCATCGTGGGCCGTTACCTGGCTGCGGATGCTGAAGATTCTGAGGGCAACGTCATCCTGGCTAAGGGAGAAGTTGTCAACGAGTCTGACGTGGACCGCCTGGTCAACGCTGGCGTTGAGTTCATCAAGGTACGCTCCGTGATGACCTGTGCCACCGCAACCGGCCTGTGCTCCACCTGCTACGGACGCTCCATGGCGACCGGCAAGAAGGTGGAAATTGGCGAGGCCGTGGGCATCGTGGCTGCACAGTCGATTGGTGAGCCGGGTACCCAGCTGACCATGCGTACCTTCCACCTCGGTGGTGTGGGTGGCGACATTACGGGTGGTCTGCCGCGTGTGCAGGAGCTCTTCGAAGCTCGCGTGCCGAAGGCTAAGTCCCCAATCGCTTCTGTCGACGGCAAGCTCAAGATCGAGGACGACGAGACCTTCTATACGGTCACGATCGTTCCAAATGATGGCTCCGAAGACGTTGTCTACGAGAAGCTGTCTAAGCGTCAGGGTCTCGCAACCCTGGGTACCGGCGGAGTGGAGCGCCCACTGCGCGATGGTGACCACGTCAAGATGGGTCAGCAGCTGCTTAAGGGCGCGACCGATCCACACGAGGTTCTACGTGTGCTCGGCCGCCGTGGTGTGCAGAAGCACCTGATCAACGAAGTGCAGAAGGTCTACCGTGACCAGGGCGTGGCTATCCACGACAAGCACATCGAGATCATCGTGCGTCAGATGCTGCGCCGCGTGACCGTGATTGATTCTGGTTCTACCGAGTTCCTGCCAGGTTCCCTGGTGGAGCACGCGGACGCAGTTGCTGCATCCAAGGAAGCAGTCAAGACCGGAGGCCGTCCTGCAGAGGTTCGCGCAGAGATCATGGGTATCACCAAGGCTTCCTTGGCTACCGAGTCTTGGCTCTCCGCGGCTTCCTTCCAGGAGACCACTCGCGTGCTTACCGATGCTGCTATCAATAAGCGCTCCGACAAGCTGATCGGCCTGAAGGAGAACGTGATTATTGGTAAGTTGATCCCGGCTGGTACGGGTATTGCTCGTTACCGCAACATCTCTGTGGAGCCGACAGAGGAAGCGCGCGCTGCTGCTTACTCCATTCCGTCCTCCTTTGGTGATGGTTTCTACGGCGACGATAGCTACGGTGAATTCACCGGTGCTGCCGTGCCACTGGATGACATGGGGATCTAACACCTCTAATTTGTGGAAATGCTTCGAACGCCCCGCTGGGAAATACTCCCTGCGGGGCGTTTGCCGGACCTCGAGTGGTTTACCTACTTTGTCTGAAAAATCTGCGGAGCAGACCAAGCGCAGTG
The DNA here is from genome assembly GCF_015233855.1 of Corynebacterium sp. ED61. NCBI lineage: Bacteria > Bacillati > Actinomycetota > Actinomycetes > Mycobacteriales > Corynebacteriaceae > Corynebacterium > Corynebacterium sp. ED61. Next base: position 149,459 of record NZ_JADGIT010000003.1, on the reverse strand, counting down.
TTAGTATGTGCTTAGCAATTATTAGGAAAAGCTGGGGCGCAATGAAGCTGTGCCTGTTTCCTCCAAGGCAAGGTAGTTTAGAAGATTAAGACGGACCCAGTAAGACTGCCGCTTGCGGTTGAACGCTGCCGATCTATATCGGTTGTGATTCCATGTCTGAACGACGGTGATTTGCTCGCCCACTGTCTCACATCATTGCAGAACCAGATAGTGCCTGCTGAAGAAGTCATCGTTGTTGATAATGGTTCTGTCGATGACTCAGCAGACATCGCGGAGCGTTATGGCGCGCGGGTGGTTTCAGAACCCCGGCGGGGAATCACTTGGGCCATGCAAACTGGTTTTCGCGCAGCCACAGGCGATGTCCTCTTTCGTATCGACGCTGACGTGGTGGTTCCTGAAGACACGATCATCCGCCTGCATCAAATTTGGGATCGTGCAGATGAATACACCGGAAACTCAGTTGTAGGCCTGTCCGGAGGTGCAGAATTCGTTACTCCCGGATCGTATGGGAGGATCATGAGCTCTCTTTACATGGGTGCTTATTGGACCACTACGCGCTGGGCGCTAGGACATTACCCGCTTTTCGGGACAAATTGCTGCATTCGTTCATCGTGGTGGAAAGAAATCGATGAATCAGTAGACTTTTCTGACACCTTGGTGCATGAGGATTTGCACTTATCATTCGCAGTCCGTCCAGAAGAGACGATTTGGTTACAAAAAGACCTCGTCCTGCCGACGGATCCCCGCCCCTTGAAGGGTACCCGGCAGATGTTGTGTCGTTTTTACCGCGGTTTCCATACGATCTGGGTGAATTGGAAGGAACAACTTCCGCAGGAACGCCTCAGTGCTAGAGGTAAACTTCCGGATTTCATCGATACTTTGGTGCAGCGATGAATCACACTGCGAACGCGATGCGGGATACTCAGCTGCTGTTGGAACGATACTTCCAAGATTTAGTGCCGATCAGTGCTCAGGCCACACCGGTTCTCAAACATTCCTACTCAGAATTGAGCAGAATAACCTTGGCGGGTAAGCACATCCGTAGCAGGTTGGTTCATATCGCAGCCGGCCGAGTTAAGGGTTCACAGTACGACGCGGCGGTTGCATTCGGCGCTGCTGTGAACCTGCTTCACGGAGCGTTCTTGGTGCATGATGACTTCATCGATGCAGACTGCACACGGCGTGGTGAAATGTCTTTTCATAACAGCTTGGGCCAGGTAGCTCAGGATGTACACATTGGAGACTCGCTCGCGGTGCTGGCCGGTGACATGGCCATAGCGGGAGCTATTGACTTGGCGTGTCACGAGCTTGTGCCGGTGGAGTTGCAGGCACCGGCCGTGCGAATCCTTGTGGATGCCATGACGGAATCCATCCATGGTGAACTCAGCGACGTCGCTCATCGCGTGCCTCAGAGTACTCACACCCTCAATGACGTCCGTTTGAGCAATCACATGAAAACCAGTGCCTATACATTCCGTGCCCCACTAATGCTGGGAGCGTTAGCGGCCGGACGCGACTTGTCAGTAATGGTTCCCATTGCGAATTCGTTCGGGTTCGCGTTCCAAGCAGCCGATGACGTGACTGGCCATCAAGGGGATATCGAAAAACAAAGAGTCACCATGGTGACTGCTCGCCTAAACTCTGAGGGAGACAGCGATCTCGCGGCAGTTCTCAAAGCGGTAGCTGCAGAAGCCCGAGCCGCATTGGAGGATGCGTGTGACCTTGCCCAGAGCCTGGAATTGCCATCCGATGTGAAGGAAGGACTGATGGGAATTGCTGCCCTCATGGATGAAAACCTCCACAAGCTGGGTGTCTAAGGCACCGGCTCCTGCTGTGCTCACCCGTTATGATGCGATGGCTGACAGATCTGCACACCAGGTCATCAGTACGTACTCCACGAGCTTTTCAGTCGCCACAAACGTTCTTGCGCCCCGTATGCGCGCGGACATCCGCAACCTCTACGCAATGGTGCGCATTGCAGACGAAATTGTTGACGGAACGGCTGAGCACGCTGGCCTACCACATGATGAGATCGTCGAAATGCTCGACGGTTATGAGCGAGCTGTGCTGGCAGCGCCGCACTACCGGTTCCATGTGGACCCTGTCCTGCATGCCTATGCCGGCACAGCGCGACGGTGTCACTTCGATCCTGAAAACGTCCGGGCATTTTTTCGTTCGATGCGCATGGACTTGTCTAAGGCCACACATAACGCTGAAAGTCTGAGTGAGTACATCTACGGTTCTGCCGAAGTGATAGGCCTGATGTGCTTATCCGTATTCCTTCAAGACCGTGATGATATCCAACAAGAAACAAGAGAAACACTGGTATTAGGTGCTCGCGCACTGGGCGCAGCATTCCAGAAGATCAACTTCTTGAGGGATTACGCAGAAGATACCGGAGACCTCGGTCGGATTTATTTCCCCGAAATCCTTGACCAAGGACTCAACGACAAAAGCAAAGCATTGATAGTGGCTGACATCCGCGGTGATCTCCTGAACGCGCGGAAAACAGTTCCCCTGCTGCCGTTAGGCGCCCGTGCAGGAGTACTCGCGGCAACAGGGCTCTTCCAGGCTCTCACCGAAAAAATTTCCCGTGCTTCGGCAGATGAAGTTCGCAGCGGGCGCATCAGTATTAGGGATTCCCACAAAATTCTTATCGCTGTGCTCTCTATCGGACGAGCGTTAATTATGGCCATCAGCGCTCGGCCTACCACCTTGCCCTCAACAACTAAGGACCCCGCTCAATGAAACCTTCCACCCCTCGTTCGGAAGGCCGTGTTGTCATCATCGGTGCTGGAATCGCCGGTTTGGCTACTGCAGTTCTATTAGCTGAAGAGGGTTCCAGTGTCACCATCGTGGAGAAAAATAGCACCGTGGGCGGCCGCGCAGGTTCATTTGAAGATCCTGCTACACCCGGTTTTCGCTGGGACACCGGCCCATCCTGGTACCTGATGCCAGAAGCCTATGACAACTTCTACGCGCTGGCTGGAACCAGCACCGAGGATCAGCTCGAACTGGTGAATCTAGAGCCCGGATACCGAGTGTTCCCAGAGGGTGCAGCTCATTTCGATGTCAGTTCAGACCCGGCCACGCTGGCTGAGCTCTTCGAAAACATTGAGCCCGGTGCCGGGAAGAAACTGGAAGCGTACCTAGCGAAGGCCGGTGAGATTTACGCGGTCTCGGTAGAGAACTTCCTCTACACCACGTTTAGCAACCTGAGGCCATTTCTTGGTTTAGGATCCATCGGTGCCGGGATCGACTTGCTGAAGAACTTGCTTGCCTCCCTTTCCCAGCACGTTTCCAGCCAATTCACGGACGTTCGCTTGCGGCAAATTCTTACTTATCCAGCGGTGTTTCTATCCTCGCGCCCAGAAGATACCCCCGCTCTCTACCAGCTCATGAGTTACACCGACTTGGTTCAAGGGGTGAAGTATCCGCTGGGTGGTTTCACAGCAGTAGTGGAATCCCTGCACAAACTTGCTAAGCAGCGGGGCGTGGAGATCCTTTTTGAGACTCCTTGTGTTGCGATCCACACCCAAGATGGCGCCGGCCGGACTCAGGCGACAGGCATCCATGTGGAATCGAATGGCCAGCGGGAGATGATTCCAGCTGACGTGGTGGTGAGCACTGCGGACATGCATTTTACGGAAACTGAGCTCCTCCCCAGGGAGCTGCAGTCCTATCCGGAGAAGTGGTGGACACATCGAAATCCAGGCATCAGCACGGTATTAGTCATGATCGGGGTGAAAGGAGAGCTACCTCAACTGTCCCACCACAATTTGATGTTTAGCCACGACTGGACACCGGATTTTGACGCAGTTTTTGAGCCGTCTGTGCGTTCTACGAATCCAGGTAACGCAAGTACTGGACATGCAAACACTGGCCACGCAGGTACCGGACACGCAAGTACCACCAACATCAATCGTTCGACTTCAATATATATTTCGAAGCCCTCGGAATCTGATCCCACCGTGGCCCCCGAAGGCCATTCAAACCTGTTTGTCCTGGTCCCCGTCGCCGCTGACCCGGCCCTGGGACATGGAAACATCTACGCGGAGACCGCGTCTGACCCCGTTCAAGCAATTGCTGATGCTGCAATCACACAGATCGCCGAGTGGGCCGGTATCGATGATCTTCACCAGCGCATCATTGCCTGCCACACCATAGGCCCAGCGGATTTTGAAGATCGCTACCACTCCTGGCTGGGTGGGGCGCTGGGGCCTGCTCATACCCTGTGGCAGTCCGCATTCCTACGTGGCAAGAATCGCTCTGCGAAGGTGAACAACCTCCTTTACGCAGGTGGGACGACCGTTCCTGGTGTGGGCGTGCCCATGTGTCTGATTTCGGCGGAGAACGTGCTCAAGCGAATGCGCGGTGACGGTTCTACCAGCGCTTTAGGAACACAGTGATGCGCTCATGACTATCATTTATCTTGCGTTTCTGTTGTTAACCCTGGTTTGCATGGTGATCTGCGATCATCGGTGGAAACTCGCCTTCTTTCTCGACGCCACCAGGGCCAGTCTCATCTCGATCGTCACCGTGGGGTTGTTGCTCGTGTGGGATGCACTGGGCATCCTCAACGGGGTATTTTATCGCGGGGATTCTCCGTACATGTTGGGCATCGAACTGGCACCGGAGATGCCCCTAGAGGAACCAGTATTCCTTTTCTTTCTCACCTATCTCACGCTCAACCTGACGTCGGGTTCGAGGATCTTGCTTGACCACGTGAGGCAGAAACGAATACTTGAGTCCGGAGGCGAATTGTGATCTACCTGTACATCAGCCTGCCCTTCCTGGTGGTTGCGATAGTTATGGCTTCGTGCTCCGTAGTGAAGGAACACAAACGCGGTGGGGCAGAAGCGAAGCGTAGGCAACTGTGGATTCTTGGCACGGTGACGGTTAGCGTTCTGATTCTCACAATTTTTTTCGACAACCTGATGATTTGGGCTGGTCTCGTGGGGTATGACGATGACAAGCGAATGGGATGGCAACTTGGGCAGGTGCCGGTGGAGGATTTGTTCTATGCGATATTCGTGACGCTGTTGGTGCCTGCGTTGTGGAAAGGGCATAGCAAATGACTAATCGGACTTCGCAAGGCTCGCGCCCAACCCTAATGCAGAGGATCACAGCCGTCTTTAGCTCCTCGCGACCAATCAGCTGGGTGAACACGGCCTTCCCCTACGGAGCCGCATACCTGCTGCTCGGGGGGAGTGTGGACTGGGTATTCATTGTGGGCGTGCTGTTCTTCCTGATCCCTTACAACATCGCGATGTACGGAATAAACGATGTCTTCGACTATGAATCTGACATTAGGAATCCGCGCAAGGGCGGCGTGGAGGGCGCAGTCCTAGCGAAGTCACTGCACCCCACCGTGTTATGGGCAGCCCCTATTTCCGCAGTGCCCTTTGCGGTAGCGCTCTATGTAGCAGGAACGTGGCAATCCGCAGGATGGCTGACCCTGAGTTTGGCCGCAGTCTATGCGTATTCCGGGCCGAAACTGCGGTTCAAAGAACGGCCAGGGATCGATTCAATAACCTCATCCACACACTTTGTGTCTCCCGCGTTGGTGGGTGGCACGATGCAGAATGACCAGCTGCCTGCGCAGTTTTGGATCATCATCGTGGCGTTCTTCTTATGGGGTGCGGCTTCTCATGCCCTAGGGGCAGTACAGGATGTTAAGGCAGACCGTGAAGGCGGTTTGCGTTCCATCGCCACGGAATTGGGTGGCCGCACAACGGTGCGTTTGGCGGTGTGTGCCTACGTAATCGCCAGTGCGCTCCTCCTAACCTTAGGGATCCCTGGGCTAATAGTGGCGGTCGCCAACCTCTTGTACGTAATCAATGCGGCTCGATTCTGGAACATCAGCGAAGAACAAGCCTTCGACGTGCATAAGGCGTGGAAGGTATTTCTGTGGGCTAATTACCTAGTGGGGGCGGTGGTATCCATGACGCTCATCTGGGTGTTTATAAATGGATAGGCGGCTGGATGGGGTGAGCGTGGCGTCGGAAAAGAACATCAAGGAATACAACGAGGAGAAGAAAGAAACCATGACTACCAAGTCGACCAACGAGGAACTTGTCATTCTCCTCGATGATCAAGGCAACCCCACCGGGCACGCGCTTAAGTCAGAGGTGCACACTAAAAACACACCTCTGCACCTGGCGTTTTCCTGCTATATCCTCAATGACCGCGGTGAGGTGCTCATCACTCGGCGAGCGTTGACTAAGAAGGCATGGCCAGGTGTGTGGACGAATTCAGTATGTGGTCACCCAGGGCCAGGGGAATCGCACGAGGAAGCCGTGTTACGCCGAGCCGTTGAAGAATTGGGGTTGAAGGTTGATGACTTGTCTGCGGTAATCCCCGATTTCGAGTATCGCGCTGTGGATGCGAGTGGGATTGTGGAGTGGGAGGTATGTCCCGTCTTCGTGTCCCGTGCGGTGGGGGAGATGGCGCCTAATCTGGCTGAGGTGTGTGATCATCGCTGGGTGGCACCGGTGGACCTCTTTTCCTCGATCGACGCCACCCCGTTCGCCTTTAGCCCATGGATGGTCGAGCAGCTCAGTGACTCGCGGTTGCGGGAGGTGCTGCGTGAAGGGTGTAGTTAATAAGTGAAGTGATTTTGGAATCCGGCTGGGGGAGCGGTAGCATGCAACATAGTCCCCCGTCTCGTGCGGTGGGAGCTCGGCTTGCTTGTTGTGAATTATTGAAACTAGGAGCTTGATTCCGTTTCAGTAACTACTCTGACGAGCCAGAGCTAGACATCTGGTAGGGCCCCAAAAAAGAGCCCCTATTTTTTCATGTCTAGCCCGTATTTCCCCCACTCATGTGGACAAAGACCGTTGATACCGTCCGCTGCACAGGAAAGTGCAGAGCCGGATATTGAAGATCAGACCTAAAGAAAGTCGGTTCATGCCAACTATTCAGCAGCTGGTCCGTAAGGGCCGCCACGATAAGACCACGAAGGTAGCTACCGCCGCGCTGAAGGGCTCCCCTCAGCGTCGTGGCGTGTGCACCCGCGTGTACACCACCACTCCTAAGAAGCCTAACTCTGCACTGCGTAAGGTCGCCCGTGTGCGCCTGACCTCCGGCATTGAGGTTTCCGCGTACATCCCAGGTGAGGGCCACAACCTGCAGGAGCACTCCATGGTGCTCGTGCGCGGCGGTCGTGTGAAGGACCTCCCAGGTGTTCGCTACAAGATCGTCCGTGGCTCCCTCGATACGCAGGGTGTTAAGGATCGTAAGCAGGCTCGTTCCCGCTACGGCGCCAAGAAGGAGAAGTAGAACATGCCACGTAAAGGTCCAGCACCAGCACGTCCACTCCCAAAGGATCCAGTATACGGCGACGTAATCGTCTCCCAGTTGGTCAACAAAGTCTTGCTCGACGGTAAGAAGTCCACCGCCGAGCGCATCGTCTACGGTGCACTCGAGCAGTGCCGCGACAAGACCGGAACCGACCCAGTACTGACCCTCAAGAAGGCTCTCGACAACGTCAAGCCAGCCCTCGAGGTGCGCTCCCGCCGTGTCGGTGGCGCTACCTACCAGGTGCCTGTTGAGGTTCGCCCAGGTCGCTCCACCACCCTGGCTTTGCGCTGGTTGGTGACTTTCACCCGTCAGCGTCGTGAGAACACCATGACTGAGCGTCTCGCTAACGAGATCCTGGATGCTTCCAACGGTCTCGGCGCTTCCGTGAAGCGTCGTGAGGATACTCACAAGATGGCAGAGGCCAACCGCGCCTTCGCCCACTACCGCTGGTAGTCACACTTTTAAAGCCCCTCCGCATCATGCGGCTGGGGCTTTAGCCCGGTAAAGACCCGATCACTTTTACCGGTGCAGCGGGCTAGTGAGACGTCTGCGTCGAAAGATGCAGCGCAAACTGGCACAATAGATCGAGTAACTATACAGCCCGCGACTCGCGAAGCCTCGAGGTTCCCCACAACTATGCGTGATGATTCTCAAGGCACCGGGTCGCTCTCAACCAAGATAAGAGCGGGGTTACCCAGTGGCACTTGAAGCGTTGACTGACCTGAAGAAGGTCCGCAACATCGGCATCATGGCGCACATCGATGCCGGTAAGACCACCACCACCGAGCGCATTCTCTACTACACCGGCATTAACCGTAAGGTCGGTGAGACTCACGATGGTGCGTCCACGATGGACTGGATGGAGCAGGAGAAGGAGCGAGGTATCACCATTACCTCCGCTGCGACCACCTGTTTCTGGAAAGGCAACCAGATCAACATCATCGACACGCCTGGTCACGTGGACTTCACCGTTGAGGTGGAGCGTTCCCTTCGTGTCCTCGATGGCGCTGTCGCCGTGTTCGACGCCAAGGAAGGCGTGGAGCCACAGTCCGAGCAGGTTTGGCGTCAGGCTGACAAGTACGACGTGCCTCGTATCTGCTTCGTGAACAAGATGGACAAGCTCGGTGCGGACTTCTACTTCACCGTGGACACCATCGTCGATCGTTTGGGTGCCAAGCCATTGGTGATGGAGCTGCCAATCGGCGCAGAGGATGACTTCGATGGCGTGGTTGACCTTCTGCAGATGAAGGCTTTGACCTGGCGCGGCGTCACCGAGATCGGTACCGAGGCCACCATCGAAGAGATCCCTGAGGATCTCAAGGAAAAGGCTGAAGAGTACCGCGAGAAGCTCATCGAGACCGTTGCTGAGTCCGATGAAGAGCTCATGGACCGCTACTTCGCTGGTGAGGAAATCACCGAGGACGAGCTCAAGGCTCAGATCCGCAAGCTCACCGTGAACTCCGAGATCTACCCGGTTTACTGTGGCTCTGCCTACAAGAACAAGGGTGTGCAGCCAATGCTGGACGCCGTTATCGAATTCCTGCCTAACCCAATGGACGTCGGTTCCATCAAGGGCCTGGACGTTAATGACCCAGAGAAGGCGCTGACCCGTCAGCCTTCCGCTGACGAGCCATTCTCCGCTCTGGCCTTCAAGGTTGCGACCCACCCATTCTTCGGTCGTTTGATCTACATCCGCGTGTACTCCGGCTCCGTGGAGTCCGGCGCGCAGGTGTACAACACCGTGAAGGGCAAGAAGGAGCGCATCGGCAAGATGTTCCAGATGCACTCCAACAAGGAGCAGCCAGTGGAGAAGGCTTCCGCTGGTCACATCTACGCGTTCATCGGACTGAAGGACACCACTACCGGTGACACCCTGTGCGACATGAACAACCAGATCGTGCTCGAGTCCATGGACTTCCCGGATCCAGTGATCAAGGTGTCCATCGAGCCCAAGACTAAGTCTGACCAGGAGAAGCTGGGTACGGCTATTCAGAAGCTCACGGAAGAGGACCCAACCTTCACCGTGGAGCTGGACGAAGAGACTGGCCAGACCGTTATCGGCGGCATGGGCGAGCTGCACTTGGACGTGTTCGTGGACCGCATGAAGCGCGAGTTCAAGGTGGAAGCAAATGTTGGTGAGCCACAGGTGGCTTACCGCGAGACCATCCGCAAGCCAGTGGAGAAGCTCGAGTACACCCACAAGAAGCAGACCGGTGGTTCCGGTCAGTTCGCACGCGTCATCGTCGGCATCGAGCCTTACAACCCAGAAGAGGGCTCCGAGGAGAACTACCTGTTCGAGAATGCCGTCACCGGTGGACGTATTCCTAAGGAGTACATCCCATCCGTGGACGCAGGTATCCAGGATGCCATGCAGTACGGTTACCTCGCCGGCTACCCGCTGGTGAACATCAAGGCCACCCTGCTTGACGGTGCCTACCACGATGTGGACTCCTCCGAAATGGCCTTCAAGCTCGCTGGTTCCCAGGTGCTGAAGGAAGCTGTTGCGAAGGCAAAGCCAGTTCTGCTGGAGCCACTCATGGCAGTTGAGGTCATCACCCCTGAGGACTACATGGGCGACGTGATCGGCGACCTGAACTCCCGTCGTGGACAGATCTCCTCCATGGATGATCGTTCCGGCGCAAAAGTTGTCACCGCGAAGGTGCCACTGTCCCAGATGTTCGGCTACATCGGTGACCTACGTTCCCGCACCGCGGGCCGCGCAAACTTCACCATGATCTTCGATTCCTACGCTGAGGTTCCATCCAACGTGGCTCAGGAAATCATCGAAGAGCGCACCGGTGGTTCCAACTCCTAGTAGTTGGTAGCCCAACACCACCAAAGGGATCTGGCGCGCACGTGGCCAGATCCCTGACCCTTGGGTAGGGGTCAGCACTCCGTATAATCCGAAAACTTCCCTAAATTCCCCTCTGGGGAACACTAGGTTTTTCAACATCGGGTCATATCGCGTACTATGCGGTGTGCTGGCCGTTGCCCCATTAACGGACACAGCATTTGTCCTCAACAAATCTGCTGAACGGGCAGCGAGGGCACTATGCACGTTAGTGACAATGGCAAGATAGACGCCGACTGCTCCAGAACTTGCACCACCAGGTGGCAGGCGGAGGACGTCGGAAACGAAGATAAGTATGTGGCTGCGAGAGTCGTAGCCACCGAGAAGTCCAGGAGGACACACAGTGGCGAAGGCTAAGTTCGAGCGTACGAAGCCGCACGTTAACATCGGCACCATCGGTCACGTCGACCACGGCAAGACCACCACCACCGCTGCAATCACCAAGGTGCTGGCAGATGCGTACCCGGAGATCAACAAGTCCTTCGCTTTCGACGCCATCGATAAGGCGCCGGAGGAGAAGGAGCGTGGCATCACGATCAACATCTCCCACGTGGAGTACGAGACTGAGAAGCGCCACTACGCACACGTGGATGCTCCAGGTCACGCCGACTACATCAAGAACATGATCACCGGTGCTGCCCAGATGGACGGCGCTATCCTGGTTGTGGCTGCTACCGACGGCCCAATGCCACAGACCCGCGAGCACGTTCTGCTGGCTCGCCAGGTTGGTGTTCCTTACATCCTCGTTGCACTGAACAAGTGCGACATGGTTGATGACGAGGAGCTCCTCGAGCTCGTCGAGATGGAAGTTCGTGAGCTGCTGGGCGAGCAGGAGTTCGACGAAGAGGCTCCAGTTGTTCACATCTCCGCACTGAAGGCTCTTGAGGGCGACGCAGAGTGGACTGAGAAGATCATCGAGCTCATGCAGGCTTGCGATGATTCCATCCCAGACCCAGAGCGCGAGACCGACAAGCCATTCCTGATGCCAGTTGAGGACATCTTCACCATCACCGGCCGCGGTACCGTGGTTACCGGTCGTGTGGAGCGCGGCATCCTGAACCTCAACGACGAGGTCGAGATCCTGGGTATTCGTGAGAAGTCCCAGAAGACCACCGTTACCTCCATCGAGATGTTCAACAAGCTGCTGGACACCGCAGAGGCAGGCGACAACGCCGCACTGCTGCTGCGTGGCCTGAAGCGCGAAGATGTTGAGCGTGGACAGATTGTTGCTAAGCCAGGCGCTTACACCCCTCACACCGAGTTCGAGGGCTCTGTCTACATCCTGTCCAAGGACGAGGGTGGCCGCCACACCCCATTCTTCGACAACTACCGTCCTCAGTTCTACTTCCGCACCACCGACGTTACCGGTGTTGTGAAGCTGCCAGAGGGCACCGACATGGTTATGCCTGGTGACAACGTTGATATGTCCGTCACCCTGATCCAGCCTGTCGCAATGGACGAGGGCCTGCGCTTCGCTATCCGCGAGGGTGGCCGCACCGTTGGCGCTGGTCGCGTTACCAAGATCACCAAGTAGTATCGCTGGGTTCCACTGTGTGGAACCAGCCCACTTGGGCATCTAAAAACTCCCGCGAGGTATTTCCTTACCTCGCGGGAGTTTTTCGTCTCTTGGGGGGGGACAGCAGCTCGTAGCCTAAGGATCCTGGGAGAGGGCCAAGCTATCGCCGGCGCTTATCGAACTCCTCTCCGATCCTTTTGCGAACGGTTCCGACGGTACGGCCCAGGCGTCGAGAAAAATCACCGTTACCCGGACGGCCGTCATCAAAACGACGACGCATTTGATCCGCACCGTCGCGGACACGCCCTGCCCAACGATCCGCCTGATCAAATGCTTGCATGGCAACGTCCTCGGGAATAAACGAAGGAAGGTTGTCGCGGATTTCCTTACGGAGACGGAGCTTGCGGTCCCATTGCTCATCCAACTGTTGCAAGGCATGAATCAGCGCTTGATCAGAGCCACCACGATCCGGGTGGTGCTCCCGGATAATGCGACGACGCTCGGCAACGTATTCGGGGTCATTACGGGGTACATTCACGCTCTCTACACTAATGGTCGAAGAATGTACCGGGTAGCTGCGCCGAGATTGCAAAAACTTTTTTGATCTTGTCCAACATCTATGGTTAACTATCAAACGTTGCTTTAACACGGTGCATGAGAACCACACGGTTCAGGTAAGCCCACAAGGAACTGCCTGGCGAGAAGTTTCAAGAAGGCACCGATGGTGAAGTGAGCATGATCCATCGTCAGTAAAGACCGTCATCTACCAGAGATGATGGAAGCTTTGCTGTGCGGTAAACGCTGTCAACGTGGACGACACGCCCGACAGCGGGTGCCGGAGTGGGGCATGGTAAATGAACAGCGGCAGTAAGCGAAGGCTTGCGGACATCCACGCCACGAATCATCGTGGGGGTGCTCGTCCCTTCCAAGCGTGAAATTGAATATGTGGCATGTGTTGGCGGCAATGGCCGTCGCAGATAGCTCAAAAACAATTTCTCGTGGATTTACACCTTGCGCGTTAAGGGCAATCCCGTTCATTTGCGGTGCAACCACAATAACGGCACGTGAAGGTAGTAAATACACAAGCGAAACTGGCGACTGGACCAGGCCACACGGCCGGACAGCGTTGAGACAAGATAAGAGGCATGAAGCGAAGCAGGGTAGTAACCCTGCAGGCGTGAATGCTGAGGAAGAGGACAAGCGTGGCGGGACAAAAGATCCGCATCAGGCTCAAGGCCTATGATCACGAGGCCATCGACGCTTCTGCCAAGAAGATTGTCGAGCGGGTAACCAGCACTGGCGCTCGTGTAGTAGGACCTGTGCCATTGCCAACCGAGAAGAACGTGTACTGCGTCATCCGTTCGCCGCATAAGTACAAGGATTCTCGCGAGCACTTCGAGATGCGCACCCACAAGCGTCTGATCGACATTCTCGACCCAACCCCGAAGACCGTTGACGCTCTCATGCGCATCGATCTTCCGGCCAGCGTCGACGTCAACATTCAGTAATCCGGGACCATCTAGTTCCTCGAGAGATAACTGAACTTTAGGCAGCGGAGAAAATTAATGAGTGAAATCGAGATCAAGGGCATCCTGGGCAAGAAGCTCGGCATGACTCAGATCTTCGACGAGGAAAACCGGGTTGTTCCGGTAACCGTCGTTGAAGCTGGGCCGTGCGTCGTTACCCAGGTTCGCACCAAGGAAACCGACGGCTACGAAGCCGTCCAGATCGCCTTCGGCGAAATCGACCCACGCAAGGCCAACAAGCCTGAAGCAGGTCACTTCAAGAAGGCTGGCGTGACCCCACGTCGCCACGTCGCTGAGATCCGCGTCGAAGACGCATCCAGCTACGAAGTCGGCCAGGACATCACCGTTGAACTGTTCAACGACGTGAAGTTCGTCGACGTCACCGGCACCTCCAAGGGTAAGGGCTACGCCGGCGGCATGAAGCGCCATGGCTTCAAGGGCCAGGGCGCTGCACACGGTAACCAGGCGGCACACCGCCGCGTTGGTTCCATCGGTCAGGCCGCGACCCCAGGTCGCGTCTTCAAGGGCAAGCGTATGGCTGGCCGCATGGGTAACGATCGCGTGACCATGCAGAACTTGAAGGTCGCCAAGGTCGATACCGAGTCCAACCTGCTGCTCATCAAGGGCGCAGTACCGGGTATCAACGGCGGATTCGTCGTTGTGAAGACCGCAGTGAAGGGCGGTGCACACGCATGAGCAATCTAAAGCTTGATGTACACACCGCTGAGGGTAAGACCAACGGCACTGTTGAGCTGCCTGCCTCCATCTTCGATGCTGAGGCTAGCGTCGCTCTGATGCACCAGGTTGTTACCGCTCAGCTGGCAGCTAAGCGTCAAGGCACTCACGCCACCAAGACCCGCGGCGCTGTTCGCGGTGGTGGACGTAAGCCTTTCCGCCAGAAGGGCACCGGTCGTGCTCGTCAGGGTTCCATCCGCGCTCCACACTTCACCGGTGGTGGCACGGTTCACGGACCTCAGCCTCGCGACTACTCCCAGCGCACCCCAAAGAAGATGAAGGCTGCCGCACTGCGCGGTGCCCTCACCGACCGCGTGCGTCACGATCGCATCCACGTTGTGGAAGAGCTGGTTCCTGGTCAGACTCCGTCTACCAAGTCCGCTCTGAACTTCCTGCAGCGCCTGTCTGGTCGTAAGTCCGTACTCCTCGTACTGACCCGCGAAGACGTCACCGCTCAGAAGTCTGCACGTAACTTGCCAGGCGTTCACATCCTGATCAACGATCAGCTGAACACCTACGACGTTCTGAACTCCGATGACGTGGTGTTCTCCGTCGAGGCCCTGAACGCATTCATCGATGCTGCTACGCCAGCTCAGACGACGAAGGAGGAGGCTAAGTAATGAGCACTATTGCCGATCCTCGCGATATCATCATCGCTCCAGTCGTATCTGAGAAGTCCTACGCACTGATGGAGCAGAACGTCTACACGTTCCTGGTGAATCCAGATTCCAACAAGACCCAAATCAAGATTGCCGTCGAGCAGATCTTCGGCGTGAAGGTGTCTAGCGTCAATACCGCTAACCGTGAGGGCAAGCGCAAGCGCACCCGCACCGGTTACGGCCAGCGTAAGGCCACCAAGCGCGCCATGGTGACCCTGGTCGCCGGCAGCGATCCGATCGACATCTTCGGTGGTCAGGCTTAAGGCCTGAAGGACCCGAAAGGTAAAGAGGAAGCAAAAGTATGGCTATTCGCAAGTACAAGCCGACTACGCCGGGTCGCCGCCAGAGCTCCGTCTCCCAGTTCGAGGAAATCACTCGTTCCACTCCGGAGAAGAGCCTGCTGCGCCCGCTGTCGAAGACCGGCGGCCGTAACGTTCACGGCCACATCACCACTCGTCACAAGGGTGGCGGCCACAAGCGCCGCTACCGCGTTATCGACTTCCGTCGTAACGATAAGGACGGCGTGCTGGCAAAGGTTGCTCACATCGAGTACGACCCGAACCGCACCGCCAACATTGCCCTGCTGCACTACCGGGACGGCGAGAAGCGATACATCATCGCTCCACGCAACCTGAAGCAGGGTGCGCTGCTGGAGTCCGGCCCAACCGCCGACATCAAGGTTGGCAACAACCTGCCACTGCGCAACATCCCAACCGGTACCACCATCCACGCTGTTGAGTTGAAGCCAGGTGGCGGAGCCAAGATGGCCCGTTCCGCTGGTTCTTCCATCCAGCTGCTGGGTAAGGAAGGCAAGTACGCAATCCTGCGTATGCCATCTTCCGAAATCCGTCGCGTCGACATCCGTTGCCGCGCAACCGTTGGTGAGGTCGGCAACGCTGACCAGATCAACATCCGCTGGGGTAAGGCCGGCCGTATGCGGTGGAAGGGCGTTCGCCCAACCGTCCGTGGTGTGGTTATGAACCCTGTGGATCACCCACACGGTGGTGGTGAAGGTAAGACTTCCGGTGGTCGTCACCCAGTGAGCCCATGGGGCCAGCCTGAGGGACGTACCCGCAAGCCGAACCGTCCGAGCGATAAGTTGATCGTTCGCCGTCGTCGTTCCAACAAGAACAAGAAGCGCTAAGAGGAGGTAGTAGAGAATGCCACGCAGCCTGAAGAAGGGCCCATTCGTCGACGAACACCTCCTAGCGAAGGTGGACGTTCAGAACGAAAAGGGCGGCAAGCAGGTCATCAAGACCTGGTCGCGTCGTTCCACCATCTTGCCCGATTTCATTGGTCACACCTTTGCAGTCCACGATGGTCGCAAGCACGTGCCAGTGTTCGTCGATGACTCGATGGTTGGACACAAGCTGGGCGAGTTCGCCCCGACGAAGACCTTTAAGGGTCACGTCAAGGACGACAAGAAGGGTCGTCGATAGTTATGACTGAGACCGTGAATTCCGCACGCGCAACCGCGCGATTCGTGCGCGTTACTCCAATGAAGGCACGCCGTGTGATCGACACGATCCGTGGCAAGTCCGTGGAGGACGCCCTGGCTTTGCTGAAGTTCGCCCCACAGGCAGCTTCCGAGCCAGTTGCAAAGGTTGTCGCGTCCGCGGCAGCTAACGCAGAGAACAACTTTGGCTTGGATCCACGCTCCCTGGTCATCTCCGAGGCATTCGCCGACGAGGGACCAACCATGCGTCGATTCCGTCCACGCGCCCAGGGTCGTGCATTCCACGTCCGCAAGCGCACAAGCCACATCACTGTGGTTGTCGAGAGTCAGAAGGGAAGTGCTCAGTAGTGGGCCAGAAGATCCAACCGCACGGCCTCCGGCTGGGTATCACTTCCGAGTGGCGCTCTCGCTGGTACGCCGACAAGCAGTACGCTGATTACCTCGCAGAAGACATCAAGATCCGCGAGTTCCTGTCCAAGGGCCTCGATCGTGCCGGCATCGCCGACGTTGTTATCGAGCGCACCCACGACCGTGTCCGCGTGGACATTCACACCGCCCGTCCGGGCATCGTGATTGGTCGTCGTGGTTCCGAGGCTGACCGCATTCGCGGCCAGCTGGAGAAGCTCACGGGCAAGCAGGTTCAGCTCAACATCCTCGAAGTCAAGAACATCGATGCCAACGCACAGCTGGTGGCACAGTCCATCGCTGAGCAGTTGACCAACCGTGTGGCATTCCGTCGCGCAATGCGCAAGGCAATCCAGGGCGCTATGCGCCAGCCACAGGTCAAGGGCATCAAGGTCGTTTGCTCCGGTCGCCTGGGCGGCGCGGAAATGGGACGCACCGAGCGCTACCACGAGGGTCGCGTTCCACTGCACACCCTCCGCGCTGAGATCGACTACGGAACCTACGAGGCTCACACCACTTTCGGACGCATCGGCGTCAAGGTGTGGATCTACAAGGGTGACGTGGTTGGCGGCCGTCGCGAGAGCCTGATGAACGCTCGTGAAGAGCGACCATCCCGTGGCGCTCGCCGTGAGCGTCCACGTCGCGGTGGCGCACGTCGTCAGCGCGCAGAGCAGAAGCAGGAGGGCTAAGAAACATGCTTATCCCGAAGCGCGTTAAGTACCGCCGTCAGCACCGCCCACACCGTACCGGTGTATCCAAGGGTGGTAACCGGATCACGTTCGGTGACTACGGACTCCAGGCTCTGGAGCCTACCTACATCACCAACCGTCAGATCGAATCCTCCCGTATCGCCATCAACCGCCACCTCAAGCGCGGCGGCAAGGTGTGGATCAACATTTTCCCTGACCGTCCGTTGACCCAGAAGCCGCTCGGCGTGCGTATGGGTTCCGGTAAGGGTCCAGTGGAAAAGTGGGTGGCTAACATCAAGCCAGGTCGCATCCTGTTCGAGGTTTCTTACCCGAACGAGGAAATGGCTCTGGAAGCCCTGCGTCGTGCAGGTAACAAGCTCCCATGCAAGGTTCGCATCGTTAAGAAGGAGGATCAGTTCTAATGGCTACCGGAACCCCGGCCCACGAGCTCCGTGAGCTCAACAACGAAGAGCTGACCACCCGTCTGACCGAGGCGAAGGAAGAGCTGTTTAACCTTCGTTTTCAGATGGCTACCGGCCAGCTGTCCAACAACCGTCGTCTGGGCGTCGTCAAGCGCGACATCGCCCGCATCTACACCGTCCTGCGCGAGCGTGAGCTCGGTCTGTCTACCAACCCTGGTGGTGACGCCGCATGAGTGAGGCAAACGTGACTAACACTGAAAAGGGCGCACGTAAGGTTCGCTCCGGAATTGTCGTGTCCGACAAGATGAGCAAGACCATCGTTGTCGAGCTCGAAGACCGCAAGCAGCACGCACTGTACGGCAAGATCATGCGCCGTAACTCTCGCGTGAAGGCTCACGATGAGGAAGGCCTCGCCGGTGTCGGCGACCGCGTCCGCATCGAGGAGACCCGCCCGCTGTCCAAGGACAAGCACTTCCGTCTGCTGGACATCGTGGAGAAGGCTCGCTAACCCGTTCCTTCACACGCACTTCAAGCCCCTGCCTCCAGCAATGGTGTCGGGGGCTTTTTGCGTGCCATGTTGATTGCCCTCGTTGCCGGCCCACGCAGTATGTCCTAGCCAGCAGCAGGTCTACACTCACCGTTCATGGGTCTCATTGGCGTGTTTTTCGCGGCCATTGGCTTCGGAATTGCCACCATCGCGCAGGCGATCGGAGTGCAGCCCGAATTTGCTGTCGATCAGAAGGTAGTGCGCAAAGCGCTGTCCGGGTGAGCTTTCGGTCTTTGATTGACGTTCGACGGCACGGGGGTACATCCGCCTCCTTCGTCGCATTGCGGGAGCTGCCGTCGTTTCTCGTGGAGTCGGCGATGGCCTCTTCGGTCGCCGTGACTGCCGTGCTTGCGTTGCCTCTGGGCGCTCCTCGGAAGCTCTGGCTCTTGCTGCCGGGTTGGGATTTGCTCTAGTGGGGCTAGCATCGCGACTTTTGAAAATTCCGGCTTTTCACGTGTGACAGGCGGTGGTGGATTCGATGGCGTGGGCGTTCGTCGCCGGGGGGATGGTCGGCGTGGCCGGATGCGCGATGGCCGTGGATCGCGGGATGTATGACATTGTCTGCCCGCGCCGAAGTGACGGCATGGCAGGAAAATGTCCGCAGTTCTCAGGGATTTGTATAGTTAGGCTAGCCTCGCTATTATTAGGGCAACCTTAATTAATTAGTGACTTAGTCACCTCCACACACACTCCAAAGGAGTCGGATGTCCTCCCGGATTTTTTCTCGCCGTGCAGCACTGAAAGTTGCGGCAGTTGTCACAGCATCATCCCTCGTACTGACGGGTTGCTCCCGCGGTGACAACGAAGATTCAGCCAACACCGGTGAGAACACCGATGCTCGCATTGCATCCGTGGGTCTCGGTGACGCTGATACCTTGCTCGCTTTGGGAATCACCCCTTCCCTCGTTGCGCCGTGGGGCACCGAGGGAACCGTGCCAGAAAACGGCGTGGGCCCATGGTCTCAGGATTTGATCGGTGACGCTAAGCCCGATGTGGTTTACAACACTTCGTCCGGTTTTACCGCTGACATTCTGGAGCAGATCAGCGCATCTGACCCCACCCAGATCATCGCCGTCAACCAGGCTGTCGATACCCAGGCGAAGAAAGCCTTGGAGAATATTGCCCCCACCACTGTAAAGCCAGAAGGAGCCGAGGACTGGCAGATTCCTTGGCGTGATCAGGTAGCTACCATCGCCAAGGCCGTTGACAAGGAAGATAAGGGCCAGCAACTAATCGAGGAAACTGAAGAGTCTTTCGAGAAGTTCATTGATTCGCACCCAGAGCTAAAGGGCAAGCGTGCCGCCATTGTCATGCCTTACGACGGCAAGATCGGCCTCTACACCTCCGGCGACGGACGCGGCCAGTTCATCGAGAGTCTCGGCTTCGAGATCCCGCAGTCCCTGGAAGGCGAAGGCGGTGAGTTCTACCGCGACATCGCTCCAGAGAACTACAGCGACCTCAACGATGTGGACTACCTGTTCGTTCTGGATTACCAGGGCGCTGCAGTCACTCTGAAGAAAGACCCAACCTTCAGCAACTTGGACATCGTTCGCCAGGACAAGGTCGTGTGGCTGAACGAGGAAGTCGGTAACGCCATGAGCATGCCGAACCCTGTCACCATCCCTTGGGCCGCCAACAAGTTCGGCGAAGCCCTCAAGTAGGCATCTGTCACCCCGTCGCTCGGGGTGACATGTAGTGCATCTCATAGAGTTACTGTGACCGCAGATCTAGGAATTCAAAGCAGGCCGGCTGTCAGCGAAAGTCTGTCTCGTCGCCAGCCGGTGGCATTCATCGCCGTGGCGACTTTCCTGTTGGTGGGGTTGGCCATCGCCTCCATATTCCTTGGATCCCGGTCGCTTTCTGTTTCCGACGTCATATCCATCCTTGCACTCGGTCCCAATGCAGACCGCGTTGTGCTGCCTGAAGGACTGAGTTCCGATGATTATGGAATTGTCTGGAACCTGCGCCTGCCGCGCACGCTGCTGGCGATGGGCGTTGGGGCCTCGATCTCCATCGCTGGCGCGATCGCCCAGGTGTGGACGCGCAATCCACTCGCTGACCCGGGCTTGATCGGCATCAATGCCGGCGCCGGGTTCGCCGTGGCATTGGCCCTGACCGCGGGGTGGGCGCCCACCATTGGTCAGCGCGCGCTGTTCGGCTTGGTCGGAGCGGCGTGCTCGATGGCGGTGGTGCTGCTGGTCTCGCGGGTGTCCCGAGATCCGCTCACGCTGGTGCTCGTCGGCGTCGGAGTGACGTTTGGTCTCCAGGCGGCGGCTAACCTGATGAGCCTGTATTCCTCGGACACGCTGGAAGGATTGCGTCGCTGGTCGGTGGGATCCACTGCAGGACGGGGCCTCGATGACGCCACCATCGCTGCAACCGGCCTGGTGCTCGGAACGCTGGTCGCCCTCTTCGTAGCTAAGCCGCTGGACTTGCTCGCCATGGGTGAGGAAGCAGCTTCGGCGCTGGGCGTGTCTCCGCAGAACGTGCGGTGGGCAGCAGGCCTGGCGATCGTCGTACTGGCTGGTTCAGCCACGGCAACGGTCGGCCTAGTCACGTTTCTCGGCTTCGCGGCCCCGCACGTGATCCGTCGGTTCACCGGACCCGCTCTCACTAGACTTCTTATCCCGACTGCCTTGACGGGTGCTGCCGCGCTGCTCGCAGCGGATATCGGTGGCCGTTTCATCATGCAGCCCAACGAAGTGGAGATGTCCATCCTCGTGGCCATCGTGGGTGCGCCAATCATGATCGCCACGGTGCGTGAGCGCTTGCCCCGCATGAGATGGCGTCGAAATAAGAAGAACTACGAGGCGGTCACACGATGAGTCAGACTGCCCACAATAAAACTTATAACGATGCGCATAAGGAAACCCACGACACGAACCCATTGCGCGAGCTCGCGGCACACAAGCGCGCTCGTAAGCAGCGTTCCGCAGCCAGCGTCGTCTTTTTCCTGCTGATCACTGCGTTCTGCTACTGCGTGATGCTGGGGCAAGGTTCTTTGCAGCTGAGCCCTCTCGAGGTCGTCGAGGTGCTGTTCGGCGGAGGAACCCGACAGGCCATCAGTGTGGTGTGGGACCTTCGATTGCCGGTGGCGATTGCCACGGTCATCGTCGGGGCTGTGCTGGGCATGGCCGGCTCCTGGACGCAAACAATGGCGCGAAACCCACTGGCCAGCCCGGACTTCTTGGGTGTTTCGGGCGGTGCCACGGTGATGGTTGTCGCTGGCACCGTCTTGACCCGCCCAGTGTGGAGCGAGGCTGTTCCGACCTACTGGTGGCGCGCACTGCTGGCCCTGGTGGGCGCGACCATCATCGTGATCGTGCTGCTGATTCTGGGAGGATTGGGATCCTCGCAGCAGGTCATCATCGTCGGCCTGGCGCTGTCCTTCCTCACCCAGGCGTTGGTTTACTTCTTCATGCAGAATGCCCAGCTGGCACGCGCCGCGGAGGCGCAAACCTGGATGGCGGGATCGACCGGCTTCGTCCGCACGGAGGCGCTGCTGCCCATGGTGTTGGGCCTGTTGCCGTTTGTTCTGCTGGGCCTGACGGTGGCGCGTCAGATCCCGTTGCTGGCGCACGACGACGCCACCATCGCCACCCTCGGAGTGGAAGTCCAGCGGGTGCGGACCACCATCCTCATCTCTGCGACGGGTCTGGTGGCCGTGGTGGTCTCCTTCGTCGGACCCATTGGATTCATCGCATTGGTGGCACCGCAGGTGGCAAAACTGGTGGCCAAGTCTCCCGTCCCGCCGGCTATCGGCGCGTCCGCAGCAGGAGCTGCCATTCTCATGGGATGCTCCGTCATTGCGGGTTGGCTGCCGTTTGCTGCACCGGTGGGGCTGGTTACGGCCGTCATCGGTGGTCCCGCGCTGGTCTGGCTGGTGTGGAGTTATTCACGTGCACAGGGTGTAGGGAGAGGACAATAATCATGAAGATCTCAGCGGATAATGTGAGCGTCGCCTACGGCGAAGGCCCCATGATCGTTCACGACATGAGCTTGAATGCCCAGCCTGGCGAGGTCACCACGTTCCTCGGCCCCAACGGGTGCGGCAAGTCGACCTTCCTCAAGGCGCTATCCCGCCTGCTGACCCCCACCAAGGGAAGCGTGGAAATCGACGGACAGCCGCTGCATCAGCTCAGCGCACGCGAGGCAGCCACTCGAGTGGCGCTGCTGCCGCAGCACCCCGTGTGTCCTGAGGGACTCACCGTCGGCGAGCTGGTGGAGAGGGGTCGGCACCCACACCGGAAGTATTGGTGGTCGGCGGGCTCGGCGTCGGATAATGAGACCATCGGTAAGGCTCTCGAGCGCACCGATACCGCACACCTGGCCAGACGAAAGGTCGCGGAACTGTCCGGTGGACAGCGCCAGCGCGTGTGGATGGCCATGGTGCTCGCACAGAACACCCCGGTGGTGCTGCTCGACGAACCCACGACGTTCCTCGACCCGGCTCACGCCATCGAGATTCTCGAACTCGCGCGCGGTCTGGCGGCTGATGGCAAGACTGTCATCACTGTGTTGCACGATCTCATGCTGGCTGGGCAGTACTCGGATCGGCTCGTGGTGATGAAGGGCGGGCGGCAGATTGTGACGGGCTCGCCTACGGAGGCACTGACCTCGTCGGTGCTGCAGGAGGCCTATGGTCTCAACGCCGAGGTATGGGAAGATCCGCGGGGCAATTCTCCCGTGATCGTTCCCCGCGGCACGCTGTCGCAGTCCTAGGGCCTTGGGGTGAGTGCAGCCTTGGGCGGTAGACCTCCAAGTTAGGTTATGCTAAGTTTAGCCTTGTTTGCTGCACTTGTGCCCATGCTTCGCTCAAGTCAGTACGGAAATTCAGTACTTCTGCATCATGAGACAAGGAGCGCGTGTTGTCTAGCAACCCGTTTGATGACGAACAGGGCAGCTTCTTCGCCCTTATCAACGACGAGGGACAGTACTCGTTGTGGCCTACGTTCGCCGCTGTGCCAGACGGATGGACTGTGGCACTGGGAGATCCTTCCCGTGGCTTAGACGGTGGGGTATCGCGGGACGAGGCGATGGAGTTCATCGACCTCGAGTGGACCACCTTGCAACCGGCAGGAAGGTCTCACGCTTAAGTGAGTGCCGTTCTTCCCACTGCTTCGCCTGGTGAGTCGGCTGCGGAGATTGGCCGCCTGCTCCGTCGCACGGCAACTCCAGCAATTAGTGCGGTGCTGTTCACTTTCGTCGGTGCCTTGCTCTCTCTGGTACCCATTTATCTGCTGGCCAGCGTCATCGATGCGGTAGCCGCTGGTGACGGCAGGTCTGGCGTGCTGAAGGTGATTGTCTGGGCTGCCGCGGCGTGTGTTGGTACTGCCGTTGTCGCTGGCCTTGCCGAGGCTCTGACGGGTGTGACGATTGCGCAGGTAGTTGCGAAGTTGCGTGAGCGCGCCGTCGCTGCGGTGCTGAATCTGCCTCCCACCACGGTGGAGTCCCTGGGCCGGGGAGAGGTGCTGGGCCGAGTTGGTGCGGATGTCGCCGCGCTGGTGAGCAGTGCCCGCAAGTCGGTTCCATCGACCCTCAGCGCGCTGGTGATGGTCGTGGTGGCCAGCGCTGGAATCGCGGGGTTGGATTGGCGCCTCGCGTTGGCGGGGCTGTGCGGGATTCCGTTCTATGCGCTGGGGTTGCGGTGGTATCTTCCTCGTTCTGCCCCTTTGTATCGACGCCAACGCGAATTAGAAGCCGGTGTCATCGGTTCCTTGCAAGGTTCTATGGAGGGCATTCGTTCGGTTCGTTCGCATCGGCTGGTGGATAGTCGCCAGGGCCTTACCAGGCGCTACGCGCAGGCTTCGCGGGACGAATCGATCGCTGCGTTTCGTGTGTTTTCTGGGCTGGTGGCGCGGGAGAACTTCGCGGAGTTCATGGGGTTGTCAGCCCTGTCTGTCGTTGGCTGGTTGCTCTTCCGCGAGGATGCGGTGACGGTGGGCGAGATCTCGGCAGCGTTGATTCTGTTCCACCGTCAGTTCGTGCCGATCGGCACGATTCTGTTCATCTTTGATGAACTGCAGCGCAGCGGGGCGGCCTTGGGGCGCATCGTGGGACTCATTCGCTCCGCGGGTGCGGATACGCCACAGCCGATTGATGACTACTCCTCGCATCGGCCGAGTCCAGCTGTAGAGGTCAAGGGCCTGAATTATCGGTACGAGGATGGCCCAGAGATCTTGCATGACGCGGCGTTCCACATCCCTGCGGGGTGCACGGTATGCGTGGTCGGCGGATCGGGAGCTGGCAAGTCCACGGTTGCGGGAATTGTCTCTGGAACCCTCGAGATGGCAGAGCCGGGTGTGATCACCGTTGGGGGGCGCGACGTAGTGGAGATGAGTGCGCAAGAAAGAAGCTCGATCTTTTGCGTTGCCTCCCAGGAAAACTACGTCTTCGCGATGAGTTTGCGCGATAACCTCCTGCTGGCAGCCGAAGGAGCCAGCGATGCAGAAATATGGGATGCGCTGCGCCGAACCGGTGCGGAAGATTGGTGCAAATCCTTGTCCCATGGCGACAAGCAGGGCTTAGACACAATGCTGGGCGAAGGAGGCCTGCACGTTGATGCGGTGGCGGCACAGCGTCTGGCGCTGGCCAGGGTGGCATTGTCACGGGCTGGCGTCGTCATTCTTGACGAATCAACGGCCGAAGATGACGGTGACCTCGAGGAAACACAGCAACCACACGAGGCCTTTTCGATGTCCTTGGAGGATGCGGCCCGCGCGGCGATCCGCGGACGGACGGCGATGGTGATTGCGCACCGGCTCAGTCAAGCAACCTCCGCCGATAGCGTGGTGGTGATGGAGCGCGGGCGCGTGGTGGAAACAGGTACGCACGAGGAGATGGCAGCAAACGGCGGAACGTACGCCGACATGTGGTCCGCCTGGAATGAGCAGGGGAGGCAGGCGCGTGTCTGACAACAAGGTGGTGACGCTGCGCGGGCTGGTCAGAAAAAATTCTCGCGCGATGGCCCTGAGTGGCTTGTTGCTGAGCATCTACCACGTGGCAGAAGCCATGATTGCGGTGTTGCTGGGATGGTTGGCGCACAGTCTTATCGCCAGCGACAACGTGTGGCATCTGGTGGGCGGAATCGCAGCCTTAGGCGCCACGCTGGCTACGGTGTCAGTGAGCTGGCAGACCGGATTCCGGATGCTGCAGGCTACGTCGGCTCGGAACGTATGTGAACTGCGGGCAGGTATCACCTCGCAGGTGGTGAGCCATGGTGGGCATCCCGACGATTCAAACAGTCTGCCTCGCCAGGAATTGCCCACGGTGGTGGGCGAAGACGTGGTGCAGGCGGTGGACATCATCGAAGTGGTCCCGGTGGGGGTCAGCGCGCTGGTGGGAGCTATTTTCTGCACGATTGTTCTGGCGCTGATTGATTTGCCACTGGGAGTGGTGGTGTTGGTGCTCAGCGCAGTGGTGCTGATGGTTTTGCACCGGCTGTCTCAGATCATTGAACAGCGCGCGGAGAAGCAACAAACTCTGCTCGCGCGAGTGACCGCGAGCATGACGGATATTCTTCAGGGGCTGCCGGTGATCTCCGGAGTGGCTGGTGCGCATCCGGCCTACCGCGGATATGCGCGCAAATCGGAACAGGCGTGTGTGGACGCTCGGAAGCTCGCGTGGGTCAGCGGAGGTTATGAAGCCGTGGCGATGGGCAGCAATGTGCTGTTACTGAGCGCGGTGGGACTGTACGCGGGCTATCGGACCATGTCTAGCGACGTGACTCTGGGGGAGTTGGTCACCGTGGTGGCTCTGTCGCAATTCATCGCGGAGCCGATGCGGCAGTGCAGTAGAATGCCGCGCTTTATAGGACTGGCGAGGGCTTCCGTCCGCAGGTTGCAGCGCGTGGCGGAAGCCCAGCCGCTCCGGAAGGGGCAGGGTGTGCCGCTTGCTCAGGTAGGGAAACCGGCGATTGTTGTGCGCGGTGGGGACGGTGAGGTCGAGGGATCAGAGCAGGCTTGCGTGGCGTTCGCCGAGGGACGGCTGACGGTGGTGCACTGTTCAGCCGCATGGGCGGATGCTCTGGTGGACGCGTTGGTCGCGGGGGAGTCGATGGAGCTTGGTCCCCTAACCGATTCGCAGCCTCAATCTCTCCGAATCCGTGGGCGCGATATTCGCGAGATCTCGGTGGACGAGGTGCGTTCCGCCGTGCTTGCCGAACCTCGAAAGCCGGCATTGTTCGGGGATACCGTGGGGCAGGCTATGCTGCGGAGCTCCGGAGAAGGCCGGGTGGAAGATGCGATAGGCATTCTCAATGCTTTGGGGCTCGATGAACTTGCGCCGGGGGCTGCTCATTCTGCCGGGGTAGTGGATCACGAGCTTACCGAAGGTGCGCGCAATCTTTCCGGTGGTCAGCGGCAACGACTGGGACTAGCGCGAGCGCTACTGGCAGAGCCGGAGATGTTGGTGATGGTTGATCCGGTCTCGTCAGTGGATTCAATGACGGGCATGAAAGTGGCGCGTGCGGTGCGAGACATTCGTCGCGGGCGTACCACGGTGGTCCTGTGTGTGGGAAGAGCCTTCCAGTCAGTGGCCGAGGAAGTAGTTGTTGTGAAAACTCTAGCTGGAAGTTTGCGGACGAGGGGTGAGTAATTCCCGACTGGGGGTTGTCGAGCAATGAAAGATAGGTTAGCCTACCCTTTGCATTGCCTATCCTAAGAAGTTGGTTGGCGCATCCTACAGAGAGGCCATAGTGACCATCATCGATCGTCAAGCTCAGACATCCGCAGAGCGCAGTATCCACGAAAATTCCGTCCGCGACATCGTCGGGATCGGCATCGGCCCCGGAAACCTCGGGCTCGCGGTAGCTATCGAGGAGCAAGCCCCAGAACTCGATGCACTCTTTGTGGAAGCCCGCCCGGAATTCAACTGGCATCCAGGCATGCTCCTCGATGGATCCAACATGCAGATCAGCTTCCTTAAAGACTTGGTCACGGTGCGCAATCCGCAGAGCCGCTTCAGCTTCATCAACTACTTGCATCACAGTGACCGCTTGATTGATTTCATTAACCGCCAAACCTTCACCCCGGAACGCGTGGAATTTGCCGATTACCTCCGTTGGATCGCGGATCACATCACCGTGGACACGCAGTACAACACCACCGTGACGTCCATCGAGACGCTCCCGGAACCGGCCACAGACGGAGCTCGTTTTGTGGTGCACGTCCGCAGGAAGTTAGGAAGCGGTGAGTCCGAAGGGCAGCGAGCTCAGCAGTCGGAGTCCATTCGCTGCCGCAACGTGGTGGTTGCCCGCGGTCTGGAAGCCAAGATGCCTGCGTGGGCCGAGGACAGCTCCTTGGACACCTCGCGCATCTTCCACAACATCGATTTGCTCCCGAGCACCAAGAAGCTGCTGAACAGTGGGTGGAATATCCGCCGAGCTTTGGTGATCGGCGCGGGCCAGTCCGCAGCCGAGGCCATCCGGTACTTCCACGATTGCCCGCATATCGATACCGTCACGGGCAGCTTGAACAGCTACGGCTTCATCCCCGCCGACGACAGCCCCTTCGCCAATAGAGTGTTCGACCCGGAGGCCGTTGATGACTTCTTCCACGCGCCCGATGCGATCCGCGACGAGCTGTTGATCCGCCACCGCTACACCAATTACGCCTGCGTGGAATCTGAGCTTCTCGATGAGCTCCACGACCGCCAGTATCGGGAAAGCGTCACCGGGCGTCAGCGGCTCGATATTCGCCGGACCACGGAGGTGCTCGGTGCGCGTAATTGTTCCGACGGCAGCGTTGACGTGGACATTCGCCACCGAGTAACCGGAGACGTGGTGACAGAAAACTTTGACGTGGTGGTGTGCGCCACGGGCTTCCGGTCTCGCGGTCTTGTGGGGATTCACGCTGATAGTCACGGCAGTGAAGAATTCACCGTCACTAGGGATTATGGCGCCGTGCTCAATGGCGAGCGCGTGCCAGGACTCTTCGTGCAGGGAGCAACTGAGGCCACGCATGGACTCGGTTCCACGTTGCTCTCCAACATCGCGACCCGCTCCGGGGAACTGGTGGAGGCCATCACGGGTCAGCAACGCACGCATCGTGCGCCGGCGGATAAAGATCTCCGCTCCGAGCATCATCAGGATTCTTCGCACCTGATCGCAGGCTGATTTTTCCCGAACCGTGCTCCGCTTGAGATTGGCTGACACACAACGCGACGTTGGCTGACACCTAGCCCGACGTCCGCCATCCGCATTTGATTCCCTGTTTCCCCATCCAGCGAAAGGCTCTTTGTGCCAACCCGATCGTCTGCTCACACTCCGTTTTCCTCTGGCGATACGCTTGCTTCTCGAGATGACGGCTCCGTCATCGGTCATGGCCGCAGTGAACAGGATCGGATCGCCCAGCAGAGCATATGGAATGACACGGATCAGGATCGCGATCGCCCGGACCTGATCAGCCTGCTCCTGCAGCATGCGCAGGAGACACCGCATGCGCCCGCAGTGGTGGATGACCGGCACAGGCTGACCTATGCGCAACTCGTCGCCCACGCCACAGCCGTGGCGCGCAGTCTGCGGAAACACGGTATTGACGCTGGTCAAAGTGTGGGAATCTCGCTGCCGCGCAGCGCGGAGATGGTGGTGGGTATCGTCGCCACGTTGCTCGCCGGTGGCAGTTTTGTCCCGTTGGACCCCTCGTGGCCGCAGGCGCGCCGAGAATCCGTCACCCACGATGCCAGCCTGAGCTTCGTGCTCATGCAGGACAACTGCGCGCTCACCGAAGACGCGCTATTCGACCTCGATGCCACCCGCGAGCTGTTCACCCCGCCGTCCACGGACAGCGTTGCGTACGTCATCTTTACCTCGGGCAGCACCGGCCGTCCCAAGGGCGCGATGATCCGCCACGGCGCGATCGTGGAGCGCTTGCTCTGGCAGCGCGATCAGATCCTGTTCTTCGGCCGCGA
Source organism: Corynebacterium sp. ED61 (assembly GCF_015233855.1). Classification (NCBI taxonomy): domain Bacteria; kingdom Bacillati; phylum Actinomycetota; class Actinomycetes; order Mycobacteriales; family Corynebacteriaceae; genus Corynebacterium; species Corynebacterium sp. ED61. The sequence continues at coordinate 120,443 of NZ_JADGIT010000003.1, read as the reverse complement.
TGATGCCTCCCTGTTCAAGGCGCCGCTGGCCTTTGATATCTCCATCAACGAGATCTTCCTGCCACTGGTTTGCGGGGGCCGCGTGGTGGTGGCCGCGCCGGGCGTGGAGCAAGACCCCCAACGCTTGGCCCGCCTCATCCATCGCGAGGGCGTGACGTTTGCGTATCTGGTTTCGAGTGTTCTCGACGTCATGCTCAAACAGGCCGAAGGCACGAATCTGTTAGACAGCTTGCGGCATGTCTGGTGTGGCGGAGAGATGCTCACCCAGGCGCTGTTTCGTCGTTTTCGCCAGCAACTGGCCATCCCGCTGTACCACGGGTACGGGCCAGCGGAAGCCACCATCGGTGTCTCCCACGTCATCTACCGTGACGACGAGGATCGCCTCAACACGAGCATCGGTGTGGCCAATCCCAACTGTCGGCTCTACGTGCTCGATGAGCACCTGCGGGTGGTTCCAGGCCAGGAAACTGGCGAACTCTATGTGGCTGGATTCCTGCTGGCCAAGGGGTATATCAATGCTCCAGGACTCACGGCCAGCCGCTTTGTCGCGGACGTGTTTGCGTCGGACGGAACCAGGATGTACCGCACAGGAGACCTGGTGCGCCGGCACAACGACGGCTCGCTGGAATTCGTGGGGCGGGCCGATAATCAAGTGAAAATCCGTGGCATGCGACTGGAGTTGGAGGACGTGGAATCCGCATTGGTGGGACACCCAGATGTGGAGGCGGCGAGCGTGATTGCTCGGCAGGGACGACTGCTGGGCTATGTGACGGTGACTGCCGGTCTCGATGGTGCTGCGATCCGCAGTTGGTGCGCCGAGGTACTGCCCGAATACATGGTGCCCGCGATTATCACCGTCATGGATGAGTTGCCGCGGACGGCCAACGGAAAAGTGGATCGGAAGGCGCTGCCGGAGCCGGATTGGAGCTCGCTCACCGATGCTCCGGCCGATGCTGAACGAGACGGGGAAACCGTCGCCCTGATCGCGGAGGCGATGGCTGAAGCGTTGGGGGTCAGCGCGCTGGGGGCGGAGACGGACTTCTTCGATATCGGTGGCGATAGCCTGCGGGCCATCACTCTGATCTCGGCGCTGGGGCGGCGCGGGGTGGAGGTGAGAGTGGGTGATATTTTCTCTGCGCGCACTCCACAGCAACTGGCTCGGTGCGCCGAAGAACGCTGGACTTTCGAACACGATCCGGATGATGAGCCAACCGGTGAGGTGCACTCGCTGCCGATTCTGCGCTGGTTTGATTCCATCACCGAACACGTGGACGGCTTTATTCAGTCCGTGGAATTTTCCGTTCCAGAAGATGTGGATGCCCAGCTGGCCGGGCGGATGGTGGCTGACGTGTTGCAGGCGCACCCTGCGCTGCGGGCGCGTCTGCAGCGGAACCCGTTGCGCTTGGAACTCCCGGAGAAACCTGCCGAAAGAGCAGTGGCTATCCATCCCACCACGGACATCGATGCGCTTTCCTCGCTGCTGGATCCAGCAGACGGAGTGGTGGTCTCAGCAGGGCTGGTGCCCGGCAGGTTGCGCCTGGTGGTGCATCACCTGGTGGTCGATGGCGTGTCATGGAACATTATCGGCGAGGACCTCGCCACGGCGTATCGCGGGGAACAGCTCGCGCCGGAGCGGACGTCCCTGCGCCGATGGACGCAGCTGCTGCAGCTGGCCGTTGATACTGGCGAGTATGCCGAGGACGCCAATCGCTCCCTGCCCCCATTGCCGAGCGTGGATGAACCTCTGCGGGACCCGCAGGTGCCCGCACTTGCTGATGATCCCGAGAATGCGCCCACAGTCCGTGAGGAGCGCAGCCTGGTACATGAGGCATCAGTGCAGATCACGGACGAATTACTGGGGGCGGTGCCCCACGCCTTCCGCACGGGGGCGAATTCCGTATTGCTTACGGCATTGAGCGTGGCGTTGGCGCGTTGGCGTCGAAACAAACAAACATGGACCCTGGTGGAGATGGAGGGGCACGGCCGCGAAACCCGATTCGTGCCCGGGCCGCAGGGCAGGGAAGCGGACCTTTCACGCACGGTGGGCTGGTTCACCTGCCTATATCCCCTTCTGATCGACCCCACCCGGGCGGCACTGCAGGAGGATTCCGCGGCGGCCAAGGGCCATATCGCCCCGTTAGCGCTGGCCCTCAACACAGTAAAAGACCAGCTCGCGGCCATCCCTGGAAACGGCGTTCCCTACCAGGCCCACACGTGGTTGCATCAGTCCGCGAAGACCCCTCCGCAGGCACAGGTGCTGTTCAACTACTTGGGGCGAGTCGCCGCAGGCGCACAAGACTTCGCTCCCACAGGCTCCACCGGACAACTCGGCGAGCAACGCGACCCGGACCAGCCGTTGGTCCGCGAGCTGGAGTTCAACGCGATCGCTGAAGACACAGGTGAGGGGTACGTTCTGCGCACCACGATCTCCTGGGCACGCGGCAGGATCTCCCCCGAGCGGATCGAAGAGCTCGTCAGGCACTGGGATGAGGCATTGCGCGAGGTGGCAGCGCTGGCCGATCACGGCGTGTTGTCCGTGGGCGACGTTGCCCCCGCGCCCGTGAACTCTGCGGATCTGGCGCGAATCACCGCGCTGAGCTCCGCTGAATTGCAGGACGTGCTGCCGCTGACCGCGCTGCAGCACGGCATGTACTTCCATTCGCTGTTCGAGGAATCGGCCAGCTCGTATGTGGAGCAGCAGGTCTTGCGGATGGAGTGCAGCGAACCGTTTGACCGGGAGCGATTCGCCCGCGCTGCGCGTTTATTGATTCGACGCCACCCTGCACTGAGCACGCGCCCCTGGGAAACCGACGGCGGCGATGTGGTTGCCGTGATTGATCCGGGGATTGCCGAGCATCTACGGGTGGACTTCCGGGAGGTGACGGTGCCTGCGGAGTTGGCCGGCTCTGAGTTGGCTGGGCCCGAGCTGGCCGGTACTGGATTGGAGGGGTGGCTCACGCGGCGTCCGGAAGAGATTGCGGCTGATGACCTCTCGCGGGGAATCTCCTTGCAGCCGCTCGGTGATGCCGCGCCAGAGCCGCTCATGCGATGGACCGTTGTGATTACGACCAGCGCCGATGGCGCGGTGTGTGGCCAGGACATCGCCGTGATCCAGACGGTGCATCACCTCATCGCCGACGGGTGGTCTGTGCCTATCATGCTGCGGGACCTCCTGGAGATCTACCGGGATGACGACGCCCATATCCCGCGCTACAACCCGCAAGGCGGAATGGCCGGCAGTGTGCGATGGGTGGCACGCAGAGATGCGGAAGCCGATCTGTCCGTGTGGCGCGAGCAAATGCGCGAGGTGCGCCCCACGGTGCTGTGCCCGAATCCTTCGAGTTCACTCGAGCGCCGGGAATTGCTGGTAGACGATCCGCGGACTGCTGATGTGCTCGAGCGTGCTCGGGCAGCAGGTGTGGGCCTGCCGGATGTGGTGCACACGGCGTGGGGGCTGGTCCTTCGCGCCTTGATGGGCTGCGAACCGGGGGCTGACGTGGTGTTTGCTACGTCCGTCTCTGGCCGTGACATTCCTGTTTCTGGCGTAGCCGAAGCCGTGGGCATGCAGCTCAACACCATCCCGGTGGTCGCGCCGGGACAATCTGATCCCACCTTGCCGGTGACCAGCATGCTGCGTGGCATGGTCCATCACAACAATCAGGTCCGCGATGTGCAGCACGTCAGCCTGGCCGATATTGCCCGCGACCTGGGAACCAACGCCAGCGAACTGCTGGATACGTTGATGGTGGTGGAAGTACCGCTATCTCCACAGGACTTGCGCTGCCCCGGCTCGCCACTGCAGGTCTCCGACGTGCGCAACAATGGCGCGCCACACTTTCCCCTGTCCATCGTGGTCAACCCTTCCGCCGAGCACCCTCTGCGCCTGATCTACGATCCGCAGCGAATCACCGAGGTACGTGCCCATCGCATCGCCCAGATGCTTGCGGTGAGTTTGGATTCTTTGCTGTCCGAATCCGGTGCAGTGGCGACCGTGGGTGAGGTTGCAGAGGCGTTGGGTGCGGTATCTGGTGTGGAGTCCGGAGCGACGTCTCGCGCGGGGTCCGCGGTGGACACGCTTCCTTCATTGTGGCGACGCAACGTCGAGCACTTCAGCGACCGGCCTGCCCTGACCAGTATCGGAGAAGATGGTGCCACGGAGCACTGGACCTACGAAGAACTAGACGATGCCGCGCAGCGCATATGTGCTGTGCTGGACCAGAAGGTTGCCGCCCACACGCCACGCGTGGCCCTGCTCATGGAGCGCGATGCGTGGCAGGTTGCGGCCATCTTGGCCACCACGATGTCCGCCGGCACTTACGTTCCCGTGGATCCGCTGTCGCCGCAGGCGCGCGTGGAATTGATCCTGGAGGATTGCCAACCCGATGCTGTGCTGGTGTCTCCTGGCGCGGAAAAAATGGTCTCTGAGCTGGTGGATTGTCCCGTCCTGGTGATCAGTGAACAGACGATGTGTGGGGAAACGAAGCCACCTGCGGGTCGGTCGGCAAGCGTGGCTCGTGGCAATGACATCGCCTACGTGATCTACACCTCCGGCTCCACAGGGCGGCCGAAGGGCGTGGCCGTCACACACACCAACGTGACCGCGATGCTGGGCAATGCTCGCAGCCACGTGGAGTTTTCGCAGGAGGACGTGTGGTCGATCAGCCACAGCTTCGCCTTCGACTTTTCGGTGTGGGAGATGTGGGCAGCGCTGAGCTCCGGCGGGCGTGCCGTGGTGATGCCGTATGCGCTGATGCGCTCGCCGGAGGATGCCGCAGAGGTGTTGCGTGCCGAAGCCATCACGGTGCTGAGCCAGACCCCCACCGCCTTTGCCGCGTTGGAGCCGCACCTCGGGCAGGACTCTGCGGTGCGCACGGTGATCTTCGGCGGCGAGGCCTTGGAGGCCCGCGCGGAGGCTGCCTACTGCAGTGCTCATCCGAATGTTCGGTTTATCAACATGTATGGCATCACGGAGACGACAGTGCATGTCACAGCACACGAATGCTCCGAGAATGCAGGGGAGGCCCGCAGCCCGATCGGCCGCCCGATGGACGGGTTGCGTACCTATGTCCTGGACGCGCAATTACAGCCGGTGCAGCCTGGAGAGACCGGCATCATGTACGTTGCCGGACCGCAGGTCACCGCGGGTTATTGGGGGCTTGCTTCTACTACGGCCTCCCGTTTCGTGGCCGATCCTTTCGTTGGTGGAGGCGCGCGGATGTACTGCAGCAATGACATGGCAAAGGTGCTGAACAACGGTCATCTGGATTACGTGGGCCGCGCCGATAGGCAGGTGCAGCTGCGCGGTTATCGCGTGGAGCTGGGGGAGATCGAGAGCGCGCTGGAGAAGGTCAGCGGTGTGCGGGAGGCCGCCGTGGTGGTGGTCGATCTGCCCGAGGGTCAGGTGCCGGGTGCATTGTTGATTACGGATTCTGGTGCCGACGCCAAGGAGATCACCTCCCGGGCTGCCGCAGCGGCCCGAGACGCGCTACCTGCCTACATGGTTCCGCAGCTATTCGCGGTGAGTACACAGGTGCCGCAGACCATCAATGGCAAGCGGGATGAGCGCGCGATCCTCGATCTTTTGGGAGAGGTTTCTCCTGCTCAGAAGGCTTCGGACACCTCGGATCTGGTGGAGTCGATCTCGCGGGCAATCGTTGATGCACTTCGCTTGGACCGCGCCGAGGTGGCGCCGGACTCGGACTTCTTCCGCTTAGGTGGAGACAGTATTCTTGCCATCCGCGTTACTCATGCGCTGGCGCGCGCTGATCTCAACGTGACTCCGCGGGACTTCTTTTTGGGGCGCACGCCACGCAAGATTGCCGAGCGGGTCACGCCGCAGAACAGTCAGCCGGGTGCTCGGGAAGCAACGCAGAGCCAGGCAGAAACTCGGCCGAAGGAGGGGCACTCGGAAATCTCGGGGGCTTTCCCCATCCCGGCGATGCTGCGGAGGCAGATGGAAAGAGGAATGAGCGACCGCTTTGTGCAGGCGCGCCGCTTGGATCTGGGGCCGGTCGCTGTGGAGGACTTGGAGCGGGCTCTGCAGCAGGTAGCGCAGGCACATCCGATGCTTCGTGCGCGCGTGGACACCAGTTCTGCGTTCGCGCACTTTGTTGGTGCCGAGGGAGACGGTCCTGTGGTTGTGCGGGCTTTGGACGTGGATGCATTGATCGATCACATCGATATCGCAGCTGGTCGTAGCGTGGTGCTCGGGTGCGTGGATGGGTACGTCAAGGCCGTTGCACATCACGCGGTGATCGATAGCGCCAGTTGGATGATTCTGGAAGACGATCTGCGGCATGCGCTCGCGGGGCGCAGGATTCTCCCTGAGCAGGCGAGCTTCAAGGATCTGTGCCTGCAAGAACTGCACGATGCTCACACCGCAGCAGCTCAGGATGCCCAGCACTGGAGTGAACTGGCTACATTGCCACGGCCCGTCGAGGACTCGTTCCAGTGGAGTACGGATCACGTGAGCAAGGTCGAAGTGAGCATTGACGGACGGACCGCGCAGGTTCTGCAGAGCGTTGCGCCCGAAGTGATGGGTGTGGACGTTCAAGACCTGGTGGCAGGGCTGGTGACCGTCGCGGTGGCTCGGACAATTGGCACGGACGCGCGGAGCTGGGCTGTGGACGTCGAAGGCCACGGACGCCCCTTCGATCATTCCTTTGGGCGAAGCCTCGGGTGGTTTACCACCATCGCGCCGGTAAGCCTCCCGCTGGATGATCCAGCGCATGCTGCGCGTGCCGCAGCGAAAATGCGCGCCCTCCACGAGGACGGCGCAGCCCCGGACCGGCGCACTTATCAGGCACTGCGATACACACACCCGCAAGGGCAGCGAACACTGGCCCGCGGTGCACAGATCCTGGTCAACTACCTCGGACGGGGAGAGACTGGCACCGTCCTTCACGCGCCGGGCGATGCCGCCTGTCAGTGGACGAATTACGTGGTGGAGGCGGATGTCTGGTCTAGCGAGCGAGCTTTGAGCATGGACCTGTCCGTGGTGAATTCGGTGATTCCCATCGAGCGTTTGCGCAGCGCCATCGGCGAGGTAGCTCGCGAGTTGCAGGAGCAGGTCAGCCGCGAGCAATCCTCAGGACGCTGCGCTCCGCTGAGCGTGCTGCAGCGCGGAATCTGGTTCCAGTCGCAGGTGGCAGCACCCGGTGCCTACGTTGCACAGACTGCGTTGACGTTTGACCGGAGACTGGATGCCAAGGCCGTTGTGGAAGCCTTCCGGGACACAGTGACCGTGCATCCAGCCATGGGCGCGGAGTTCCGCACCGATGCTTCCGGCCAGCCCGTGCAGATCTTGCCGTGGAGTGGACAGGGCATTGACCTTCCCGTCGAGACCATCGAAGGGGATCTCGAGGCGATCATGAACGCTGATCGCAGCGCGGGCATCGATCTTGCATCCGTTCCGCTGGCGAAGGCAACCATCGTCTCCGGCCGAAGTGCCGAACAAACTGGCGACACGCTGCTTCTCACCTACCACCTGGTTCTAGTCGATGGTTGGTCGCGTGCAGTGATGCTGCAGACCTTCCTCGAGAGGCTGACGTTGAGGTCCGGCCAGGCCCGCACGCAGGGTGCGGGAGAGTTGGTTCCTCGCCGTTGTTCTATTGCCGACGCCCTGCTCGAGTCCGTTGACACTCACAAAGAGCAGGCAGATAGCGACTATTGGGTACACCGCCTGGAGACATTGTCTCAGCCCACGCTCGTTGCCCCGCAGGCCGCGGACATCTCTTCAGAGCAGTCTCGTAGCGAGTTGCCTTGCCAGGTGTTTGCCGAGTGCAGCGAAGAGCTGACTGGTGCACTGCAGAAAAAGATCCGGGCGCAGGCCCTGACGTTGACCTCCGTGGTCAACGCAGCTGTGGCCGTGGCATTAGGTGCTGTCACAGGGGACTCGGATGTGGTGTTTGGCCAGTCTGTCAGTGGCCGCGATGCCCTGAGTGATCCCGCGATGTCTGACGTGGTGGGAGTGCTGCTCAACACCGTGCCGGTGCGAGTGACAGCTCGGCCTGGCCAGAGCATAAAAGAACTGGTCCAGGATGTTTATCGCCAGCGCATCGAGGATATGGACCACGATTCCGCGGACCTCGGCGCCATTCAGCAGCAGCTGGGGGTGGGCACGCTGTTCGATTCCATGGTGGTGGTGCAGAACTTCCTCGATCCGCAGGCAGCCGAGGAACTTCGGGACCGCCACGGGGTTGTGGAGGAGCGCGCGGAAGATTCCACGCACTTCCCTCTGACCTGGGTATTCACTCCGGGGCCGAAGCTGGGCATCAAGCTGGAATTCCGCCACGATGTGGTGGATGAGTCCCTCGCGCATTCCGTGCTGGAGGCCGCGACCGAAGTCCTGACCGCGTTTGTGGACACACCAGAGGTTCCGCTCGCTCAGTTGGCCCAGTCGGCGCCATCCCGTGCTGAGGTTGCTTCCCTGCCAACCACGCCGGCGCAGGTGGCTTCTTGGCAGAAGGCTGAAGGCATTGAACGCACCGTCGCGGACGAGCTCATGGACATCGCGCAGCGCTTCCCGGATTGCATCGCGCTAGTGGATGATGCCCAACAGTGGACGTTCGGTGAGCTGATGGCTCGCTGTTCCGACATTGCGGAAAAGATCAAGAATTGCGGCGTGAACAGCGGCGGTACCGTCGCCATCGCGGTGGAGCGCTCCGCGCATTCGGTGGTGGCTCTGCTGGGCGCCCTGTGGGCAGGGGTGCGTTACGTGCCGCTTGATCTGACGCACCCCGATGGGCGGCTCCGGGTGATCGTGGAGGACAGCCAGCCCACTGCCGCGCTGGTGGACGATTCCTCTCGGGAGCGCATGGAACGGATCGGTGCGTTTCCTTGCGTCGACGTCACCACTGCCGATTCCCACGCCACCACCCGCACACCTGCGGCCATGCCCGGGGACGATGCCTACCTGATGTACACCTCCGGGTCGACCGGCAAGCCCAAGGGTGTGGTGATCAAGCATTGCGGGCTGCATAACATGTTGGATAATCATCGGCGCAAAATCTTCACGCCAGCTGCTGCCGATGGGCAGACGTTGCGGATCGCGCATGCCATCAGCTTTGCTTTCGATATGTCGTGGGAAGAGCTGTTTTGGCTGGTGGAAGGCCACGAGGTGCGGATCTTCTCCGAGGATTTGCGACGCGATGCTGCGGCCATGGTTGAGGCCATTCGCGCGCATCAGGTGGATGTCATCAACGTCACCCCGACCGTTGCCGAGCAGCTGCTCGCGGAGGGGATGCTGGAATCCGGCGCGCATCGCCCGCGGCTGGTGCTCTTGGGCGGCGAGGCTGTCTCGCACGGAGTGTGGGAGACTTTGCGAAAGGCCGATGACGTGCGCGGATACAACCTTTACGGGCCAACCGAGTACACCATCAACGCCCTTGGTGCTGGTACGAATGAGAGCGCTACGCCCGTGATCGGAACTCCGGTGGACCGCACGGCGGCGTTCGTTTTGGACCCGTGGTTGCGCCCCGTTCCTACAGGCGCGCCGGGTGAGCTCTACCTCGCGGGCAGCGGCTTGGCGCAGGGGTATCACGGGCTCGCGGCGCGCACCGCAAGCTCCATGGTCGCGTGCCCGTGGGGAGCCCCGGGGGAGCGGATGTATCGCACGGGAGACATTGTTCGCGTGCGTGCGGATGGCATGTTCGAGTACCTCGGACGCAGCGATGATCAGGTGAAAATCCGTGGTCATCGCGTGGATCCCGGCGACGTCTCGGCCGCCGTGTCCCGCAGCGTGGATCCCCGCATCCTCCACTGCGTGACCGTTCCTGTTCGTATATCCGACGCCACACTCCTGGCCTGTCACCTCGTGGCCCCACAACTGCGCGATGCAGACCAGGGGGAGCGGCAGAATTTCTTGACTGGCGTGCGTGATGCGTTGCGCGAGGAACTGCCCAGCTACATGATCCCGGATCGATGGTCGATCGTGGATGAGTTGCCGGTGACGTCGAATGGAAAGACCGACCTTGCCGCACTGGGTGAGGGAGAAAGGATCACGGATAAGGGTCGCGCACCGGCGAGTGAAACAGAGGAGATCACGGCGGAACTGTTTGCCGAATCGCTCGATATTGAGCCCGAGGACGTGCCGGTGGATGCTGATTACTTCGACATGGGAGGGCACTCCATGGCGGTCATCAAGCTCTGCGCGCTGCTGCGGGGAGAACTGAGCGTGGAGGTTGGCGTGCGTGAATTCTATGGGCTGCGGACGGTCGAGCGCGTGGCTGAGTTTGTGGAGGCGCGCTCGTAGATTCAGCCCAGCAATTCGGCGAGGGCCGGGATGATCCCGTGGCGCCACATCGCAGGGTCGTGGCCGCCGGGCGTGCGGTGATTGGTGGTGGGAAAGCCGCGGCGTGTCAGGGCATCCGCTACCGCGTCCACGTGCCGTTGCATGGGCGGCTCTTCTGCACCGCACGTCAGTACGATGCGTGCCAGACCGGAGCCGCTGTGAGCGGCAGGAATGTCGAGTGAGTGGCCAGCGAGCTGTGCGGCAATGTCGCCTCCTGCAGGGCCGTCCGAGAGGGTGTCTGCGAGCTCTGTAGAACGCTCAGACGACCACCAGACGGCAGGGGATTGGGCGATGACTCCTTTGATTGCAGGGGCGGTTTCGGTGGAAGCCACAAGGGCAGCGCGCAGGGCGGAGAGACCGCCGAAGCTTTGCCCTACCAGGACTATGTGGCTGCTGTTGATGATCGCCGGAAGCTCGGTGGCCAGTGCGCTGGCGAATGTTTGGGAGGTGTACTCCTCGCTGCGGTCTTTGGCTGCAGGTAGGAAGACGCGGTTGATCTGGGGGATAAGCCCTGCCGTGACTGCTCGGTCCAGTGCGCCTGTGAGGTCATGCAGATGGATCCAGTCGTCGCCGTCCAGGAACACCACGGTGGTATCCGCACCGCGGTCATCGAGGCGCGCGGTGCAGCGTCTGCCGAATACCTTTCGGTCGATGGACAGGCGAGCGCCGGGCAAGTCCGCGATGACGTCGGCAGCGCGTGGCGGCCAGAACCTCTGGTCTACAGAATCGCCGCTCAACAGGCTCGCCTGTGGGCCTGCACCGTGTTCATTTTTTGGGTCGGGATACTTCAGCTCGCCGAACTGAAAGCTATAGGTCACCGCGGAGTGCGCCGGTATTCTCACGTCGACGCTGGATATCGATTCGGTGAGCTCGACGTTCGGACGGTAGGGGTCCGTGAAAACGAGTGTATCCGCGTCTGCGGGCACCGAGATTCGGTGATGGGTGGTCTCGTCCGGGGAGTATGGCATGAAAATTGTGCCGCTTTCATCATTGACTACATAGGTTACCCTAAGCTAACATCCTCTGTATGCGAGTTGCTGTTTTCGGTTATCAGTCGTGGGGACACCGGACGTTGTCTGCGGTCATCACGGCTGGTCATGAAGTAGTTTTGGTAGTTACGCACCCTGCCAGCGATCACCCTTATGAGCAAATGTGGGCAGACTCCGTAGAGAAGCTAGCCAGCGAACATGAGCTCCCACTGTGTGTCACTGAGCGCGTGGGCCAAGACGTCATTGAGGCGTTGCGCGATGCTGCACCAGACGTCATCGTGGCCAACAATTGGCGAACCTGGCTTCCTCCCGAGGTCTTCGGCGTGGCCAAGCACGGCGCATTGAACGTCCACGATGGCCTCCTGCCTGAGTACGCCGGATTTTCGCCCATCCTGTGGGCGCTGTTGAACCGGGAAACTCACGTGGGGGTCACCGTGCATGAGATGGATGAAGTGTTGGACGGCGGCCCCATCGTCGCCCAGCGCGCGATCCCCGTGGGTCCGCAAGACACCACCACGGATCTCGTGGCCAAGACCATCGACCTCATCGAGCCCCTCGTGGAACGCGCATTGAGTGACGTCGCCCAAGGCACCGCCACCGCGCAACCTCAAGATCCCACCCGCGCCGCGTACTTTCACAAGCGCGGCGAGCAGGAATCTCGCATAGATTTCACCCAACCTGCGGAAGATGTTGCCTTGCTGGTCAGGGCGCAGTCCGACCCGTACCCCAGTGCTTACTTTGAATTCCGTGGCGAGCGCGTCCGCGTGCTTTCCGCGCACGTCTCGCGGGGCCGCTTTGGCGGAACCCCCGGCCGAGTCACCATCCCTCACGAGGGAGGAATCGCGGTGGTCTGCGGATCGCCCCGTGCCAACGTGCCGGCGCCGGCGATTGTTCTGGATCGTGTTCGTCTCGACGACAACTCGGAACTGCCCGCCACCGAATTCTTTGGACATAGGGCTGGATATATCCAACCAAAGGTTTGACCTTTCCCTTTTGTGTACGGGCCACGCCTCGCGCGGAAATCCGTCACCAGTAACAACGGAGAAAAATGACACTCAAGAAGATTCTCGTTAGCACCGCTGCTGTGTTGACCTTGGGCGCGGCACTGACCGCGTGCTCGACTGATGAACAGTCCGGCAACTCCGGGGACTCCCAGGCAGTCAATGCAGAGCAGGGCGCATTCCCCACCACCATCGAGCACCGCTACGGCTCCACCGAAATCAAGGAAGCCCCTCAGCGCGTGGTCTCCCTGGGCTACACGGATCAGGACGCACTGCTGGCGCTGGGCGTTACTCCTGTCTCCGTGAAGTACTGGGACGGAATGACCCCGGATGGTCAGGCTGCGGGCAACTGGTCCAATGACAAAATCGAGGGCGACACTCCTCGGATCGACAAGGACACAGAAGTCAACGCGGAAGCCATCGCAAAGGACAATCCAGACCTCATCGTGGCCGTGTACTCGGACATCGATGAAGACACGTACAAGAAGCTGTCTGAGATCGCCCCTGTCGTCGTACAAAAGGGCGAATACGAAGAACTACAGCAACCATGGGACGTGACCACGGAAGAGATCGGGCAGGCCGTGGGCAAGCCGGAAGAGGCAAAGCGCCAGGTGGAGCAGGTCAAGGAGAAGTTCGCAGAGCTCAAGGGCCGCCACCCAGAATGGGCCGAAAAGGAATTCGGCGTGGCCACTGTCTCCGACGAGAGCCTGGCTGTCTTTGCCGAGGGCGATCCGCGCAGCCGCTTCTTCGCCGAGCTGGGATTCAAAATCAACCCGGCCTACGCGGGCATCACCAAGGACAAGTTTTACGGTGAGGTTTCCAAGGAAAACGCAGACCAGATCAACTCTGACGTGCTGGTGTGGGATCAGCTGTCTTACTCTCCGAAGCAGAGCAAGGCTTCTGTGACCGAGGATCCGATCGTGGGCAAGCTGCCCGCCGTGAAGGACGGACACAGTGTCTACCTGGAGGGCGACCTGGAAAAAGCCTTCGGATGGCAGACCGTGCTGAGCCTGAACTACCTGCTGGACAAGATCGAGCAGCCGTTGGCAGACGCCACGAAGTAGTCTGAATCAAATGATGAACCGCCCCGCATAAACGTGCTGGGGCGGTTTTGCTGTTGCAGGCTAGGGGACGGGCACTCACGGGGGTAATGGATGCACGCTAGGGGCGAGCTTTGCCGACGAACCAATAAGGGCACCACAGGATGTTGTCCTTGTTGAGCCGCCAAGTCTTGATGGCGTGGGAGCGCACCATCTTGCAGAAATCCCCCTCCCCGGCGACCCACACATAGTCCACTTCTGGTAGGAGCTTGTGCTGTTGATTGCGCGAGGACTCAACGACGATGTTTGCGAGATGTTCGGCGATGGCCTGCGCATAACCTTCAGAAGGTGCGGTGATTTTGGTGAGGCTGCCGAGGGCGTTGCGCCAAACCTCCAGGTGAGGCTCTGAATCGAAATCGGAACTGGTGACTGCGATGACGTGGGTGTCTGCGAGCTGCTCGGGAAAGAGCGTGGCGAGGTACTCCAGGATCGCGCGCACGGATGGCAGGGAGCTGGGATCTGCCACCAGTAATTGTTTACGGTGCTCGCGATGCCACAGACCTTGGCATGTCCACAAGCCAGCAGGGTCGCCCGGCTGTGCAGACAAACACCACGAAATGCCAGGGCCGGTGGGCGTGTCCGTAGAAGGTTCGGCGTGGGGGCTGGCGTCAGTGGGCTGTGCATTCAGTCCGTGGGTGGCGACGTCAAACGCCAGCAAGCCGCGGGTTTTGTCGAGGTAGCGCACGGTATACCACCGCAGGTTGGGCCGCACTTCGGGAGGCATTGCTGCCACGGCAGCCCGGATGTTCAGGCCCTCGATGGGTGTGGCGGCGAAGTCCTCCGGAGAACTAAAAGGCTGATTCGGTGGCGGCATCAATAGACCGAAGAACTCATCCGGACCGCTGAGTGCATAGCTCTTAAGCTCTTCTGCGTGCACCACGATGCGTAGCAAAGTATCAGTCAGGTAGTCCACGCTGTGAACCGTGACGGGGATCAGCCGATGGTTTTGTGGGTGCGGGGCACGCAGCAGCTGGTGATCGGCGAACTCCTCTGAAGAGCGCTGAGGGTTCTCATGTGAAGAAGGATCGTGAGAGGGGAAAGTCATATGATTTTTAGCCTACCCTTACCCGTTCGAATCTTGCCCCTTGCTCGATGGACGTGGACGTGTGGGGGTTAGCACCGCCACATCCGCTGTCTTGGAGGCAAAACTTCCTTACGATGGGTTAAGGAAGCTCATGCACTTGCTGTTGCTAGTCAATGAGCACACTCGTGAGCTGGCCGCACGTCCCGATCTTTCACACAAAGAAGACCGAATGGAGAATTCACGTGGATCTTTACGAGTACCAAGCTCGAGATCTTTTCGAAAAGTACGGCGTGCCTGTTCTTAAAGGCATCGTTGCCACTTCCCCCGCACAGGCTGAGCAAGCAGCTGCCAAGCTCGGCGGCACTGTCGTGGTTAAAGCCCAGGTCAAGGTGGGTGGCCGAGGCAAGGCCGGAGGTGTGAAACTGGCTCATTCCCCACAGGAAGCCTCCGAAGCTGCGGATGCGATCCTTGGTTTGAACATCAAGGGTCATACCGTGCGCCGGGTGATGGTGGCCGAGGGGGCGGATATCGCCGAGGAGTACTACTTCTCCATCCTGTTGGACCGCACCAAGCGTCGTTACCTCGCGATGTTGTCCCGTGAGGGTGGTGTGGAGATCGAGAAGCTGGCCGAGGAGCGTCCGGAAGCTCTTATTCGACGCAACTTCTCCCCGCTGGATGGGATGACCGACACGTTGGCCCGCGAGATGGCTGAGGAAGCGGGATTCCCAGAGGATGACGTCAAGAAGCTCATCCCCGTATTCAAAAAGCTGTACGAGGCCTACACCGGCGAGGATGCCACCCTGGTAGAGGTCAACCCACTGGTCAAGACGAAGTCGGGAGAGATCCTGGCCCTGGACGGCAAGATGTCTTTGGATGGCAACGCTAGCTTCCGTCACCCAGAGCACGCAGAGCTGGAAGACCACAGCGCAGCGGACCCATTGGAGCTCAAGGCGCAGAAGATGGGCCTGAACTACGTGAAGCTGGATGGCGACGTAGGCGTGATCGGCAACGGTGCCGGTCTGGTGATGTCCACGCTGGACGTGGTTGCTTATGCCGGTGAAGAGTTCGCCGGCTCCCCGAAGCCCGCCAACTTCCTAGACATCGGCGGCGGTGCCAATGCCGAGGTCATGGCGAATGGTCTGGAAGTCATCTTGGGCGATTCCCAGGTCAAGTCGGTTTTCGTCAACGTCTTCGGTGGCATCACCGCGTGTGACGAGGTCGCCAAGGGAATCGTGCAGGCCTACCGCATTCTTGAGTCTGATGGCATTGAGCCGAAGCCGCTCGTCGTCCGTTTGGATGGCAACAATGCGGAAGAGGGCCGGAAGATTTTGGATGACGCCAACCTGCCCGGGCTGCAGCGGGAAGACACCATGGATGACGCTGCCCGCACTGCCGCCGAGCTGGCCTCCCAGGCCGGTCATAACAACTAAACGCCACGGATAGTAAAAGGAAGAGGACGAAAGAAAATGGCTATTTTTCTCGATAGCGATTCCAAGATCATTGTCCAAGGCATGACCGGCTCGGAGGGCATGAAGCATACGCAGCGCATGCTGAACTCCGGTTCGAACATCGTCGGTGGCGTAAACCCTAAAAAGGCGGGCGAGACGGTCACTTTCGACGGTGGCGACGAGATCCCTGTGTTCGGCTCTGTGCGCGAAGCGATGAAGGCGACGGATGCCAACGTCTCCGTGATCTTCGTGCCAGCCAAGTTCACCAAGGCGGCGGCCGAGGAAGCCATCAAGGCGAACATTCCACTGGCCGTGGTGATCACCGAGGGTGTACCGGTGAAGGATACTGCCGAGTTCTTTGCTCTGGCCAAGGAGTCCAATACCCGCATCATCGGCCCGAACTGCCCGGGAATCATCTCTCCGGGACAGTCCAATGCTGGCATCATCCCAGCGGAGTCCGCGGGCAAGCCT
Organism: Corynebacterium sp. ED61; assembly: GCF_015233855.1. Lineage (NCBI taxonomy): Bacteria > Bacillati > Actinomycetota > Actinomycetes > Mycobacteriales > Corynebacteriaceae > Corynebacterium > Corynebacterium sp. ED61. The sequence goes on along the minus strand of NZ_JADGIT010000003.1, from coordinate 104,119 downwards.
GGCAAGATCGGGCTGGTGTCTAAGTCCGGTACCTTGACCTATCAGGTGATGCACGAGCTGTCTGACCTGGGATTCACCAGCTGCATCGGTATTGGTGGAGATCCGATCATCGGCACTACCCACATTGCTGCGATCGAGGCTTTCCAGAATGATCCGGAGACCAAGGCGATCATCATGATTGGTGAAATTGGTGGCGACGCGGAGGAGTACGCGGCCAAGTACATCGCGGAAAATGTCACCAAGCCAGTGGTGGGCTACATCGCCGGATTCACCGCTCCGGAGGGTAAGACGATGGGTCACGCGGGAGCCATCGTCAGCGGTTCTTCCGGCACCGCGGAGGCAAAGAAGGAAGCACTGGAAGAAGCTGGCGTGCGCGTGGGCAAGACCCCAACGCAGGCAGCTGAACTGATGCGCGACGCACTCGCCGCAATCGGCGAGGCTTAGGGTCTTTCTCTCACTGGTTTAAGTGAGAGAGCAGAAGAGCCGCCCTGCACTTCCCGAAAGGGAAGCGGGGCGGCTCTTTTGTGCGGTTTTAAAGAACCAAGAAGATTAAGACTTAGTTCTTTGGAGCCAGCATGTCGTTGATCTTCATGACAGCGCCAACCAGGGTGGCGATGCCGCCGACGACGGTCACAATGACACCGAAAACAGTAGAAATGGTCTCGAGCTTGTCGAGGCCAGAGGTCTCTTCGTCCCAGCCGAAGAAGTCTGCGGAACCGGTAGCTTCGCCCTCTTCGGTGCCTGGAGCTGGAGTCTCGGTGCCCTCGCCGGTTGCGGGATCGGTGGTCTCTTCGTTGCCGCCGATGGAACCGGTCAGGCCGCCTTCGGTGATGTTCTCCAGGGAGCCGGTGGTGTCCTGAGCGGAAGCAACTGCGGTGCCGGAGATGGCGACAGCGGTAGCGGTGGTGATGGCCATGAGGGACTTCTTGAGCTTCATGATTCTTCTCTTTCTCGAGTGTCAGATGGAGGCAATGCGCAGGGGATTTCGAGGCGCAGACCTCGTTACGAGGAGAATCTAACACGGCGCAAAACAACCGGCATCCGCTAGAAGTTAAGAAAAGTGTAAAAATTCAAGTATTTATGTAACGCTACCGCGCTGAGCAGCGATCATGTTCAGTTGAGGGCTGAAAAATTTTTAAAAAATCCACCCCTGAGGTTATGGAAAAGTAAACGCAGCGCAGGGAAGTCTCTGTCTTTCCTTATGGAAATAAGTTTAGTTTGCGAACGTTAATAAAATGCGCCGCTCCCTAGCGAAGTGCGCTATCCATTGTTGCTTTGGCTTTTTTCCTGGTCCGATATGCACAATGATCCCCCGGAAGTGTCATGCCTCAATCTGCGACCTGCGGAAACGTAAATCGTGTGGCACTTCCGGGGGATCGTTGGGCACTCGCAACATTGCGAGTGCCCAACGGTGAAAGAAGCTATGCGCGCTGTGATGCGCTGTAGCTAGATGCGCGGTAGCGCGCGCTATTTACTAGCTGCTCAGAGCAGACAGGTCTGGGATGCCGGCGATGGTCTTAGCAACCTTGACGATTCCGTCCAGGATGGTCAGGAACTTGTCGAAGCCGGTGGTCTCCTCATCCCAGCCGAAGGAGCCGTTCACGGACTCCTGCAGCTCTGGGTTTTCGGAGGACTCCAGTGCGCCGGACTCCTCGGAGGAGCCGGAGGTGGTGTCTTCCTCGGTGCCGGTCTCGGTGCCGTTGTCTGCGGCGGTGGAGCCGGCTGGAGCCTCAGCGGTAGCGGCTGGCTCGGTTGCAGCGTCCTCTGCCTGTGCGGCTGGAACGCCAGCCAGGGCAACAGCGGTAGCGGCGGTCAGGGTGACGAGGGACTTCTTAAGCTTCATGAACGGACTCCTTTTGTCTTGAACTTGGCAATAGGCAAACGTTATGAATCTAAAATTGACGTTCTTGATCGCTTGCCGTGCGTACAACGACGAATTTAGCATGACCTAATGGGGTTTCTCTAGGAGAAATCGGGGAAATGTGCGCCATATCACACAGGAATTTTGCGGCGATTTAGTTGAACATTCCTAGAGGTTTAAGAAAAACTAAGGGAGATCTAAGCCCTTATTAATAATATTTACTTATGTTTTGGAGGGCGAAGTTCCTGGCCTTCGGACGCGGTAGCGCGAACAGGAAAGTCCATATGCAAGCGGCTTTTGGAATCAGCGCCCAAACATGGAATAATTCGGAGGTTGCCAGTTCTGGCGTACATCCAGGGGAGAACCCCGTATCCGCCCTGAGAAGAGTGGATCAGGTTCGCCCTGGCGTCGACGAAAAACACACGTCGACCAACACAGAACAAGGCACGGACCACGTGCGCGAGGGTCGGTAATCCCACGCACATTAAGCAATCTAGGTCTACGAGGAGACTCAAAGTGATTCAGCAAGAATCGCGTCTGCGAGTCGCCGATAACACCGGTGCCCGGGAAATCCTGGTCATCCGCGTTCTCGGTGGTTCCACCCGACGCTCCGGTGGCATCGGCGACATCGTCGTTGCAACCGTCAAGGAAGCCACCCCAGGTGGCACTGTTAAGTCCGGTGAGGTCGTCAAGGCCGTAATCGTTCGCGCTAAGAAGGAAACCCGTCGCGCAGACGGCTCCTACATCAAGTTCGACGAGAACGCCGCCGTCATCATCAAGGCAAACGACAATGACCCACGCGGTACCCGTATCTTCGGCCCAGTGGCTCGTGAGCTTCGCGAGAAGAAGTTCATGAAGATCGTTTCTCTCGCTCCGGAGGTGCTGTAAATGAAGATCCGTAAGGGCGATACCGTCATCGTGATCTCCGGCCCAGATAAGGGCGCTAAGGGCAAGGTCATTGAGGCCTACCCAGCTCAGGAAAAGGTCCTCGTTGAGGGCGTAAACCGCATCAAGAAGCACGTTGCTAACTCCGCCCCAGAGCGGGGCGCCGAGTCCGGTGGCATCGTTACCCAGGAAGCACCGATCCACGTGTCCAACGTGATGGTCGTAGATGCTGATGGAAACCCAACCCGCGTTGGCTACCGCTTCGATGAGAACGGCAAGAAGATCCGCGTCTCCAAGCGCAACGGGAAGGACATCTAACGATGAGCGAAAACTACACTCCACGCCTCAAGTCCGAGTACCGTGCAGAAATCCGCGAGAAGCTGAACTCTGAGTTCAACTACGACAACGTCATGCAGATCCCAGGCGTCACCAAGGTGGTCGTCAACATGGGTGTCGGCGACGCTGCCCGCGATTCCAAGTTGATCAACGGTGCGATCGAAGATCTCACCCTGATCACCGGTCAGAAGCCACAGATCCGCGTTGCGAAGAAGGCTATCGCTAACTTCAAGCTCCGCGAAGGCATGCCCATCGGCGCCCGCGTTACCCTGCGCGGCGACCGCATGTGGGAGTTCCTGGACCGTCTGCTGACCGTCGCGCTGCCACGTATTCGTGACTTCCGCGGCCTGTCTGACCAGCAGTTCGATGGCCACGGTAACTACACCTTCGGCCTGAACGAGCAGTCCATGTTCTACGAAATCGACGTAGACAAGATTGACCGTCCACGCGGTATGAACATCACCGTGGTCACCACCGCGACCAACGATGATGAGGGACGCGCTCTGCTCCGCGAGCTGGGCTTCCCATTCAAGTCCAAGCAAAACTCCGGCGAGTAATTCCCGCTTCTGTTTGTACGCCGAGACTCTCAGCAACTTGGCTTAGAAAACCCGCACACTTCTTTGTTGAAGTTGGTGCGGGTTTTTCTGTGCAATGCCTGCGTTTCATGCTGACTGTTTGTGAACCAGTCGCAATCGGGCACGCCTGCCTGTATTCCGGTCAGAAACCGGGGTAAGAATAGACCGGTTGTTTTCTAGAAGGGATTCCCTGTGCACTTAAGCGACCTCATGGACGCCACCACCCTGCTCCAGAACTTTGGCGGCTGGGCGCTCGGCGGCATTGCGCTGATCATCTTTATTGAATCCGGCGTGCTCTTTCCGTTCCTGCCCGGCGATTCAATGCTGGTCACCGCGGCAATCCTGCGCGATCAGCTGGGCTTGAACGTTCCGATTCTGGTCGGCGTGGCCATCGTCGCGGCGTTCTTGGGCGACCAGGTGGGTTTCTGGCTCGGCCACCGTTTTGGTCGCAAATTGTTTAAGCCCGACGCCAAGATCCTCAAAACTGAGCACCTCGAACAAGCCGAGGCTTTCTTCCTGAAGTACGGGCCGTTGGCTCTGGTACTGGGACGCTTCATCCCGATCGTGCGTACCTACATTCCCGTGGCCGCTGGTACCGCGGAGATGCCGTACAAGAAGTTCGTGGGATGGAACGTCACGGGTGCTGTGCTGTGGATTGTCAGCATGGTTGGCATCGGCGTGCTGCTGGGGGATATCCCGGGCATTGCGGATCGCATCGACATGATCGCCATCGTCATTGTGCTGGTGTCCGTGATCCCGGTGGTGATTTCGGCGATGATCAACTGGCGGAAGTCCAAGAAGACTCCAGCCCAGGAGCTGATGGAGGACTAAGCTCCGATCGTCACTTGGGGACGATCAGCGGACCGCCGGTGACAGGATCCTCGATGACCAGCGCATTGAGGGAAAACGCCTCGAGTAGTAGCTCTGGGGTAATCACCTCGCTGGGACGCCCGGTGGCGAGGATCTGTCCATCCTTCATAACCACGAGATTATCGCTGTAGCGCGCGGCCAAGTTGAGATCGTGCAGCACCATCACCACGGTCCGATGCAGCTCTCGGCGTAGACGCTGCACCAGCTCCAAAATCTCTACCGACGTGGCCAGATCCAGGTAGGTGGTGGGCTCGTCCAGGAACAGGTTGTCCGTGTTTTGCGCAAGAACCATGGAGATCCACACGCGCTGCCGCTGCCCGCCGGACAGGGAATCCAGGGTGCGCTCCGCCAGCCCCATCGAGCCAGTCATTTCCAGCGCCTTGTGCACCTCGGCTTCGTCCGTGGACGACCACTGACGGATCCACGATTGGTGTGGATGCCGACCGCGCGAGACGAGATCAGCCACGTTGAGTCCCTCTGGGGCGGTAGGGGTTTGTGGCAGCACGCTGATGGTCCGTGCGAGATCTTTGCGCTTGATGGATGAGATATCGGTACCGTCTAACAACACTTCGCCCTCATTGGCCGGAAGTAAGCGAGACATGGCTCGCAACAACGTGGATTTACCGCAGCCATTAGGGCCGATGATTGTGGTGATCTGTCCGCGAGGAAAGTCCACGTCCAAACCCTCGATGACCGTCCGGTCGCCGTAGCCCACGGTGAGGCCGCGTGCGGTCATGCTGTGGTTCTGAATCATGTGTCCTTCTTTGTTCGCGTCACTGCTAACTTCCAGGGTGGTATCTTTCCTCATGCCGTGGTTGACCTATTCCGTTGCACCAGCAAATAAATAAGGAACGCACCGCCGATTGCCGAGGTGAGAATGCCCACCGGCAGCTCTACGGGCAACAGAGTTTGGGTGCTGATATCTGCCAGCAGGAGGAGCGCCGCGCCGGTCAGTGCGGATGCAAGAAGCGGTGGTGCAGAGCAGTTACACAAGCGCAGGGCCACCTGTGGGGCCACGAAGGCGACGAATCCGATGGGGCCAGCGGCAGACACCGCCACTGCTGCCAAGGCCACGGCAGCGGCGAGCAGCAGCACCTGTACACCCTGGACGTTTTGTCCCAGAGCCCGAGCAGTATCCGAGCCCAATAGGGTGGCTAAAAGTTGGTGACCAATCCAGGCCAGCAGGGGGGTAAACACCAGTACCACGATGGCGACGGGCCACATCTTCGACCAGTCCGCAGTGCTCAGGGAGCCAGTAAGCCAGAACTGGGCGGCTGCGGCATCGCGCAATTCCGTGCGGATCATCAGGAAGTTGATATACGAGGTCAACAGGGCAGAGATGATGATGCCGAACAGCACTAGCCGGAAGGAATCAGTGGATCTCCTCCACGCCAGAGCCCACATCACCGTTGCGGTTAGAGCCGCACCAAGCACTGCGGCCAGGGGGATGCCGATGCTGCTGAGCCAGCCGAGGAAACCACCAGCGCCACCACCCAGAGTGATGACGGTGACCGCGGCCGCAGATGCGCCCGTGGTGAAGCCTAAGATATCCGGGCTGGCCAGCGCATTGCGGGTCACGGACTGAGTGAGGGCTCCGGATAAACCCAGCGCACAGCCCACCAGAATGGCCGTCAGCGCACGAGGCATGCGCCAATCCAAAACCACCAGACGCTCAATGCGGGTTCCCTGGCCGGTGAACAGCACCTCCAGCACACGAGCCGGGGAAACGGGATAGTCGCCCAGGCCGATGGAGACCGCCGCTAGCAAGACGATCGCCACGAGCAGCAATAGAGACACCGTCAACGCGCGAGGGCGCCGCACCACAGAAAATGGGCCCACGCGGAACGGCGGACGGCCGGGGATAGTGGAAGAGGTAGGGCGGGCAAGGAGGGAACTCATTAAATGGCCACCACCCGGCGTCGATAAATAAGGGTGATGAAGAACGGCGCGCCCACGAACGCGAGGACGATGCCCACTTGCAACTCGCCCGGACGAGTGATCAGACGGCCCACCACGTCTGCGAGCAGCATCATCACCGCACCCGTCAGGGCAGAGTAGGGGAGGATCCAGCGGTAATCAGGGCCCGTGACGGCGCGCACGAGGTGCGGGACCACCAGGCCGATGAAGGTGATGGGGCCGGCGGCAGCTGTCGCGGCACCCGCCAGCAGTGCGATCAGAGCCATGCCGATCAAGCGGGCGCGCTGGGTGCTGATGCCCAGTCCAGAGGCGATGTCATCGCCCAGATTGAGGAGGTTCAGCTGCGGTGCCGTGATGAACGCCAGCACGAGGCCCGCCAGGATAAACGGCAGCACGCCGTAGAACACGGTGAGATCCCGGCCCGCGATGGAGCCGACGGTCCAGAAGCGCATGCGATCCAGGTTGGCATCGTCAGTGAGGATAAAACCGCTGATGATGGCGCTGAGGACCGCAGACAAAGCCGCACCGCCGAGGACCAGCGTCATCGGATTGGCCTGTCCTCCTCCTATCGACGCCAAACTAAACACCAACGCAGTAGCAGCGATGGCCCCACCGAACGCCCACATGCTGGTAGCCCACACGGACGTCACACCCAGCAAGGAGAAGCTGGCAACTACGGCCAGGGACGCACCATAGTTGATGCCGAGAATGCCCGTGTCCGCGAGAGGGTTGCGCGTGTGCCCTTGGATCAATGCGCCGGAGACGCCGAGGGCAGCACCGGCGACTAGGCCCAACAGGGTGCGGGGAATGCGGAGCTCGACGATCACGCGCTGATCCACATTCAGCCCCTCCGCGTGGCCGAACGCCGTGCCGAGATCGCGGAACACAGCGGTCACTTCTCCGAAAGGGATCTGCCGGGAACCGAACACAATGCTGGCAACGATGCTGGCGAGGAGTAAGAGGAAAAGTACCCCGAGGCCGACGAGGCGGCGCGGGAGTTTGCCTGATGGAGTGCTGGCAGAAGCGTCCGAAGTGGCGTCCGCGCGAGACCCCAGGTGTGTTTGAGAAGGGGATTGTGCATGCGGGGTAGAGGTAGCCATGCACCCTCCTTGACGCGTGAAACTCCGTGGTCTTAACGGGAGCAAGCCTATATGAACAAGGTAAGCCTAATCAAAGTACTCTAGGGAAGAGTTGAGAAGGTGCTAGTGAGTGCGTGGGCCAGCAGGTGCGGCTAGTGAGGTCGGTCGGCTCTGCATGGCGCCGACCTTACACTTCAGCTCTATGCTTCTGAGCAGGGATTTGGACATGTTTTAGCTGGTTGCTAGGCTAGTCAGGTCTTGCCGTAGGTAGGTACCCCCATGTTCTTTTTTCGACGCTACCGCGTCAAAATCTCGGGAATGCCACATGACCTGCGGAAAGAGTCTCCCGCTACAAGGGAGAAAAACTGTACATCCACTTTGTTACAGGCCCCTCGCCCGAAGCGGCCGCACGGATAAAGGCAGCGAGCACCCCTAACTACTGAGTTAGGCGGAGCGTGAGTAGCCAGCGATCGTGCGGTACACGCGACTAATCAAGGGTGAGCACGGGAACCGTAACGAGAAAGGCAACAGGTCACTTCACATGACCATGACTGATCCGATTGCGGACATGTTGTCACGAGTGCGCAACGCAAACAATGCGTTCCACGACACCGTGTCTATGCCATCCTCCAAGATCAAGGCCAACATCGCCGAGATCTTGAAGCAGGAAGGCTACATCGCCGACTACTCCGTTAACGACGAGACCGTCGGCAAGACCCTGGAACTGAACTTGAAGTACGGCCCATCTCGCGAGCGTTCCATCGCTGGCGTGCGCCGTGTTTCCAAGCCAGGTCTGCGCGTTTACGCAAAGTCCACTAATCTGCCAAAGGTTCTCGGTGGCCTGGGCGTGGCTATTATTTCCACGTCCCAGGGTCTGCTGACTGACCGTGAGGCCAACAACAAGGGCGTGGGCGGAGAAGTCCTCGCCTACGTCTGGTAAGAGGAGGTTTAACCATGTCTCGTATTGGCAAGGCACCGGTGACCGTACCCTCTGGCGTCACCGTCACCATCAACGGCCAGAACGTTGAAGTCAAGGGTCCTAAGGGCACCCTGGCTCAGGAGATTCCGGCACCAATCACCGTGGCTCAGGAAGGCGAAGAACTCGTCGTCTCCCGCCCAGATGACCACCGCAAGAACCGTTCCCTGCACGGCCTGTCCCGCTCCCTGATCAACAACATGGTCGAGGGCGTTACCAATGGTTACACCATCAAGATGGAAATCTTCGGTGTGGGTTACCGTGTGCAGCTCAAGGGCCAGAACCTGGAGTTCGCACTGGGCTACTCTCACCCAGTCCTGATTGAGGCGCCTGAGGGCATCAAGTTTGCCGTCGACGGAAACACCAAGTTCTCCATCGAAGGCATCAACAAGCAGCAGGTTGGACAGATCGCCGCTAACATCCGCCGGCTGCGGAAGGATGACCCATACAAGGGTAAGGGCATCCGTTACGAAGGCGAGCAGGTCCGTCGCAAGGATGGAAAGACGGGTAAGTAATGAGCAACAACGCAACGAACAAGGAAGGCCAGCGTTTGCCGGTGGGCAAGGACATCTCCACCCGCCGTCGCAACGCTCGCGCACGTCGCCACTTCCGTATCCGCAAGACCCTGTCCGGCACGCCAGAGACTCCACGTCTCGTTGTGCACCGTACCTCTCGTCACATGCACGTTCAGGTCATCGACGACACCGCTGGCCACACCCTGGTCGCGGCGTCCACGATGGAGCCAGATGTGCGTTCCCTCGAGGGTGACAAGAAGGCACGCGGAGCAAAGGTGGGTCAACTGATCGCGGAGCGCGCTAAGGCCGCTGGCATCGAAGCAGTCGTTTTCGACCGCGCTGGCTACAAGTACCACGGTCGCGTCGCCGCACTGGCAGACGCCGCCCGCGAAGGTGGTCTGAAGTTCTAATGATCACCGCTAACTACAACACCAACGGAAGGAACGCGTGATGTCGGGACGTGAACGTAACGGCGGACGCTCCGCCGAGAACAACGACAACAACCGCGACGGCCGTAACAACGACCGCCGCAACGATCGTGACGGCCGTAACAACGACCGTCGCAACGATCGTCGCAACCAGCAGCAGGACGAGCGCAACCAGTACATCGAGCGCGTCGTAACCATTAACCGCGTGTCCAAGGTGGTTAAGGGTGGACGTCGCTTCAGCTTCACCGCACTGGTCATCGTCGGCGACGGCCAGGGCATGGTCGGCGTGGGCTACGGCAAGGCCAAGGAAGTTCCTGCCGCAATTCAGAAGGGCGCAGAAGAGGCTCGCAAGAACTTCTTCCGCGTGCCAATGATCAACGGCACCATCACTCACCCAGTTCAGGGTGAGGCTGCAGCCGGCATCGTCATGATGAAGCCAGCTGCTCCAGGTACCGGTGTTATCGCCGGTGGCGCTGCACGTCCAGTTCTGGAATGTGCCGGCGTGCAGGACATTCTGTCCAAGTCCCTCGGCTCTGACAACGCAATCAACGTTGTCCACGCAACTGTGGACGGCCTGAAGCAGCTCGTACGCCCAGAGGAAGTTGCCGCTCGTCGTGGCAAGTCCCTCGAAGAGGTTGCTCCAGCAGCAATGCTGCGTGCACGTGCTGCAGGACAGGGGGCATAAGCAATGGCTCTGAAGATCACCCAGTTGAAGGGCATCGTCGCAACCAAGCCAAAGCAGCGCGAGTCTATGCGCTCACTCGGCCTGAAGCGCATCGGTCAGTCTGTGGTACGTGAGGATTCTCCAATCGTCCGCGGACAGATCAACACCGTGCGCCACATGGTTGAGGTCGAAGAAGTGGCAGGAGAGTAAAAATGAGCGATCCAATTAAGCTCCACGACCTCCGCCCAGCAAAGGGTGCCAACAAGGCCAAGACCCGTGTCGGTCGTGGTGAGGCATCCAAGGGTAAGACCGCTGGTCGTGGTACCAAGGGTACTCGGGCCCGTAAGCAGGTTTCTGCAGCGTTTGAGGGTGGCCAAATGCCACTGCACATGCGCTTGCCGAAGCTCAAGGGCTTCAAGAACCCAGCAAAGGTTGTCTTCCAGGTAGTCAACGTTGAGGACCTGGAAAAGGCATTCCCTAATGGCGGCGATGTTGCAGTAGCAGACATCGTTGCTGCAGGCCTGTGCCGTCCGAAGCAGCCGGTGAAGGTTCTGGGCAACGGAGACATCAGCGCAAAGCTGAACGTCACCGCTCAGAAGTTCTCCAAGTCTGCCAAGGAGAAGATCGAGGCTGCAGGTGGCTCCGTCACCGAGGCTTAAGGTCTAACTGTTTGGCCGCTGCGCGCGGCTGAGCGAGAGAGCGCCCCGCACCTGTGAAGGTGTGGGGCGCTTTTTGCTGCGTTATCGCTCTGCAGCCAGCGCTGTCACGGATGCTTCCGCCTCCTCCAGCGGCAGGTGTCCCGCCGTCACTAGTTGCGCGAGCCCGTGCACCAGGCCCCACACCATCGTGGTCAATTCGGCAGAGTCGGTCGCGGCGAACATGCCCTCGTCCTGCGCCCGCCCCGCGGTCTCCCGCAGTAGCGCCTCCACCCGGTCGATCTGAACCTGCTTCTCTGGCCCTGGATTACCCGGGTCGCACACCGCTGGATCGTAGATCAAGGCGAACGCGTGCGGGTAGCGCGCTGCGAAGCGGATGTAGGCGAGTCCTTGGGCCCGCAAGGCAGCTATTCCTCCGTGCGCCGCGTGTACGGCTGCTTCTTGTTCAACGCCAAACCGGCGCATGCATTCCGTACTTAAGTCCTCGAGCAGCGCTTTTTTATCGCTGAAGTGGTGATAGGGCGCCTGGTGGCTCACTCCAGCGCGGCGGGCGAGTTCCCGCATGCTGATTCTGCTGGCGGGATGCTCGGTGAGCATGTCGAACCCAGTGGCGCGGAGATCTTCGAGGAGCCGGCCGTGGTGGTAGGACTTTTCCGTTGAACTTGACACAGTCAAGATCCTAGTACAGCCTTAAAGGCGTGCAATCTAGACACTGTCTAAATGTAGTCACAAGCCACCGCATATCCCACCGAAGGGCTCACTCATGCCGAACATCTTGGTGATCAACGGTCACCCCAATCCGGAATCATTCACCAGTCAGCTGGCTGCGCTGTATGCAGACGCTGCACAACAAGCTGGAGCAACTGTGCAGCGTATCAATCTGCACGCGCTGGACTTTGACCCGATCCTGCACCTCGGCTACCGAGGAACGCAGGAACTAGAGCCCGATCTGAAGGAAACACAGAAGGCTCTGGACGAGAGCGATCACCTGGTGATTTTGGCGCCACTGTGGTGGGGTTCCACTCCTGCGCTGCTGAAGGGATTTTTCGACCGAACACTCGAGGCCAAGTGGGCGTACCACTATGACGATCATGGCTTGCCACACGGACACTTCGGCGGACGTTCCGCCCGATTCGTGATGACTGCCGATTCGCCGGGGTGGTACTTAACGCTGTTGCAGGGCAGGCCTACGGTCAAGCAGGTGGCTCAGTCCACGCTGCGCTTCTGCGGCTTTAAGCCGGTTTCGGTCACGAGGTATTCGCCGGTCCGTACGTCCTCGGCAGCGAAAAGGCAGCAGTGGTTGGACGACGTGCAAGAGGTAGCGAAGTCTGACGTCGAAAAACTGCATACTCGAAACGCAAAAGCGGGAAAGAAGAACAAAACCAAGCAGAACCCGTTCTTAATCCGTGAAGAATTGCTCGGTCGGTAGGGAAGCGATAAGAACGCGTTAAGCGGACGGCTAAATCGGCCGTCAGACTATCGAGTGTCCCGCGCGCCTGATACTATTCGGGGGTTGTACATCGGCCGAATTTTGGCCAGCCGCCGCACCACCCACGCGGGGCGCGCCGAAATGCCGTACCAAATACCCAGGAGGCTAGTTTGTCCGCCATCGTCTCGGCGTTCAAAAATGTTGATCTCCGCAAGAAGATTCTCTTCACTATTGCGTTGGTCATCCTTTATCGCATCGGCGCCCAGATCCCAACACCTGGTGTGGATTACGCCCGAATTACGCAGCAGATTAGCGATCTGACCGAGCAATCGGCGGTCTATTCTCTAATCAACCTGTTCTCTGGCGGCGCGCTGCTGCAGCTGTCCATCTTCGCGGTGGGCATCATGCCGTACATCACGGCCTCCATCATCATTCAGTTGCTCACAGTCGTGATCCCTAAGTTTGAGCAGTTGAAGAAGGAGGGCCAGTCCGGCCAAGCCAAGATGACGGAATACACCCGTTATCTGACGGTGGCGCTGGCGCTGCTGCAGTCCTCCGGCATCGTCGCTCTGGCGGACCGTCAGCAATTGCTGGGCCAGGGCATCCCTGTGCTGAAGGACAACGTCGGCGTGTTCGGCTTGGTGGTCATGGTGCTGATCATGACCTCCGGTGCTGTGCTGCTGATGTGGATGGGCGAGCTGATCACCGACCGTGGCGTGGGCAACGGCATGTCCCTGCTGATTACCGCAGGTATCGCCACCATGCTGCCTGCTGAGGGCGCGACCATCCTGTCCTCCGGTGGTGGCTTCAAGTTCGGCGCGGTGATCGTGGGTGTGCTGATCCTCGTGGTGGGCGTGGTCTTCATCGAGCAGGGCCAGCGCCGCATTCCGGTGCAGTACGCTAAGCGCATGATTGGCCGCCGCCAGTACGGCGAGACCTCCACCTACTTGCCACTGAAGGTCAACCAAGCTGGCGTGATCCCAGTGATCTTCGCGTCCTCCCTGCTGACCGTCCCCATCTTGATCACCCAGATCATCCAGTCCAATGATTCCGCCGCCGCGCAGAATCAGGACAACTGGTGGAACCGCACGGTCATCAGCGCGCTGACAGACCCATCTAACTGGGCCTACATCGCGGTCTACTTGCTGCTGATCATCTTCTTCTCCTTCTTCTACGTCTCCGTGCAGTACGATCCGTACGATCAGGCAGACAACATGAAGAAGTACGGTGGCTTCATCCCCGGCATCCGCCCCGGCCGTCCGACCGCCGAGTACTTGGGTTATGTGATGAACCGTCTGCTGGTGGTGGGTTCCATCTACTTGGGCCTCATTGCCATCCTGCCGAACATCCTGATTAACATGGGTGTCCAGACCTCAGCATCGGCCAACGGTTCCATGCCGTTTGGTGGCACTGCGATTCTGATTCTGGTGTCTGTCGCGTTGACCACCGTGAAGCAGATCGAGTCCCAGGTCATGCAAGCTAACTACGAAGGATTCCTGAAATGAGACTAGTTCTCCTCGGCCCTCCCGGAGCCGGCAAGGGCACCCAGGCAGCACTGCTGTCCGATTCCCTGAAGATCCCACACATTTCCACCGGCGATTTGTTCCGCGCGAACATCAGCAACGGCACCGATCTGGGCAAGCAAGCTCAGGAATTCATGGATGCCGGCAAGCTGGTTCCCACCGAGGTCACCGCGAAGATGGTTCAGGATCGCCTGAACGAGGACGACGCCCAGAACGGCTTCCTCCTCGACGGCTTCCCACGCACCATCGAGCAGGCCGAACTGCTGGAAGAGATGCTGTCCAAGTCCGGCACATCGCTGGACGCTGTGGTCAACTACGTTGTCTCCGAGGACGTCGTGGTGGAGCGCATGCTCGCCCGTGGTCGCAATGATGACAACGAGGACACCATCCGCACCCGCCTCGAGGTCTACCGCGATGAGACCGCTCCTCTGATCAAGCACTATGAGGACATCCTGGTCAACATCGACGCCGAAGGTTCCGTGGAAGATATCTCCACCACCACCTTGGATGCCCTGGGCAACTAGCCTTTTTGGGTCTCACCCGCCGCGCCTCGTCAGTGATCTTCCTGGCCGGGCGTGGTTTTTCATTTCCCTTCCTTTTCTTTTCGACGCCAGCCTCGATCGATCGCGCGCATGGCGTCGGGAAGAAAAAAACAACAACCCGCAGATAGGACGCACCCACCCATGGGCTTTAGAAAAAAGACCAAGGCGATCGCCGCCAAGACTCCCGAGCAACTGGATGCCATGGAGGCTGCGGGCAAGATCGTCGGTGACGCGTTGCAGGCAGTGCGCGCGGCCGTGAAGCCGGGGATGACCACGCTGGATCTGGACAAGATCGCAGAGGACGTGATCCGTAGCGCAGGTGCCGTGCCGACGTTCAAGGGCTACCAGGGGTTTCCGGGTTCTATCTGCTCGTCGGTCAATGAGATGATCGTGCACGGCATTCCCTCCGATGACGTGGTGCTCAAAGACGGCGACCTGGTCAGTGTGGATTGCGGCGCCACACTCGGGGGATGGGTGGGTGATAGCGCCTGGTCATTCGGCGTGGGGGAGTTGGCCGAGGACGTGCGCTTGCTCAACGAGGCCACGGAGTGGGTCCTGATGGAAGGTCTGAAGGCGATGGTCCCCGGTAACCGACTCACGGATGTGTCCTGGGCATTGGAAAAGGCCACGTATGAGGCGGAGAAGAAGTTTGGCGTCGATCTATACATCGTCGATGGATACGGCGGGCACGGCATCGGGCACACCATGCACGAGGATCCGTTCTTGGCCAACGAGGGCAAGCCGGGGCGTGGACCGGTGATTCAGGAAGGTTCCGCGCTGGCTATCGAGCCGATGCTGACGCTGGGCACCGAGGATTCCGTGGTGCTGGAAGATGATTGGTCCGTGGTGACGGTCGATGGTTCGCACGCCGCGCACTGGGAGCACACCGTGGCGGCGACCGCTGGGGGACCGCGGATTCTCACGCCGCGCCGCTAGAGCCGCACCGGACGTGCGGGGGCCTAGGCCACAAGGTGAGCACACTTATTTGTCATGAGCAGGGAAAAGGGCGTAAAGTCTCCCTTTGTCTTGTGAGACAACGATCTTACTACGACAAACGCTCACATAAACGCGACTGAGATCGCGCAGACTGTGGCGGAAAATATACGTTTACCACCAGGTTGTTAGGAAGTTTATGGCTAAGAAGGAAGGCGCCATCGAGGTCGAGGGCCGCATTGTCGAGCCTTTGCCAAATGCGATGTTCCGCGTTGAGCTGGATAACGGGCACAAGGTGCTCGCACACATCTCCGGCAAGATGCGTCAGCACTACATCCGCATCCTCCCAGAGGATCGCGTAGTGGTTGAGCTTTCCCCATACGACCTGACCCGTGGGCGTATCGTTTACCGCTACAAGTAAACAAAGTTGACTAGTTATTGCTGGCCAACGGGCTATGTGAGACTCATACTGTAAGCCTCCATACATCCATTCGGGGTCATTTCCTGCGTGCAATCGCCGTGTGCTTTTGTGCGTAAGCCAAGCCCCGATAACTACCTTTGGCCGCGGTGGCCAGAGCCCGCAAAACACTCACCGGCACCAAGTGCTGGTGGTTTTTGAACGGGACGAGTATGGAGAAAACCGCCGCAATTATCCGGAAGGAAATGCCCTATGGCACGCCTTGCTGGTGTGGACCTCCCACGCGATAAGCGCATGGAGGTTGCACTCACCTACATTTTCGGAATCGGCCCAGCCCGTTCCGCAGAGCTGCTGGAAAAGACCGGCATCTCTCCTGACCTTCGCTCCAAGGACCTCACCGACGAGCAGCTGTCCGCTCTGCGTGACGTGATTGAGAACACCTGGAAGGTGGAGGGTGACCTCCGCCGCGAGATTCAGGCCGATATCCGCCGCAAGATCGAGATTGGTTCCTACCAGGGCCTGCGCCACCGTCGTGGTTTGCCGGTTCGCGGTCAGCGCACCAAGACCAATGCCCGTACCCGTAAGGGTCCTAAGAAGACGATCGCAGGAAAGAAGAAGTAATGCCTCCTAAGACTCGTTCCGGCGCTCGCCGTACCGGCCGTCGCGTCGTCAAGAAGAACGTGGTTAATGGCCACGCCTACATCAAGTCCACCTTCAACAACACCATCGTGTCCATCACGGACCCGAAGGGCGCTGTGATTTCCTGGGCATCCTCCGGCCACGTCGGCTTCAAGGGATCCCGTAAGTCCACCCCATTCGCTGCCCAGATGGCTGCTGAGTCCGCTGCCCGCAAGGCAATGGAGCACGGCATGAAGAAGGTTGACGTTTTCGTTAAGGGTCCAGGCTCCGGCCGCGAGACCGCCATCCGTTCCCTGTCCACCGCTGGCCTCGAGGTCGGCACGATCGCAGACGTTACGCCGCAGCCACACAATGGCTGCCGCCCTCCAAAGCGTCGTCGCGTCTAAAGATCACACAGAAAGGATAGGGATAAATAATGGCTCGTTATACCGGACCCGCAACCCGTATTTCCCGTCGCCTCCGCGTCGACCTCATCGGCGGCGATAGCTCCTTCGAGCGCCGTCCGTACCCACCGGGACAGGCTGGCCGCGCTCGCATCAAGGAGTCCGAGTACTTGCTGCAGCTTCAGGAGAAGCAGAAGGCTAAGTACACCTACGGCGTGCTGGAGAAGCAGTTCCGCCGTTACTACGCTGAGGCTAACCGCCAGGCTGGCAAGACCGGTGACAACCTGGTCATCATCCTGGAGTCTCGCTTGGACAACGTCGTGTACCGCGCAGGACTGGCTCGTACCCGCCGTCAGGCTCGTCAGCTGGTGTCCCACGGTCACTTCACCGTGAACGGAAAGAACATCAACGTTCCTTCTTTCAAGGTTTCTCAGTACGACATCATCGACGTGCGCGAAAAGTCTCGCTCGATGCTGTGGTTCGAAGAAGCTCAGGACCGTTTGGTTGATACTGTCGTACCGGCCTGGTTGCAGGTCGTTCCGGCAACTCTGCGCATCCTCGTGCACCAGCTGCCCGAGCGCGCTCAGATCGACGTGCCGCTGCAGGAGCAGCTCATCGTCGAGCTCTACTCCAAGTAGTAGACAACCCGGCTTTACTCCGTTGCCGTACTTTCGCTGCACACCGTGGGGTGAAAGGCGGTTCCCCCTCTACCGGCGTCAAATAGCGGTCGCCGACAAGGAGAATTTCAGACAATGCTTATCTCACAGCGCCCATCACTGACCGAGGAATACATCGATCAGTCCCGCTCCCGGTTCGTCATCGAGCCACTGGAGCCGGGCTTCGGTTACACCCTCGGCAACTCCCTGCGCCGTACCCTGCTGTCCTCCATCCCCGGAGCAGCAGTGACCTCCCTGCGTATCGACGGTGTGCTGCACGAGTTCACCACCATCCCTGGCGTAAAGGAAGATGTCTCTGACATCATCCTGAACATCAAGTCCCTGGTTCTGTCCAGCGATTCCGATGAGCCAGTAACGATGTACATCCGCAAGGAAGGCGCAGGTGCCGTCACCGGTGCCGATGTTGTTCCTCCCGCAGGAGTAGAGGTCCACAACCCGGACCTGCACATCGCTACCCTCAATGACCAGGGCAAGCTGGACATCGAGCTGATCGTAGAGCGTGGCCGTGGTTACGTTCCTGCAGCAGCCGCTTCCAGCGAGATCGGCCGCATCCCTGTGGACCAGATCTACTCCCCAGTGTTGAAGGTCAGCTACAAGGTCGAGGCAACCCGTGTGGAACAGCGCACGGACTTCGACAAGCTGATCTTGGATGTAGAGACCAAGAACTCCATCACCGCCCGCGATGCCATGGCATCCGCAGGTAAGACTCTAGTGGAGCTCTTCGGACTGGCCCAGGAGCTGAACTACGAGGCTGAGGGCATCGAGATCGGCCCATCCCCACAGGAGACCGAGCACATCGCTGCATACAATATGCCTATCGAGGACCTGAACTTCTCCGTTCGTTCTTACAACTGCCTCAAGCGTGAGGAAATCCACACCGTTGGTGAGCTGGCCACCCGTACGGAGTCCGATCTGCTGGACATCCGCAACTTTGGTCAGAAGTCCATCAATGAAGTAAAGATCAAGCTCGCCGGCCTTGGCCTGGGCTTGAAGGATGCCCCAGAGGGCTTCGATGTCACTGAGATCGAAGGCTACGACGCTGCAACGGGCGATTTCGTAGACACTGAGGGCGAAGACATCGCGGAGTAAGTCGCTTTTCGAAGCGCTCACTAAACACCCACACGAGGAGAACTAATGCCTACCCCAAAGAAGGGCGCCCGTTTCGGCGGTTCTGCTTCTCACCAGAAGAAGATCCTGTCCAACTTGGCAGCCCAGCTGTTCGAGCACGGCGCCATCAAAACCACGGATGCAAAGGCTAAGCTGCTGCGTCCATACGCTGAGAAGCTGATCACCAAGGCTAAGCGCGGCACCCTGGCTGACCGGCGCAACGTTTTGAAGCTCATCCCGAACAAGGAAGTTGTTGCTTACCTGTTCAACGAGCTGGCTCCACAGTTCGAAGGCCGTGACGGCGGATACACCCGCATCATCAAGCTGGAGAACCGCAAGGGCGACAACGCTCCAATCTCTCAAATTTCCCTGGTTACCGAGCCACTTGTTTCTACCGAGGCTGAGCGCGCAAACCGCGCTGCTGCTTCCAAGAACGCAGACAAGGCTGAGGCAGCAGAGGCTGAAGAGACCAAGGCTGAGCAGGCTCCTGAGGTTGAGGCTGATACCGCAACCGACGAGGCCGCTGAGGCTGAAGCAGTAGAGGCTGACAAGGCTGAGGACGCTGCTGAGGAGAAGTAAGCACTAACTGCTGAAACTTCCTGCACACAAGCGGGGCATGACCTTTCGAGGTTGTGCCCCGCTTGTTTCGTTTTGTAGGTCGAATTTGCACGGACAATGCCAGTTTTCAAAGTCGGTGCAGGAACAAGTCGCTAGCCTTGAAGGTTATGTGCCCTGCAAAAGATGACACCAATACCTCGGATGGAACCCCTCGGGAGCAGTCCAACGATGCTCCCAGCCCGTTGGTGACCATGGAGTTCTCCGACGAGACCCTACCCACATACGATCCCGATGCGGATGCCACCCCTTCGGAGGACGCGCAGCTGTTCTCCGCGTATGACCCGAATTCCCCCGCGGCCAAGTTGTGGGATGAGGCCCTTTTTGCCGACGGCACCCCGCGCCCTCGTTACGCGTTCGCCATGGAAAAGTTCGCCGAAATCGGGTTGCAGGAGCTAGACGAGCGCAACGCACGCGCAGAAGACTTGGAGCGCGAAGAAGGCATCACCTTCCGCGTCACGGGTGAGAACGAGCCGCAGGTGTTCCCGATGGACTTCATTCCTCGCATCATCAACGCGGAGACGTGGACGTTCCTATCCGAAGGTCTGGAGCAGCGCGCACGGGCGCTCAATGCCTTTTTGGACGATGTGTACGGACCGAAGAAGATCGTTGAAGCTGGCGTCGTGGACGAGTTCGACCTGCAGCGCGCACCCGGGTACGAGGACTCAGGCTTTCTGCAGCCCACGGGTTCCGTCCGCGCACAAGTGTGTGGCATGGACTTGGTATGCACGGACGAAGGACGTTGGTACGTGCTGGAGGATAACCTGCGCGTGCCGTCGGGAATCACATTTTCCCACTCCATGCGAAAGATCTCCCGCGAGCTCTTTGGAGAGGTCATGGAGGGCTACGACATGCACGACCCGGAAGAGGCGTTCCCCATGATCAGGGAGACAATGCGCGCCTCCGTGCCGCAGAATGCGAAGAACCCGCAGGATCCACAGCTGGCAGTCGTGTCCATTGGTGACACTGATTCAGCGTGGTTTGAACATCAACGTATCGCGGAGATGATCGGTGCCCCGGTGTGTACGCCGGACCAGTTGGCCGTGATCGATGGTTACCTGCACTACAGAGATGCCGAGGGGCAGGAGCGGCCCCTGGATGTGGTCTATATCCGCATCACCAAGGAGCAGCTGTTTGAAGCCACAGGTTTCAATGGAGAAAAGCTTGGCCCAGGCCTAGAGCAGGCCCTCAACGGTCACCGGGTGCTTTTTGCAAATGCCTTTGGCAATGGCGTGGGTGATGACAAGGCCATCTATGCCTATGTTCCGCAGATGATTCGCTTTTACCTCGATGAAGAGCCGCTATTGGATCAGGTTCCTACGTGCCTATGTCACAAGCCGGGTGAAGTTGACGCGGTGCTTAGTCGACTTGGTGAAGTGGTAGTCAAGCCAGTGGATGGATACGGTGGAAACGGCATCACAATTGGTCCAGAGTGTTCGGACGAGGTGCTGGCGCAGCGCGCTGAAGAACTGAAGGACAACCCAGAAGGCTATATTGCTCAGGACGTGGTTCGTCTGTCTACGTTGCCCACTTATGGTGAGGACACCACAGGTAATAAGGTTATTCATCCCCGCCACGTGGATTTGCGTGCGTTCGTTCATGTGCGACCTGCGCAAAGTGAGCAGGAAGCCTCCGATCAGCCAGTGAACGCCCATAGGCTCACTGCGCACACGGTGCCTGCCGGGTTAACTCGGACGGCTGCGGCGGGGTCGTTGATCGTTAACACTTCTCGCGGTGGCGGAGGCAAAGATACGTGGATCTTGCAGAATCCGGTGGAATGGGGAGAGAACATTCCTTCGGCAGGTGCATTAGTGGATGAAGACGAAGAAGGGCCTGTGGTGATGCAGTAGTGACAAATTCGGAATCATACGAACATCCCGAAGTGCACGGGGATAGGCAACCCGAGGATGCCAAGCAGGACCGTACGTTCCGTCAATTCAGGCGCTTTGCCTCCCGCCCCTTTCGAGGATCACCTGCACAGCAATTAGGATTTAGAGCTGTGAATTATCAGGATGTAGTCAGCGACGAAGTGCCCGTGCATGGAGAAACTTCTGCGGGTGGTGGTGATCAGCCGAACTGCTTGTGGTCCGTCGACCGCTACGTCAAGGCTCCAGCTTTGTCCCCAGATGGTCGTTTGTTGGCGTGCGTGGTGGTGGAGCAGGAACGTTACCCGCTAGCCATCCAGATTCCTCTCGACGCCAAGGGTGATCCCGTTTCTGGCCAAGAGCGCGAGGTTGTGCTCCCGATTGAGGGCGCCGTGCGCAGGGTGTTGTACTCCCCGAATGGTGAGTGGTTGGCCTGCGAAGTAGCGCCCGATGGTGGTGACCATGAGCAGATCTGGTTTGTGACCACTAACCCGGAGGATCCAAATGCCTACATGGTGGACTTGGCCGCATACGCCACCGTGGAGTTGGTCAGCTGGGAAGACGAATACGTGGCCGTGAGTGCCTATGACCGGGATGGAACGGTGGAAGGCCGCCTGTTCAACCCTGTTACCGGTGAGTCCAAGTTGGTGGATCGGCGCACGGGCGGTGCGTTGATCCATTCTCGTGACCAGTACTCCTTGTTCCGAGTGGGGTCTCGCACCAACCGTGAGTTGCTTGCAGTGAGTCCGGAGGGCGAATGGATGCCCCTGTTGCCCGTGGACAAGGGGTCCACCACAGATCAGGGCTTCGTGTTGCCCACCGAAGACGGCGGTCATTGTTACATCGTGCGTAGTGATCATTCCGCTGAACGTTTCCGCCTGCTCAAGGTCACGCCAAGCACGCACGGCTACAACAAGGACGTGTTGTTGGAGCGTGACGATGCCGAGGTAGAGGAGTTCACAATCTCTGCGGACGGTTCTACTGCTGTAGTGCTGTGGAACGACGAAGGTTGGTGCGATCTGGAAATCGTGGACCTTGCTAATGGCAACGCTGAGGTCATAGCGATACCGGAGTTGCCTTCCCTGATCGCGACGTCCCCTTCGTTGACGGCGGATGGAAAGTTGCTGGCAGTAACTGTTTCTGGTCCTGAGTTTCCGCCCAGCGTGGTGGTTTATGACGTGGCGCGCCAAAGCTGGGTGGGCGACGAGTTCCAGGTCACTGCTGCGGCGGTGGGAGATGTGGTGAGTGAGGCTCCGCCTGAGCTACTTTCTGAACAGCCGCAGGACCAGCGTGGCCGTGCAGTGCTGTCTGTGTGGGACGAGGCGGAGATCATCCCGGAGCTACACAATTACGAAACGCGGGATGGTCTGCGACTATCAGGCTGGTTGTATCGGGCCGTGGGGCAAGAGCCCACTGAGCCTGCGCCCATGGTGGTGTATTTCCACGGCGGTCCCGAGGGGCAGTCTCGTCCGGATTACAACAATGTGTTGCGGAAGTTGGCCTCGTCCGGATATTCGGTTTTCCAGCCCAACGTGCGTGGTTCGGCAGGACGTGGGCGCTGGTTCTCCCAAGCAGACGACCGTTATGGTCGCTTTGCCGCGATCGACGACGCCGAGGACACCCTGGACTACTTGATCTCTGCTGGTCTGACTGAAGAGGGCAAGGCTGTCATCATGGGACGCTCCTACGGCGGCTACCTGGTGCATGCTTCCCTGACCAGGCACGCGGGACGCTGGGCTGGCGGCATCGCCGCCTGTGGCATGTCTGATCTGGAGACGTTCTACCGCGATACAGATCCGTGGATTGCAGCTGCTGGTCAGCCGAAGTACGGCGATCAGAATCTTGACCAGCAACTACTGCAGCAGGCATCCCCACTGCGCCAGCTGTCCAAGGTAGACGTTCCAGTGCTTTTCATTCACGGTCAGCGTGATGCCAACGTGCCTGTGTCTGAGGCATATCAGGCCATGGGTGTGTTGACGGCCCACGGTGTGCATACCGAGCTACTGCTTTTCGACGATGAAGGCCATAACTTTGAACGCCTTCCCAACCGCGCTGAGATGGCACAGCGGATACTGAAATTCTGCGAAAGGATTTTTCATGAATAACGCACCTAGTGCCAACAAAAACAATCCCATTGGAACAACTCCGGCCGACGCATGGAGCGCAGCGAAGGGATATGCGGGTGTCGATGAGCAATTAGTAGAAAGTTTGACTGGTTGGCGTCGGCACATTCACCGCAACCCCGAGCTCAGCTACAAGGAGTTTCAGACCACCGATTACATTGAATCGGAGTTGAACAAACTGGGTTTTGAGGTGCGTCGCTTCGAATTTGGGAGCGGTTTGACCTGCGATATCCCGGCGGCGGACGGCTCGAGTGAGACGGATGTGGTGGCGCTGCGAGCAGATATCGACGCGCTGCCGATGGAGGAGACGACGGGCTACGATTTCTCCTCGACCAACGAGGGAGTGTGTCACTCTTGTGGTCACGACGCCCACGCCGCCATGCTTTTGGGTGCGGCCACCTTGCTGGCAAAGACCCCTCCACCACGCCCCGTGCGTCTGATCTTCCAGCCCGCCGAGGAGACCATGCCCGGCGGTGCGGTGGACTGTGTAAAGGAAGGGGCGGTCAAGGGAGTGGATCGCATCGTAGCCCTGCACTGCGATCCGCACCGCGTGGTGGGCGATGTGGGCGTGCACGCTGGTGCGATTACGTCTTCGAACGCCAAGCTAGAGGTCACGCTGCAGGCCAGCGGTGGGCATACCGCCCGCCCGCACGAGACGGGGGATATCGTCTACGCCCTGTCTACGGTGGCCACGGGTGTGGCGCAGGTGGTGGATCGTCGTATCGATCCGCGCTCCGGAACGGTGCTGACCTGGGGTTCCATCATGGCTGGTGCGGGCGCGCCGAACGTGATCCCTGCTATAGGCACGCTGGCCGGTACGGTACGCTCCGCGAGCCGCGATACGTGGGCTGAGCTCCCTGAAGTGATACCGCCTGCCATCCGTGCGATCGCTGAACCCTATGGCGTGGAAGTGGATGTGAACTACGTGCAGGGCGTGCCTCCCGTGGTCAACGACGATGCCTGCGCGGAGATCGCTGGACGTGCTGTGACCGACGTGCTGGGGGAGCAGGGCGTGGGAGAGGCCGTGCAGTCCTCCGGCGGCGAGGACTTTGGCTGGTATACCGAGGAGATTCCGGGCGTCTACCTGCGCCTGGGCGTGTGGGACGGCGAGAGCCCGGAGACGGACCTGCACCACCCCGCGTTCGCCATGGATGAGCGTGCGCTGGTGATCGGTGCTGCCGTGTTTGACCGCTTTGCCCGTTTGGATCGATGAACCAGCACGAAGTGACCGCAGCACCTGCCAATTCTGAGCACGTCCGCGTGCGCTTGGATATCTCCTACGACGGCACCGATTTCCACGGTTGGGCCTCCCAGAAGGGAGACCTGCGCACCGTGCAAGGGGTCTTGGAGGACAAGCTTTCCCTTGTCACCCGCCACCCCATCACGCTGGTGGTGGCTGGCCGCACCGATGCGGGAGTGCACGCGGACGGGCAGGTTGCGCATGCGGACATCCCCGCGGAGGCCTTCGAGCAGCGGTCTTTGAACCGCCCCGAGGACCTGGTGCGGCGCTTGTCCCGCATGCTCCCGCGGGACATTCGCCTCTCGGCTGCTACGTCTGCGCCGGAGGGTTTCGACGCGCGGTTTTCTGCCCTTAGGCGCCACTACGTTTATCGCGTGACCACCTCTGACGCGGGTCCCCGCCCGGTTCGCTCCCGTGACACCGCGGTGTGGCGCAAATCGGTGGAGCAGGACAAAGTACAGTCGGCGGCCGATGCACTGCTGGGCCTGAACAATTTCGCCGCCTACTGCAAGGCCCGCGAAGGCGCGACCACCATTCGCGAGCTGCAAAAGTTTGAGTGGCGAGACGTGTCCACCGCGTCCGAGCCGGAGACCTACGAGGCACACGTGGTGGCCGATGCCTTCTGCTGGTCCATGGTCCGCTCGTTGGTGGGAGCCTGCCTGACGGTGGGCGAGGGGCGCCGTGCACAGAGTTTCACCGCAGACCTGCTGGAGGAAACCGAGCGCAGCTCCGCTGTGCCCGTGGCACCCGCCAATGGGCTGAACTTAGTGCAGGTGGACTACCCGGCGGACGCAGACCTAGCCGAGCGTGCAATGGCCACGCGCGCGGTGCGCACGCAGGACTAGAGCCTCCTGCGAATAGGCACCGGCACCTGCTTGATCCCGGTGAATAGCGGCCAGAAAGTCTGCCGGTATCCGGTGTTCTGGTGCACCACTTCTCCCACGACATCCCCGTTGATCACCTGCACGGAAACCACAATGTCGTAGTAGATCCCTTCCAGCTGTGGATCGGCCGCATCTGAAATCCCCAGGACTTTCACCACTCGGCATACTCCTGGATCCCACGCCGCTTCCCATGCATCGGCCACGGTGTCCTCAGAATCCACATCGACGAGGCGAAACCAGTGATGTTGTGGCAGCGCAGCCGCGTTTCCTAGCACCAGAATGGTGGAACCGGGCACAGCCTGTACGCTCACGGATTCGCCGGAAATATCCATCCCCAGTAGCCAAGGACTCGGCCCGGTCACGGCGAAGTCTGACGTCGGAACTACAAGACCTGAACCACGCCCACCTGCTACCGAACTCGGCGCGACCAGAACCCCGCACGCGGCAGCCGCGATGCGCATGGACCCGGCCAACTCCGTGGGCACACCGACCGTGCTCAGTAGCTCCGTTCCCAACAACCCCGGAATGGGCCGTTCAGATACGTGCACACGGCGCCGTTCGCCCTGGGCACCCAAGGAATCAAGAAGCAGCTCCGGTGAAAACGCGATTGGACCTGGGGGCGAAAAGAAATGAGACGGCGCCGCAGCCACATCAAACCAGGTCAACGGAGTAATGCCCTCGACCTTGGCGCGTTCCCGCAGCCACCAGGCTCCCACCCCACAGCCAACGAACAACAGCACACACAACAGCGCCAACATGATCCCCATCAACTTTTCCCCCGCATCGTGCAAACCACCGTTTGCCATCAATCTCTGGTCACACCTTAACCTGCGAGCCCACGGTCTGCCGTGCGGGCGCAGCGCATTCCTGCGATGATCAATGAGCTAGGTGAACAGAACTTCGGGGGAAGGGGAGTGCGCAGCCATGCGTACTACGGGAATTCAGGTTTCGGGATACAGTTTTCTGTTACGTCGATTGGAGTTGGCGCTGGTCATTGGGGATCCGCGCATGGCACACGATCCACTGCGGTCTCAACGACGCGCCGTGATGGTGGGCGTGCTGATCAGCCTCCTGTTGGCTGGTGCAGCAGTGATGATGGGGCTGTTGCGCCCGCAGCCGAATATCGACGACGCCGCGTTAGTCTCCGACGAATCCGGAACCCTCTTTGTGCGCCTCGACGATGCTTTCCATCCCGTCACCAACGTGGCCAGCGCCCGGCTGATCCTGCGGGAACCGGTGCAATTCCAGCAGAGCACTGCGGAGCAGCTGGCCAAGTTTCCGCAGGCAGATCCGGTGGGCATACCGGTGGTGCCAGGCTTGGAGCAGGCACCTTCGCGCGAGCTGTTGCTGTGTGAACCCGGAGTGGTGCTGGCCTCTACGAACGTGACGTGGCACGAGCACGCGCTGTTGCAAGCACCCAGTGGAACCTGGCTGGTGGTGGGCAAGGATCGTTTTCTTATCGACGCCCGAGCCCCGCGTGCCTTAGGTGTCACCGGAGTTCCTGCAAGTGACCAATTAGTAGGTCAGTTGGAGCGGAAACCGGATGTGGTCTTACCCCATGGACCTTCGGGTTTGCCTGCCCCGTTTGACGTGGCGGGGCGTGTGCTGCTGGCAGACGATCGCGCGTTCATGGCCACGCGCGGTGGAGTCGCTGAGCTCACAGGACCGCAACGAGCGCTGGCAGAAGCCTTGAGTACCGTTCCTCCGATACCCGTGAACGTGGCGGATGCAGTCGATCAACCCAGTGCTGGAGTACTGCAAGGCCTGCCGAAAGAAGATGTGCAGTGGTCTGCGCCGGAGATGCTCTGCGCAGGTCAAAACGGGTTGGGAACTCCTGCTGAATTGGAAGATAGTACGGGTAACGAGAAATCGGCAGGAGCAATTGAACAAGACAGTCTTAATGAGCTGGGCCTGGTTCGCGCGGTTGATCAAGCACCTTACGAGGGGCCACGGTATGTGGCGCCGCGAGGAACGATGCCCGTTGCCACAGAACGCGGAATCCTGCTGATCAGCGACGACGGAACCCGCTTCAGCGTGGGATCCCAGGAGGATCTGACTTCGCTTGGTTTTACTGATCCCACTCACGCGCCGTGGCGGGTGGTCTCCGCGCTCCCTGACGGTGGTCTGCTTTCCGAGGACAACGCTCGGGCGATCAGCACCACTATCAACACCAACGAAACCACAGCAGATAGTGCGATGGGCACGCGATAGTCCACCGGAGGTTCAGTGAGCAGCGGGCTGGTCACTGAAGTTGTCTCGGGCAGCCACGGTTCAGCGGATAAGCCGTGTGCGTTGACCTCGGGAGTACGGCCATCGCGTACGTCGCGAATCTCCCAAGCCTTCTCAACCGCAGCCTGCGGATTAACCACTTGTAGGGCGGAGCTCCCACGCAAGGGTGATCCACCGGCAATGGCGGTGGAGGTGAGAATATCGGAGACCGCGGTGGCGTCGAGAAAAGGAGCGATCTCCCACACCAACGCCGCAGTTCCTGTGACCACAGGGGCGGCAAACGACGTTCCGAAAAATGGGTCCGGACCACCGACCACGGTCCTCGGACCAGACTCGGTTTCGAGGACCGCGCTGACAGGACCGCCCGGTGCGAACAAGTCCGCGTGGCTACCGCTTGCGTTGTACTCGGCGGCGGTCCTGCCTAAATCCAAAGAGCTTTCCTTGTTGGAAGAATCTCTGCTATCAACTGCCCCTACGGCGAGGACTCCCGTGTAGCTGGCCGGAAACGTCGGCACTGCTTCGTCGCACTGACCTCGATTACCAATCGAGGCGACAACGAGGGTGCCACTTCCTTGAACTGCGCGAATGGCATCGCGGAGGGAGGCAACGTCCTCGCAGGCGACCATCGAAATATTGACGATTTTCGCGTGCAACTCCTCGGCTGTATAGATTGCCTGCACCAGATCCTCCACGGTGCCTTCAGCTCGATCTTCCACGGGAGAATGACGCAGGGAGTGTATGGACGCGCCGGGAGCCACTTGCTTAATCACGCTGGCCACAGCGGTTCCGTGGAGAATGCACGAGCTCCTGTCGCCGGTAGTTCCGGGAGTGGCAGCGCCGGTATCGATCACCGTTGTTTGCACACCTCGTCCCGTGGCAATCCCGCTATCTACTGTCTGGATATCAACCGGAATGCTGGGGCCATACATCGGAACGGCGCAATTCAGTGGAGAGGTCATCAGCCGATCCCTCGAATGAGCTCAAAGATCCCCGTGCTGTGCAGAGCAAGAGGTATGGCGCAGGCGAAACTGAGGCTTTCCAGCCCATCAATGATCCGCCCAGCCAGGGGTGAGCGGACGTGGATGGCCGGCAGCACGAGGAGCGCGAATACCAGGGCTCCAAAAGAGACATGGAGAGCGAGCCACACCAAAATGACAGCGGACAAGACAACCACCGCGGTGGCGTGAACCGGGCGGGCGCCGCGCGAACTCAAACCAATCGTTGCCGTGCATACGGCCAGCGCGATGATCCACACACTAGGACGCGACCCCCACGGGATGAGTTGGTAGATACTGGCGGAAATCACCGAGCATAGAGCGATAACCACCGTGGAATGAATGGTGATCACGTTGCCACTGGAAGCGTGGACAGGTTCCTGGAAGAGGCCAGTGGCAGGTACTCTCGGCAACTTGATCTGCGCGATTCCGATGGCTATCTGTCCGGAAAAAGTTAGGGTGAGCAGTGCCAAGACAAGGGTGAGGCCGGGGAAGAAATTGATGGCCGCAAAGACTGTGACTACCAGCGTGAATACGCGTGCTGGGCCCGGACGCCAGACCATCAGGGCTGCGCACACACAAGCGCACAAGACATTGATGTGCAGGCCAAGTCCAAACCCGAGAAGAGCAGCGATGTAGGTGTAGCGCCGATCGAACAGTGAACCGGCAGCAGCACACAGTGCCGCGATGCCCGTGACGGCGAGCAAGAGCAACGCTTGGTAGTCCATTGCAGAGGCGCCAGCGGCCAGGCCTAGTTGATGCCGTCCATGATGAGCCAGCGGATGAAACAGTGGCGCAGATTGCAGGCTGAATAGTGCTGCGATGCATGCTGCGAACCACGCAGCGTGATTACTCCCAATCTTTCCCGTGAGTTGATCAACTGCCTCTGCCTCTGGTTGCGGAACCATGGCGATATCCAGAGTTAGCAGCTCTCCGGGGCGTACCCCGGCCTCGCTTAGAGAATGCTCCGGTCGGATTGCGCTGATGCTTCGAGAAAGTACCCAGTGCTCGCCCGGCTTGAGCTCGGCTTCCTGCTGCACCAAGTGCGGAATTAACTCCGCAACAGGCACGTGATCCGCCACCGCCGCATTGATGGTCGATTCCGCTCTTGGCACGGAAATACTTACTGCAAGCATGGTCCCCCCATACGAGAATTGTCTCTGCCACCCCCACGGTGTCTTGCCACACTTTAGTATGAGTGCCAGACACGCGCTGGACTCGCCGAGAGAGCACAGCCGTGGCAGACTAAAGACACTTATGCGGCTCATGGGGATGGGTTGCGTCGTGAAGAAACATCACGGGGGAACAATGGGGGAGGAACCAATTCATGCAATCGCAAGCACCACCAACGCTGCCCAAAGATAAGCAGCCATTCGTCAAGATGCTGATGCCCGTGATCATGCTGGTGGCTGTCGCGGGGATGATCGGCGCAATGGTGCTATCCGGGGCGGGGCGTTCCCCGATGACGTTCATCTTTCCGCTGATGATGCTGGGCTCGATGGCCATGATGTTTTCCCCGGGCACGAATGTGGATGAGATGCGGCGTGCGTTTCATCGTCACCTAGACGCGCTCAAAGATTCGGTGCGCCGCTCGCGGGCGGAGCAACTGGAAAAGATGGCCGAATCCCATCCCAACCCGCACGCGCTGTGGACGCACCTAGTGACGGATACGCAGGTATCTTCCGCGCCGGGGGTGGTGCGGCTGGGAACCGCGGTGCAAACTCCGGAAGATCCACTGGAGATCCCCATTTCTGCACCTCCGGAGGACTTAGAGCCGGTATGCGCGATGAGCCTGCGTGACCTCGCCTTGGCAAACGCCACCATTGAAGCGCCTGTCGCGGTGGACCTCTCCAGCTTTCACTGCGTGGTGCTGACTGGCCCTGGTGCGCAACGGTTGGCTTACGCTATGCAGGCCCAAGTCGCGGTTCAAGACGTGGATGCATTGAGCATCGAGGGCCCATATGACGAGTGGCTGCCGCACGACGGGCCGCACAAGGTGCGCTTTTGTACTGGTGCACATCCGGTGACATCCGGCGCTGTTGTGGTGGATCCCTCGCCGGAATGGGTGGAGACTGCCAAAGGTCAAGGGCTGCTTCTGCATGTGGAAGAGGAAGCAGCGGGATGCGTTATGGCGGCGTGGACGATGGACGGGTGGGCTCCGTTCGGTGTGGCGGATCAACTATCTGACGTGGAACTGGCGCAGATATGCCGGTCGCGGTCCCGCGTGACTGGATCTTCGAGCTTGTTGGAATTGCCTGGTGGAGATCTGCGTGCGCCCATCGGCTATTCCGGCGCGCCGGTGTATCTGGACATCAAGGAATCTGCGCTGGGCGGCATTGGTCCGCATGGCTTGTGTGTGGGCGCGACGGGCTCCGGAAAATCAGAGCTCCTTAAGAGCATTGTCATTAGCTTCGCTTACAACCATTCGCACCTCAATCTCAATTTCATCCTGGTGGATTTCAAGGGCGGCGCGTCCTTTCTGGGCATGGAACGGCTCCCACACACCAGCGCCGTGATCACCAACCTTGCAGACGAGGCTGGGCTGGTCGATCGCATGCAGGACTCACTGCTGGGCGAAATGCACCGGCGCCAAGAACGGCTGCGAGCAGCCAATCTGACCACCGCACGTGAGTTCAACGCACAGTTCCCCGGGCAGATGCCCTCACTGTTTATCGTGGTAGATGAGTTTTCGGAACTTCTGCACGCACGCCCGGAGTTTGCCGAGGTGTTTGCGGCGATCGGACGCCTCGGGCGCAGTCTGGGTATGCATCTCCTGTTGGCCAGCCAGCGGCTGGAAGAGGGGCGGCTGCGCGGCTTGGAATCCCATCTTTCCTATCGCATAGCGCTACGGACGTTTTCTGCTGCGGAATCTCGCGCCCTCATTGGGTCACCCGCCGCGTTTGAACTTCCTGCCACGCCCGGTGCGGCCATTTTGTATGCGCATGACGCCACCCGTTTCCAATCCGCCTATGTATCCGGCCCGGAATTGCCCCGGGATCAGCGCCTGGTTCGTCGTCTCGGAACGGAAGTGGAATCCACCAGCACCACCTTGGATTTAGTGATCGACAGGCTTGCTGCACCGACGCACAACCAAGTTTGGCTCCCACCCTTGCCGAATCGGCTGCGTGCGTGGGATGTCATCGCTGAAGGCTCACCTATGCAGGCGTTTGTCGCTTTGGAAGATCTTCCGTTTGAAGGCCAGCAGATTCCCTATGCGGTGGACATGTCACGGCGCCACTGGGCGGTGGTAGGGCAACCGCGGACTGGCAAGACGAGCTTCTTGCGCGCCCTAGTGCTGGGCACAGTGCTCTCGAGTCCAGGAGTACCGATCTACATTTTCGATCCCGGCGGTTCGCTACGGGACCTCACCCGCTTGCCACAGGTATCCGCCGTTGCAGGCGCCGACCAGCTCACTCGCTTGCTGGATGAAGTGGAGCTCATGGAAGGTCCTCGGCTGCTCGTGATCGATGGCGTGGATCAACTAGGCGAGGAGGATCAGCGTGTGATCCGCTTCGCCACCACCGGTCTAGAACACGGACTTCACCTGGTGGTCACGGCTCTGCGATGGAACTTCCGCCCTGCGCTGCGGGATATGTTGACCGGCATCGTCGAATTCAAGATGACCGCATTGGACGCTCACTTTCGTGACGCACAGCGTAGTCTGCCTGACGTGGCAGGCCGAGCAGTCTCCCACCATGGCAAACACATTCAGGTCGCAGAGGTAACAGTCCAGGACATCGAGCATGGGCGAATGGTCTCTGCCCAACGCAGTGAGCCAAACCTGACCATGCGCATCCTTCCGGATGAGCTGAATCGAGAGGATATCGATACCCACGCGTTCGCCATGGGTGGTCCGCGACTGGACTCTGTGGTGTGGGACCACGGAGCCTTTCCACACTTCGTGGCTGTGGGACAGTCCGGCGCTGGTGTGACTACTGCTCTGCGTGCGGTGATTGATGGGCTGAATGGCCAGGTTGGCGTCGAGAAAAAGATCCTAATCACCGACGCACGGCGAGGTTTGTTGGGCCACGATGGCTACGCCGTCCCAGAGGACTTCCGAAACCAGCTTCAGGAATGGGTTCACGTTCTGCGGGAGCGGATCCCACAGGCGGATGTGACTCCGGAGCAACTAGCACGGCGTACTTGGTGGCACGGGCCGGAAGTGTTTGTGGTGGTCGATGATGCGGATGCTGACCCTGGATTGGACTGTCTGATTCCCCTTTTGCCATATGCCGCGGATATCGGCTTGCACGTGATTTTAGGGCGGAAGTCCGGTGCTTTTGCTCGCGCTAGTTACCAGCCGTTGATGCAGTCGATGCGTGATCAAACAGCGTGGTTACTGTTGAGCGCGCCTCGAGAGGATGGCTCCATTGCAGGTCAGAAATTGTTTCGACGCCAGCCTGGCCGCGCCATCTACGTTCACCGTGAGCCGTGGCTCGTGCACGTGGCCGCAACTCCGATGCCGGGTGCCAACAAGGTGGAAAGAGTTGAGGCTGCGTCGTGAATACAAGCGCTGCGATGGAGCGGGGAAAGCACCGAAAGATGGATGAAACAATGACCGTTACCACGCGTTCGGAAAAAGCTGACATGGGGATTTTGGCTAAAGCTGTGGCGCTGCAGGAATCAGGCATCTTGGTACATGCACTGACTGTCACCGATTTATCTTCTGGCTTTACAGTGAGCGGAACAGGAGCCGTGGAAGCCGATCCTTTCCAGGTGGGGGAGGGAGAACCTCGATTCCGGACGAGCGCGCTGGGGCTGGCGCGACTGGAAATGTTGCGTGAATTGGTGGTGGATGTGGTGGAACAGAGGAAAGCCAATCCGGAATATTCGCAGGTTGACGCGCCAGGTGGCCGGACTCAGTTCCCGTGGGGAGTGGGAATGCGCGAGTCAGATGTGGTGGTGGCCGGAATGCACGCGAGCACTATTGCCGAGTACCTGAGGTGCACGGGGATGCGGGCCCGCACGCTAGATGTGGATAGTGTGCTGCGCATTGCTGCGGATTTGCGGGATGCGGAACACGAATGCGTGAGGGAGACTGAATCCGCACCGGGTGCCGCAGTTCCGAAAGAGCAGGTGCGGCAGGTGGTGACCGACGAACCACTGGCGAATCAAGAGCGTGCTGGCTCTGAAAAGTCTTGCATTGAGCCGTTGGATAGGGGCGCTAGGGACAAAAATCTGCTGCGCATCGCTGTGGCTGCTGCGGCGGTTGTTTTGTGTTTGGTGGGTGTGGGAACGATCGTCGCTGTCATGCACAGTGGCGCTGGCTCATCAGTGGAGGAAGCGCAAAATTCCCAAATGATTACAGAGCCAGAAGACGCGGCGACAGGTGGCGTGACGAGTTCAGAGAGGTCAGAACCGGCTGCCGCTCCGTCGGATTCCGCTAGTGCGCAACAGCCACAGCCGTGGAGAGAGCAGCGAGTGGCCGGAGACCAGGTGGTTACGGCATCCGCGGAACGAGCACAGATTCCGGTGAAGATGGATGCACCGGGGTGGACGAGATCCGGTGCTACGGCACAGCGCGAGGAATTCATGTCCTCTGATCCGGACATGAGAGTGCTGGTTTCTGCAGTACCCACCCCCTTGACCACGCAACAGGAAATGGATAACGCTGTCCTGAATCAGCTGCAAGGAATGCAGGGAATTCGGATAGCGGGGCGGGCTCCCGTGAGCTATGAGGAGGTCTATCCGGAATCCACCACGTTGTGGCACGTTCGTCTCAAGGACGGTCATCAAATTTCCGTGGGATGCCAATTCCGGGAAGTGACAGGGGATAGGCTCCGGGCTTGCGATACAGCAGTTCAGTACGCGGGGATAGACCCTGAACGTCAGTAGCATCAGATCGTGGATGTGCTCAGAAAAATCCGCTAATCGTGAACCTTTTATTCTGGTGTGGAGTCTTATTGCCTTGTGGGGGACGCGTGGGAAGCCTTCGGAGCATTAAGCAATTCTCTAGATGGCGCTCAGGTGGTAATCACGGCAAAGGTCGGCATCGGAAGTTGCCGCAGAGAACATTCAAGATTGACCTTTAGGGGAGGCACATCGTGAGTTTTAAGACAGACATTCAGACGATGAACAATGCGGCCAGCAATGTGGACCGCGTGAATGAAGACGTACAAGGCGAGCTCCGTCGCCTGCAGGGAGTGGTGGATGACGTGGCTGCGAGTTGGAAGGGTGACGCGCAGCACTCCTTCGCTGGACTGATGCAGCGGTGGAATGACGATGCTCGTCAGCTGCGTGAAGCACTGAACAGCATCGCGGAAAACCTCCGCGCCAATGCTGCTGGTTTCGACGAGACCGAAACGGAAAACGCGTCCGCATTCAACAGCTAGTCAGCTGAAAACGGACATTACGAGCGACCGGTGGCCGGCATAGACAACGAGAGCTATCGGGCCAAAGGTGTCCGCAGAGTTTGCACAACTTCACATTCCACACTTCTCAAGGAGACAACATCATGATTCACTACAACTTCGCCAGCATCGGCCAGGCAGCAGACGATATCAACAGCACCTCACAACGCATCAACGGAATTTTGGAAGATCTCAAGAGTGACCTGCAGCCACTGGTTGCGGAGTGGGAAGGCGAATCCGCGACGTCCTACCAAGCAGCTCAGAAGAAGTGGGATAACAGCGCGCAGGATCTCAACGTGGTCCTCGGCGAGGTTTCCCGTGCGGTTCGTGAATCCAATGACCGTATGAGCCAGATCAACACCAACGCTGCAAACAGCTGGGCATAGAACACCTGCATTAGCGATCAGCGGTGCGGTTCATCAGCGAACTGCGCCATTTTTATCCCTCAAGCGTCCTGTTTGGGGGATTTTGTCTATCCCCCCAGCATGGGTAATATTTATCAGGTTGCGAGCTCACCACACGGTGAGATCCCCTGTCCGTGGGTCACAACCGGCCGCCACGGACAGACCGTGAAATCCATCAGGTATTGCCTGATCAGATACTTTTTCTCACGGGAGCAGCGCCTGGCTGGCAGTTCCAATAAGACCAAGGAGTCCCACGTGACTACTTTCCACCCAAAGAGCGGTGACATTACCCGTAAGTGGTACGTCATCGACGCCACTGACGTGGTGCTGGGCCGTCTTGCCGTTACCGCAGCTGACCTGCTGCGCGGCAAGAAGAAGCCTTCCTACGCACCAAACGTTGACTGCGGTGACAACGTCATCATCATCAACGCTGACAAGGTTCACATCTCGTCCAACAAGCGCGAGCGCGAAATGCGCTACCGCCACTCCGGCTACCCCGGTGGCCTGAAGTCCATGACCCTCGGTCGCTCCCTGGAGCTGCACCCAGAGCGCGTCGTGGAAGAAGCAATCCGCGGCATGATGCCACACAACAAGCTGTCCCGCGCTTCCATCAAGAAGCTTCGCGTCTTCGCCGGTTCGGAGCACAACCTCCAGGCTCAGAAGCCTGAGACCTACGAGATCAAGCAGGTGGCACAGTAATGGCTGATTACAACGAGAACAACGAAACCGTCGAGAACACCGACAACTTCGAAGGCGAGTACACCGCCGCTGACGCAGTCAACGAAGAGTTCGTCGCTTCCATCGGCGATGCCGTAGCAACCGAATCTGCTGAGGAAGAAGTTCAGGCTGCTCCAGTTCTGTACGAGGGAACCATCCAGACCGTCGGCCGCCGTAAGGAAGCTGTCGTTCGCGTCCGCATGGTGCAGGGCTCCGGCCAGTTCATCTGCAACGGTCGCACCCTGGAGGATTACTTCCCCAACAAGCTGCACCAGCAGCTGATCAAGGCACCACTGGTGCTGCTTGATCGCGACAACCAGTTCGACATCGTCGCAAACCTCAAGGGCGGTGGCCCATCCGGCCAGGCCGGCGCATTCCGCCTGGCAATCGCTCGCGCTCTGAACAAGTACAACCCAGAAGAGCGTGGCGCCCTGAAGAAGGCTGGCTTCCTGACTCGCGACGCACGTGCCGTCGAGCGTAAGAAGGCCGGTCTGCACAAGGCACGTCGTGCCCCGCAGTACTCCAAGCGCTGATCTGCTTATCACGCTGGATTTCCGGCGGCATGGCGTCGAAACAAAGATGCCACCGCAGTCGGAAAGGAAACCGCTTCCACACTTCACAGCTGCATTGCTGCGAAGGTGGGGGCGGTTTCGCCGTTGCTGGGCACAACACAGCACCCGCATTGCCCACATTGCGCA
Organism: Corynebacterium sp. ED61; assembly: GCF_015233855.1. Classification (NCBI taxonomy): domain Bacteria; kingdom Bacillati; phylum Actinomycetota; class Actinomycetes; order Mycobacteriales; family Corynebacteriaceae; genus Corynebacterium; species Corynebacterium sp. ED61. The sequence continues at coordinate 67,586 of NZ_JADGIT010000003.1, read as the reverse complement.
AAACCACCCACCGTGGTGGGTATGCTGTGAGGCTATGGGAAGACTGTTCGGAACCGACGGAGTGCGCGGCCTAGCTAACGATAAACTCACCGCGCCACTGGCAATGAAGCTTGGCGCGGCCGCAGCGCGCGTGCTCGTAGACCACGAGGGCAAAGGCAACCGGCGGCCGACCGCCGTGGTGGGACGCGACCCTCGAGTTTCCGGCGAAATGCTCACTGCAGCGCTGGCAGCGGGCATGTCCTCGCAAGGCGTGGACGTGCTCAACGTGGGCATTCTGCCCACCCCAGCCGTGGCTTATCTCACGGACGCCTTCGGCGCGGATATGGGCGTGATGATCTCCGCCTCGCACAACCCCATGCCAGATAACGGCATCAAGTTCTTCGCAGCCGGCGGGCACAAGTTGGAAGACTACGTGGAGGACGAGATCGAGTCCTTCATGCTGGAACTGCCGGAGCAAGGCCCCACGGGCGCGGGGATCGGGCGCATCATCGACGAATCCGAAGACGCGTTGGAGCGCTACCTTTCCCACCTGCATAACGCCGTGCCGACCCCACTGGACGGAATTCGCGTGGTGGTGGACTGCGCCAATGGTGCTGCATACAAGGCCGCACCTTCGGCTTACCGGAACGCGGGCGCGGAGGTCATCGCCATCCACGACCGCCCCAACGCCTTCAACATCAACGAGGGCGTGGGCTCCACGCACATCGAGGTAGTGCAGCAGGCGGTTCAGAAGCACGGCGCTGATATCGGCCTGGCTCACGATGGCGATGCGGACCGCTGCCTAGCTGTCGATTCCGAGGGCAACGTGGTGGACGGCGACCAGATCATGGCCATCCTCGCCATGGCCATGAAGGAAGATGGCGAGCTAAAGAAGAACACGCTCGTGGCCACCGTGATGTCCAACCTGGGGCTGAAGCTGGCGATGAAGGAGCAAGGCATCGTGCTGCGCGAGACCTCAGTGGGCGATCGCTACGTGCTGGCTGACCTGCGCGCTGGTGATTTCTCCTTGGGTGGCGAGCAGTCCGGCCACATCGTCATTCCTGAGCACGGCACCACCGGCGACGGTACCCTGACCGGTCTGTCTCTGATGGCGCGCATGGCATCGACCGGCAAGTCCCTCGGCGAGCTGGCCAGCGTGATGTCCGTGCTGCCGCAGACCCTGATCAACGTGCCGGTGGCGGATAAGTCCATGATCGCTGATTCTCCGCAGGTTAAGGAAGCGATTGCCGCTGCTGAGGAAGAGCTCGGCGAGACCGGCCGTGTGTTGCTGCGACCCTCCGGCACCGAGGAGTTGTTCCGCGTGATGGTGGAGGCCTCCGATTCCACGACCGCTCGCCGCATCGCCGGCCAGTTGTCCGCCGTGGTTGCGCAGGTCTAGCACTCTTTTTCTCGACGCCAAACATCGGCCCTTTCAACTCGTGACACTGCATTGCCAGTGACCAGTTGAAAGGGCCGATGAACTTTTTCTGTCTGGTGGTAGTCAGATGTGACCAAAGGTTTGGTAATCATTGGGCGGTTCAAAGGGGATGAGCTGGTGGGGAACGGAATTACTACTGATCCGACAGTGGTGCGCGAGGGCGCAGAGAAGCTGCGTGCGCAGCAAGAGCAGTGGGCGAGTGTCTTGGCAGCGCATCGTCCGCATGTGCCTCTTGCCGCATTCGGCGTGGGCTTGCAGGGGGCTGGTGCGCGGCTCAAAGAGCTGGTGGATAAGGGGCACGATGTACGTGTGGCACACGCGGGAAGGTTGGCTGCAGCGGGACGCGATGCTCACCGGCTGGCGGATGTAGTGGACGCTGCCGATGCAACGAACGCTGTGGCTTTGGGAGGTGGGCGATGATGATGGCTGCACCCACAAATAGTGCTCACGTCTCGGAAAGTTTGACTCAGCTGGAGGCTGCGGGTGGTGCCACGGGGGCGTGCCGAGTGGCTGCGAGCTTCACCCACGGTTTGGATATTCCAGCTATCCGTCAGTGCCTGGGCGAAGCCTCTCGTCAGGTACTCGAGACCGATGTAACCAACGTGGTGGATGGCTTTCTCAATGGCATCGGACAGGATCGCTCGCAGCAGGCGGTGACCAAGGCGGTCCAGGAGCAATGCGGACATGAGGACCAGGTGGCCAGTAGCTGCCAAGCAGTAGAAATCGCTACTGATGGGTTGCAAAGGATTGACGACCAGTGTGCCCATACGGTCGCTCAGATGTGCACGGCAACTGCGCGCGCAGTGGATGCAGCCAAGGCCTTCGCCGGACCGGTGCAGGGAGCGTTGCTTTCCCAGCCTTTGGTGCAGATGGCAACCGGGGTAGTGGAGCGGTTGTTGAGCTCTCGAAATATCTCGCTGGAGGGCATGCTCGATGTGTTGATTAACGATCATTCACCGGCGGCGCAATGTGGATCAGCACAGACTCCAGTCTGCGTGAGCTCTGCACCCGACCCTGCGCCAGCGCCCTCGCCCGTGGATGACCGTGACTGCGGTTGCGATGGACAACAAAGCGTGGAACCAGCTGCTACGGATTGTGCGAAGCCCACACCCGTGGTGGAAGAGCCGCCGGCTGCCACACCGGAATGTGAGGAGGGCGTCACATTAGCATCCACTCCGACCGCTGATCCCGCGCCGTGTCCGAGCACTACTTCTAGTTCAGACTTGTCCGACAGGCCACCGGTGAATTCTCATCCCGCTTCGTCGACTTCGGCGCCTGCACCGGTCGTTGCTGATACGTCGTGTGCAGGATCGGCCCAGACTGTTGTGGCGCCTGCTCAGGCCTGTGAGGTCGCGCAAAATATCAACGCGAATGTCAATGCCAACTTCAACGCCAGCCTCAACGTGGCCGCGAGTGTGGCGGGCAGCGCCGTCGGAGAGTTCATCAGCTCAATGGACGCTGCACTGTGCCCGCCGGAGAGTCCTTCGACGGTAGAGTACCCGACCCTTGAACCGGTGAACAACTCTCAACCTGAGTGTCCTGAACAGCCAGTCTGTGATGAACCGGAACCAAAGACAGAGCCGGAACCTTGTGCCGAGCCCGTGGGCCCTGAACCCGAATGCGCGGACAACACAGAGCCTGCCATCGCAAAACGTCCAGAGGATGTCACCGGTGAAGACGTTCCTCCAGAAGGGTTCGATAAGAGTAAGCAGCCGTCCGTGCCTGAGGGTGCCGTGACGGTACCGGATCCCATTGAGCCAGACAGTGTGGACAACACTGGCCAGGCACCTGCGGTTGATGAGTCGGTAAATGATGAACCAGTCAATCGAGTAACAGAGGTTCCACAGCAAGAAGTGCAGCAGCCAGCGGAGGCAGCGCCAGAACCGGTCACACCGGAAACTGCACCCGCATCAGAAACGTGGACTCCAGACATCTGGGTCAGCGCGGGAGCTGATGTGGACATGGAAGTGGAGTTGGCAACTAGTGCGAACGCGGTTCCTATCGCAAGGAGTGGGCAATGGTGAACCATCAGCACTATCAATCCATCCTGGATGAGTACTTCTCACAGGTCGCTGAAATGACCAAAGAATTTGAAGATGTTCTAAAAGAACAAACGGAACTATTACGCACTTTGGCGGAAAAGTCTGGACATTCTTTAGAAGAAGCCACGCCCAAACAAAGCGAGCAAGCCGAAGCTACTCCGCGTCCAAATCAGAGCACGCACAACCCCACCCCAGATATGAATTACCGGCCGCCTCATACCGGTGGTGGCTCGCACCGTATGAGACAGCCGGACATCTTCACTTAAAAGTGGCCCGAACCGGAGATGCAGTCCAGACGCTCAAAGCCCGAGATCCAACCAGGGGTGTTGCACACCCCGCGAACTAGATCAGCTTTTGGAGGCCCTGCAGGCTATCCAAAGCGTCAGCGTTCTCCGGAAGGTGACGCGCCAGCTCCAGCTGGCCGGGAGCCTCGGTGTCATCGAGCTTTTCGTCGTGGCTACGGAACGCCTTGTACTTGCTTTGCTCGCCAGCCAAGATGAAGCCCGTCATCAAACCACGGATTTCTTCCTGATTAGCGAATTCCGGGCCACCCTGACCCAAGAGGAACTTGCGTGCCAGCTTCTCGTGGAAACCAGTGGAGCTTGCCTTCTTCAGCTTGCGGTAGAAGACCTCACCCTTCCAGTTAGCGGCCATGCGCTCCGGACTACCAGCAGGAACATCAGCCAACGCTCCCGCAGCCAGAATCAGGCCAGGAACGTCCACATGCTTGGCAGCTTCGTAGGCGTTAGGAGAAGTGTCCGATGGGAATACAGACACCACACCAGCCAGGGGAGGAGCATCGCCGGTGCGAATCGAATCCGTGCGGTAGGCGCGATTAGTCGCAGCCAACACAGCAGTGGAAGCACCCATTCCATGGCCAGCCAAGTAGAGATTGGAAGGCTGCACGGTCACATTGCCCTGACCCAAACGCACTCCAGCCAGAATCTGCAGAGCAGTTTCCAAATCCGCAGCGAAACCACGGTGGTTAGGGACAAAGCCCTTCTCCGTATCCGGAGCTGCTACAGCGATACCCCAGCTAGCCAAGTGGCGCAGAGTCGCATGGTAGCCATCCACTCCCACGCGCCAATCGTGACCAAAGGCCACACCGGGGATGCTCTTGCCCTCTTCAGGGACATACACGCGGCCAGGGATGCCCGCGAAAGAGAGATCGCCAGTGAGCACTCGGTGCGGGCCGCGCTTGCCGAGCGAAGGAACGAGGTTTTTCAGTTTATCTGCCACGATGTATAAGCCTAACCGACGATGCAGCACGAGCGCAGAAGCATCCGAACTTTCCAGCCGACCAGCCGCCCAACCCACAAATAGACAAGTCTTCGAATTCAATAATCCACAGCGTGTATCGTTTCCCCTATGTGTGCAATTGTTGGCTACGTCGGAAATTCAGATGCGTTGCAGATCGGCCTCGATGCCCTCAAACGAATGGAATACCGAGGGTACGATTCTGCAGGAATTGCAGTCATCGAACCCGGAGAGCTGCACCTCGAAAAGAAAGAGGGCAAGCTCGATAACCTCCTGAACCGTCTCGACGAAGTCGGCAAGGATACTTTCCAGGGCTCTACCTGCATCGGCCACACGCGTTGGGCCACGCACGGCCGACCCAACGATGCCAACGCGCACCCTCATCGTTCGTTCGACGGCAAGGCAGCCATCGTCCACAACGGCATCATCGAAAACTTCGCCGCCCTCCGTGACGAAATCGAAGCAGCCGGCGTGGAAATGGAATCCGAAACGGACTCCGAGGTGGCAGCACACCTCCTCGCGCTTGCCTACAACGAGGGTCCCACCCAGGGCGACTTTGAAGCCTCCGCCCTCAGCGTGCTCTCCCGCCTGGAAGGTGCGTTCACCGTCCTGTTCACTCACGCCGACGCGCCAGATCGCATCGTCGCTGGCCGTCACTCCACCCCACTGATCGTGGGTGTGGGCGAAGGCGAAAACTTCATTAGCTCTGACGTCGCCGCCTTCATCGACCGCACCAAGAATGCTGTGGAACTGGGGCAGGACAACGCCGTCATCATCACCCCCGATTCCTACAAGATCTGCGATTTCTCAGGTAACGAGGTCGAGGGGCGTCCATTCACCATCGATTGGGATCTGGAAGCTGCGGAAAAGGGTGGCTTTGATTCCTTCATGATGAAGGAGATCTTCGAGCAGCCAGCCGCCGTGCGCGACACTCTCGCTGGTCACTTCCTTGACGGTCGCGTGGTTCTGGACGAGCAGCGTTTGTCCGATGACGAGCTGCGCCAGGTGGGAAAGGTCTTCGTGGTGGCCTGTGGCTCCGCCTACCACTCCGGACTGCTGGCCAAGTACGCCATCGAGCACTGGGTGCGTGTGCCCGTGGAAATCGAGGTGGCTTCTGAGTTCCGCTACCGCGACCCAGTACTGGATAAGCAAACGCTGGTGGTCGCCGTGTCCCAGTCCGGTGAGACCGCGGACACGCTGGAGGCCGTCCGTCACGCCAAGAGCCAGGGCGCTCGCGTGCTGGCCGTGTGTAACACCAACGGTTCCCAGATTCCGCGCGAGGCAGATGCGGTGCTCTACACCCACGCTGGTCCGGAGATCGGTGTGGCTTCCACCAAGGCGTTCCTCGCACAGGTTGCAGCCAACTACGTGGTGGGCCTGGCATTAGCGCAGGCACGTGGTACTAAGTACTCCGATGAGATCGCCGCGATCTTCCGCGAGCTGGAGAGCCTGACCCCGAAGATCGAAAAGACGCTGGAGCTGCGCGAGCAGATCCTGGAGCTGGCAGAAGAGCTCGGCCCTGTGCGCACCATGCTCTTCCTCGGCCGCCACGTGGGCTTCCCCGTTGCTCTCGAGGGCGCACTGAAGCTCAAGGAGCTGGCCTACATCCACGCCGAGGGCTTCGCCGCAGGCGAGCTCAAGCATGGTCCGATCGCCCTGATTGAGGATGACCTGCCCGTGGTGGTTGTGGTGCCGAGCCCACAAGGTCGCCCGGTGTTGCACTCCAAGATTGTCTCCAACATTCAGGAGATCCGCGCCCGCGGTGCGAAGACGATCGTGGTGGCCGAAGAGGGCGATGAGGCTGTGAAGCCTTTCGCTAACTACCTGCTGGAAATCCCACAGACCTCCACTTTGGTCCAGCCGATATTGTCCACCATCCCGCTGCAGTTCTTGGCCGCGGACATCGCCCGCCAGTGTGGCAACGATGACATCGACAAGCCGCGCAACCTGGCCAAGTCCGTCACAGTGGAGTAGAAGCTTGAACCCAGTGTCGCAGCATGCGCTGGCTGAGGTCGTTATTGATCTCGACGCCATCGCGCACAACGTGCGGACGTTCGTGCGGGCCGCAGCGCCGGCGCAGGTCATGGTCATCATCAAGGCGGATGCTTATAACCACGGCATGCTGCCGGTAGCGCGCACGGCGATCGCCGCGGGCGCTGCTCAGTTGGGTGTCGCGACCGTGGGCGAGGCCCTGAGCTTGCGCGAGCTCGGCGTGAACGAGCCGGTCACAGCATGGATGTGGTATCCAGGGGAAGAGCTCGAAAGCGCATTGAGCCAGGGAGTCACCATCGGGATTCCTTCGCTGGCGCACGCAGAAGATGTGGTGCGGCAGATCGATGCACTACCTGGCGAGCTGAATGTTCAGCCGCAGGTGACGCTGATGTTCGATTCTGGGCTGTCCAGAAGTGGCGTCGGACCGAAGGAATGGACCCGGACCGTTGACCTGCTGGCCGAGGCTGAGCGCTCGGGAACACTCCAGGTCACGGGACTGATGACCCACCTGGCCAGCGCGGACATGATCGCCGAGGCGCACGTCACGGACCTGCAAGTCGCCCGGTTCAACGAGGCCATCGAGCTGTGCCGTGCCCAGGGGATCCGTGCGCCGATCAACCATATGGCCAACACCCCGGCCACGCTGTCCCGGCCGGATACGCATCACCAAATGGTGCGACCCGGGGTGGGCGTCTATGGTGTGGACCCGGTGGATCCACCGGTACAAGCCGGACTGCGCCCGGCGATGACGCTGCGCGCTCGTGTTCTCACGACGCGCGTGGTGCCCGCCGGGGAAGGGGTGAGCTACGGCCTGACGTGGCGGGCGGAGAAGGATACCCGCACCGCAGTGATCGGCATCGGCTACGCGGACGGAATTCCGCGCAGCCTCTCCGGAAATTTCGAGGTCAGCATCAATGGCACGCGGTATCCGCAGATCGGCCGCGTATGTATGGATCAGTTCGTGGTGAACCTCGGCGATGCCGATGTAGAGCCCGCCCCGCATGTCGCTCCCGGCGATTGGGCAGTGATCTTCGGCGACAGCGGCCCGACTGTGGAAGAAGTAGCGGAGCGAGCCGACACAATTGCCTACGAGATCCTCACGATGCCTCGCGGCCGCGTGCAGCGTCGCTACGTGGAAGCTCCGGGCGTTGACTTCTCTGGCGCGTCCTCCGCGGTGGCCAATACGGCCGAGGAGATGCGGGCCCTCGGCGAGCAACTGGGCAAGACGCTCAAGGCGGGCACCGTGGTGGTGCTCACGGGTGCATTGGGCGCCGGGAAAACTACACTCACCCAGGGCATTGCCCAGGGGTTGGGCGTGCGCGGGCGCGTGCAGTCGCCGACGTTTACCATCGTGCGCACCCACAAGCCGGGCGAGCCTGGCGCACCCGGTCTGCTGCACATGGACGCCTACCGGTTGCTCGGAGAGGACGTTGCCGAGAGCATCGAGCCCGGCACGTATGCAGATCCCGATGCGGTTCTTGATGCGTTAGAGTCCCTTGATCTCGACGCCGACCTGCAGGACACCGTGGTGGTGGCCGAATGGGGTCGCGGAATGGTGGAACAGCTCAGCGACACGGTGCTCGATATCACCCTGACCCGTGGCGATGGCGAGGATGAAGCGCGCACGCTGGCGTGGGAATGGGTCCGCGGAGGCCCGCAGAGTTAGTCCCGAGCGGTTAGCCCTGCGCGTCTAAACCTGCGCTGCTGCTAGCGCTTCCTCCGCCACGGATTCGGCGGCGCGGCGATCCTCCGGAACCAGCCCGATGCGCGTGCGGCGATCCAGAATGTCTCCCACTGTCACCGCGCCCTCGTGGGTAACGGCATAGGAGATTTCCGCGCGCGTGATGTCTAGGCTCCCCACCTGCTGTTCGCCATCTGGGATCCGGCACTCCGCGATCACATTGTGAGCCTCCGCGCCGAAACGCGAGACCAGCGATGCCGGTAGCCCACTGGTCAACGCGTGTGCGGCGGCGATCTGGGAGGCACCCCGTGGCGAACGCGCTGCAGTGGCGCCCACCAACGGGATCTCCTTCGTCGCGCAGTCTTTTGCTGAGCCTTCGATACGTCGGCGAATTTCCTGCTCTTTGAGTGCACGATCCACGGCCTGCTGCGCCATCAATCGGTACTCGGTGAGCTTGCCGCCGGTCACGGTCACCACACCGTCCTTGTGCACAATCAAGTGCTCCCGTGAAAGATCGGCTGTGGAATCCGAGGCGGCCTTCGCCACGGCACCGCGCAGTTGTACCAGCGGTCGTAGCCCGGCGAACGCTCCCAGCACATCGTCTGCAGTCAGCTGGGTTTTCAGCCCGTGGTTGACCACGGTCAAGATCCATTCGATATCGGATTCCGGGGCGTGCGGAATGTCTTCGAATTCGGCTGTCTCATCGGTCAGGCCGATGTAGCAACGCCCCAGCTGCGTGGGCAGGATGAAGCAAAAGCGATTCACTGACCCCTGCACCGCCACCGTCAGCGCACCCTGTGGATTTCCCAGTTTTTCTGCATCCACCACGAGGTGGGTGCCGCGGCTCGGCGTCACGGAGACATCGTCTTCGATGTCTCCTGCCCACACGCCCGTGGCGTTAATAACCCCGGCGGCCGTTACCTGGATGCCCTCGGCTGGCCACTCCGGTTCGCCTTCCGCCGCGTGGGTGCGCGTGAGGGTCACGGACTTGAGGCCATCGTCGCGCCCAGGGGCGATATCTGCTTTGGTATGAGTCAGCACGTCCGCACCGTAGCCGGCCGCGGTGCGGGCGAGAGCTGTGACGAGGCGGGCGTCGTCGATTAACTGCCCGTCATAATTAACGAAACCGAACTTCACCGCATCGGAGACCCCAGGACACAACTGCTTAACCTTTTTGGCGCTCACCGTCCGCGAACGAGGCAGCGTGCGCGAGGACGTTCCCGCGGCAATGCGCAGGATGTCCCCGGCGAAAAAGCCCAGACGGGGAACGAAGCTCAGCGGTGAAAAGTTTTCCACCGCCACTACCTGCGGGAGAGCACGCGTGAGGTGCGGGGCGATGGTCTCCATCAGGGCGCCGCGCTCCACCGCGCTGCGCTGCGCGATGCCGACGTTGCCGGAGGCCAGGTAGCGCAACCCGCCGTGCGCCAACTTGGACGACCACCGCGAGGTACCGAAAGCGAGATCCTGCGCCTCGACGATCAGCACCGACAAGCCACGGCTAGCGGCATCCAAGGCGACTCCCGAGCCCGTCACTCCCGCGCCAATGACCACCAGATCGTAGTGCGCACCGGCTGCCAACGAGCCCAGTAATTCGGCCCGGTACTGCGGAGACAGGACGGTGCGCTGTGGGGTGAATGAATCAAGACCAGTCATGATTTCCAGACTAGCCGTTATATAAAAAGCCCTTGCGTACCCTGTGACTATGAAAAAGATGCCAATGCCACCAATGGTCTACAACAAGTGGGGAACCCTTGATGAGGCGAAGGAGCTTTCGCCATCTATTCAGAAGATGCTGGGCAGCATGCTGGGCGTGACCAAGCCCGCGCCGGTGCAGGAGCCGAAGCTGGCTGCCTCTCGGGCAACGGAGGGTGACCTTGCCGCGCTGGGACGCATCGTGGGCGAGGCGTTCGTCTCCACAGCCGTTGAGCACCGCCGCCCTCGTGCCCGCGGGAAAAGCTACCTGGACCTGCTGGATTGGCGGATGGGGGAGGAGATCTCCGCCCCGGATGCGGTGGTCACTCCTGAGACCGAGGAGCAGATCCTGGAGATTCTGCAGTACTGCTCCGCCGAGGGCATCGCCGTGGTTCCTTTTGGTGGCGGCACCTCGGTGGTCGGCGGGATCAACCCCGTGCAGGGCGAGGGCCACCGTGCGGTGATCAGCGTGGACCTGGCCCGTTTTGATGCGTTGGAGGATGTCGACGCTGAATCTGGGCTGGCCACACTCGGAGCCGGTTTGATGGGGCCGCATGCCGAGCTGAAGCTGGCGGAATACGGCCTGCAGTTGGGGCACTTCCCCCAGTCCTTCCCGTACGCAACTATCGGCGGCTTTGCGGCGACCCGCTCCAGCGGACAGAACTCCGCTGGCTACGGACGCTTTGATGACATGGTGCGCGAGCTGACGGTGGTGACTCCGCAAGGAATCATCCGCCCGGGCCAGGCCTCACCAGCGACCGCGGCGGGACCTTCGCTGAAGCAGTTGTTCTTGGGCTCCGAAGGGTTGTTCGGCATCATCACCCGCGTGCGCGTGCATGTGCACCCCATCCCAGAAGCAAAGCTCTACGAGGCCTTTACTTTCCCTACGTTCGACAAGGGTGTGGCCGCGTTGCGTGCGGTGGAGCAGTCCGGCGCCAACCCAGCGGTGTTGCGCTTGTCCGACGAGATTGAGTCCTCCGTGAACCTGACCAGTACCGACAAGATCGGCGAATCGGAATCCGAGGACAATAAGGGCTGTCGAGCCATCGCCATGTTCGAAGGCAGCGAGGAGCACGCGCGGCGCACCCACCAAGAGACGCGTTCGGTGATGCTGGCACACGGTGGCACCTCTGTGGGCGAAGGCCCGGCCCGGCAGTGGGAAAAGGGACGCTTCGGCGCGCCCGTTCTACGGGACACGCTGATGGACGCCGGTGCGCTGTGCGAAACCCTAGAGACGGCTACAGATTGGTCCAACGTCCCCCGCCTGAAGAAGGCAGTGGGAACAGCGCTGGCCTCCCAGCTGGTCGGGGAGTCTGCGGCGCTGATCATGTGCCATGTCAGCCACGTCTACGCCACCGGGTGTTCTCTGTACTTCACTATCGTCGCCGGTGCCAGCGAGGACAATGAGTCCACGGCGCGTAAGTGGCGGGCAGCCAAGTCTGCAGCCACGGAGGCCATGACGAAAAACGGCGGTACCGTCACCCACCACCATGCCGTGGGAACCGACCACTTGCCGTGGATGAGCGAGGAGATCAGCCCGCTGGGCATCAACATCCTCAAGGCCGTCAAGCGCGAGCTGGACCCCGCGGGAATCCTCAACCCGGGTAAGACCTTCGAGCTGCCGGACAACGCGGAGCGCACGCTCATTTAAGGAACGTGCGTTAAGGGTGCGCGTTAAGCGACCCAAAGGAAATGACCCAGCGGGACAGAGCTGCAGCCAGAGCCAGGATGACAAGGAGACATGCCATGAGCAGGGCGTCGGAAATACACGAAGATCCCAGTGGATCCTTCCAGGTTGGAACGTGCGATGTGCAACGCATCGCCATGATCACCAACCCAGCCGCCGGCAAAGGTGCGGCACAACACGCTGCGCACGCGGCCCGGGAGAGGTTTTCCGAACTGGGCATCGACGTGGTCTCGCTGCAAGGAGCCAGTGCGGAGTCCTCGTTGGAACTGGCACAGGCGGCCGTGGCAGACGAGCGCCTCGACGCACTGGTGGTGTGCGGCGGAGACGGTCTGATCAACCTGGCGCTGCAGGCGCAAGCGCAGACCAACATTCCGCTGGGCATCATCCCTGCTGGTACGGGTAATGATCACGGCAGGGAGTACAACATTCCCACCAATCCTGCCAAGGCTGCGGACGTTATTGCGGACGGCTTTTTCACCACCACGGATCTGGGGCGCATTACTGAGGTGGGCCACGGCAAGGATGATGGGCGCGGTGGTGAAAGCAGCGAGCTGAAGACCCGCTGGTTCGGAACGATCGCCTGCGCTGGCTTCGATTCACTGGTCACGGACCGCACCAACCGCATGACCTGGCCACACGGCAAGAATCGCTACAACCTGGCGATCATCATGGAAGTGATGAACTGGCGAACCATCCCCACACGTATCGTGTTGGACCACGAGCACGTCATTGAGCAGGACATCAAACTGTGCAGCATCGGTAACACCCGCACTTACGGTGGCGGAATGCAGATCTGCCCCGATGCCAACCACCACGATGGGATTTTGAACCTGACCGTGATGGAGGACATTAGCCGGGTCAAGGCCATCACTAAGTTCGCAGAAATTCTTCAGGGGAACCTGGAGCACGGGGATGGCATCAGCCTGTACACCGCCAAGCACGTGCGGATCGAGATGCCCTCGATGAATTGCTACGCCGATGGTGACTTAATGGCCACGCTGCCCATCGAGATCGAGGTGGTTCCCGGTGCGGGACGCTACCTCGTGCCCCGGCCGTAGGTTTTACAGGTGTTTACGCTGCTCGGTGTTTAGGATGCTCGGTGCTCGCGCGGCAGGGGAGCGGCGGCGGCCTGAGCAGCCACGATGCCGTTGGTGCGGTCATTGAGCGGCGGGTTGTACCGGCCTTCTGGTTCAGCCACGGCAAGCTCGGCGGACCCATGACCGGCACGATCTTGCTTGCCCGACGAGCTCTTGCTGGTCAGCGAGTGCACAATCTTGCCCGCCAGCACCGGGTAGTAGACCTGCCCGTACGTCATCGCCTTGTTCCTGAGCGTGGCGAAAAAGCGCTTGAGGGACCAGCGGCAGAGCTTGCGAGCTGAAGAAGTAGCTGACATAACGAGTCCTGTCTGTATGTCGGAATGACTGCTTGCCTACTTTAGGGCATGACCGGTGCACTTCTTCCTCGCGGTGAGGCGCGTGGCTGACTGTTGGGATAGGGGCTTTTGGTTTTCCATTCGTTAGGATCTGCACCATGTACGTCTTGACCGTCGACACGTCGACTTCCTATGTTGTGGCCGGAATCGTAGAGGTCTCCGATAGCGCTGCGGAGGTGACCTCCGAGGAGCAATCCCAGGTATCCGTGCTGGCCGAACGCGTGGTGGATAATCCGCGCGGGCACATGGAGTTGTTGACGCCCAATATCGTCGATTGCCTCGCCGAGGCTGGTCTTTCCCCCGAGCAGTTGGGCGCGGTGGTCGTGGGCGTGGGGCCTGGTCCGTTCACCGGATTGCGGGTGGGCATGGCCACCGCGCAGGCTTTCGCCGATGCGCTGTCCATCCCAGTTCACGGTGTGGAATCCACCGCGGCGATGGCCGTGCGCAGCATCCTCGAGCAGCGCCGGAACGGTGTGAGTAACTTGGACGAGAGCGCCGAGCTCCACGTCCTCGCCGACGCCCGCCGTCGCGAGTGGTACTGGGCCAGCTACGCCCTGCGCGCCGGGGACAATTCCACCGACTTGTCGCAGTGCACCCTCGAAACACTTCGGGAACCTGCAGTGGATAAGCCCGCTGCGATTGTGCCCCAGCTGCCTGCCGGGTCCCCCGTGGTGATGGGCAAGACCATCGCGGATGATTCGGTGGATTGTGTTTCCGACGCCGATGCTCAGCCTTCTTCAGCCAGTCTCGTGATAGCCGCACTCTTGGCCCGCGGGGGAGTCAACCAACGGGCGGTGCGCTCTTTGCGCGGAACGGGCAAGCCCCTACGGGCGCTGTACCTGCGCCGCCCCGATGCGATTGAGCCGAAGCCTAAGCCCGTGCCCACCTCGGTGGACTTCGGTGCCGTGTCCGGGGAACAAGACGGCGATAAGCAAGACAGGGAGCACGAGGCTGCAGGCGCCGAGCTACTCGAGCCCCGTGTGGTGATGCTGGATCGCTCCCACGCCGAGGCGATGGAGAAGATCGAGCACCAGCTTTTCGTAGGGGATTCGCCCTGGTCGCTGGCTGGAATCCAGCACGAGCTGGACGCGATGAATACGCAGTACTTCGGGCTCATCGCAGGCGATCAACTGGTGGGGTATTTGGGACTCGCCAAGAATGGCCCCAGCGCTGAACCGGAGTGGGAGATCCACACCGTGGCGATCGCAGAGCAGCAGCAGGGTCGGGGATACGCGCATCGATTGCTTCGCGCTGCCCTGGATGCGGTGGACGCGGCTGGTGGGCCTGTATTCCTTGAGGTGAGGACGGATAACGATCCCGCCGTGGGACTGTACGAACGCTATGGTTTCTACATCACCGGCACCCGTAAGAACTACTATCAGCCCAGCGGCGCCGATGCGTTCACGATGATGCGCCCCGCCTCAGGGGAGGACGTGGATGCCTCGCAGTTTCACGGCGCGGATCCGCGGAATAAGGCAGCGCGAGAGAACGGACAGAACTCCTTCCAGCCGGTATTCGCTTCGCGGAGTGCAGAGGACAGCAGTAAGGATGAGGCGGTTAGCTCCAGCCGGGTGATCCTTGGCGTCGAAAGTTCCTGCGATGAGACGGGGGTCGGCATTGTCGAACTGACCACCGAAACCACTGGCCCACAGGTGCGCATGATCAGTAACCGGGTGGCCAGCTCCATGGAACAGCACGCGCGGTTCGGCGGAGTGGTGCCGGAGATCGCGAGCCGGGCGCACCTCGAGGCGATGGGGCCGACGATGCGCGAGGCTCTGCGGGATCTGCGCAAGGACCGTGCCGCACGCGGGATGAGCACGTCATACATGGAAAAGCCCGACGCGGTGGCGGCCACCATCGGCCCTGGCTTGGCAGGCGCATTGCTGGTGGGTGCAGCTGCTGCGAAGGCCTACGCGGCGGCGTGGCAAGTGCCGTTCTATGCCGTCAACCACCTGGGCGGGCACGTGGCGGTGGACCTCCTGGCAGAACAGTCAGGGCAGACAGAGCGTGCCGAGGCACCAGCTGAGCAAACGGATGGGCCGGGCTTGGACAACGTCATCGCGCTGCTCGTATCCGGCGGGCACACCCAGATTCTGCACGTGCAAGGCGTGGGTAAGCCCATGCAGGAGCTGGGCAGCACGCTGGATGACGCAGCTGGCGAGGCCTATGACAAGGTCGCGCGCTTACTGGGACTGGGCTACCCAGGAGGCCCCATCATCGACCGCCTGGCTCAACAGGGAAACCGCAAGGCTATCGCGTTTCCGCGCGGCATGATGCGTCAGCAGGATTCTCGCTATGACTTCAGTTTTTCTGGACTCAAGACCGCGGTAGCGCGGCACGTGGAAAAGGCAGAAAAGGATGGCATCAGCATCCTCGTGGAAGATGTGTGCGCATCCTTCCAAGAAGCAGTGTGCGACGTACTGACCTTCAAGGCCGTGCGAGCAGCTCAGGATGTGGGGGCGACCACGATGCTGTTGGGTGGGGGAGTTTCCGCCAACTCGCGACTGCGCGGATTGCTGGCAGACCGGTGCTCCTCTGCAGGTATTCAGTTGCACGTTCCGCCGATGTCCTTGTGCACGGATAACGGAGTGATGATCGCCGCATTGACTGCGCAGCTGATCGCCGCCGGGGCAGAAGCTAGTGAATTGACAGTGGGAACAGACCCCGGACTGGAAGTGGAAGTACCACTGGTCTAGTGACCTGCAGTGTTCTTGCGCTGCAGGAAAGTAGTACTGCTGGCAAAATAGCTGTGAATTACTTACTGTGACCCTCATCAATTTTTTAGCTGGGTCAAAATGAGCGTTGAAACTGAAGGAGAAAACATGGCACGCAGCCTCTTGGTCACCCCAGACCTCAAGGTAGAAGAGCACGATATCGAGCTGTCTCAGGCCGCGGAGATGCTGGGTGGAAGCGCTGACGATCGCCTCCACGTGGCCTTCGTTGAGTCTGGCCTGACCATTCCGGCTATTTACTCCTCCGAGGCTGCCAAGGCTGAGACTCCTGAGCCAAACCCACTGGCTTCCATGGGTCGCAACGAGTCCGAGATCGGAAACGCACGTTTCCTCTCTGACCCCACTCGCGCCATCCTGGGTCCCGTCCTCTTCGTGGGCGAAAACGGTGCGGATCTCACCGATGAAGAGGTCGAGTCCGTACACAATGGTATTCGCGCCGTAGAGAACTACCGTGCTGACCAGCCAGAAGAGTTCAACCTCTGGCACGATGCCGTGGTGAACCTCACCCGCGGCATCTAGCCCAACTACTGGAAATCGAGACCGAGATCCAGCACTGCGGCGGAGTGCGTGAGCGCGCCGACCGCGATGTAATCCACGCCCGTTGCTGCGTATTCCGCAGCATTGCGGAGGGTCAGCCCGCCGCTGGCTTCTGTTTTGACCCCCGCCGGCTCGGTGATTGTCACAGCCTCACGGGTGGTTGCTGCGTCCATGTTGTCCAGCAAAATGAGGTTTGCACCCACCTGCACAGCTTCCTTCACCTGCTCTAGGGTGTCGCATTCCACCTCGATGGAGATATCGGTTGTCTGAGCCTTGACCCGGTTGAAGGCTTCTTTCAACCCACCCACGGCGGCGATGTGGTTGTCCTTGATCAGTGCGGCATCGCCTAATCCCATGCGGTGATTGGTTCCGCCGCCGTGCACCACCGCAGCCTTTTGCAGAACTCGTAGACCGGGGATGGTTTTCCGGGTATCGCGGACTTGCGTGTGCGCCTCGGGCACAGTGGCGAGCGCATCCGCCCACTCTGCAGTCGCGGTGGCCACTCCAGACAGGTGGCACAGCAGATTGAGCAGAGTGCGCTCGGCCGTGAGAACCACTCGGGTGGGTCCGGTGATCTCCAAGATGGCGTCCCCCGGCTGGACCCGGTGACCGTCGGAAATCAGGATTTCTACGGTGACCTTCGAGATTGTTTCGGCCGTAAGCTCAGCTGCGATGAACGGAGCCAGGGCGGCAACGAGAGTGCCGGAGAGTGCCCCGTGCCCGCGGCTGACCACCAGCGCGCGACAGTGCGCGGCCTCCTCGATGGTGGAATTGGTGGTGACATCAGGACCCCATTGCAGGTCTTCTTCCAAGGTGGAACGAACCAACGCATAGGCATCGTTGACCTGCTTCTGAGTCCATCCAGCCTCCTGCATAGAGGAGCGAAGATGGGGTGGGATGTTCGGTTCTGTCATTCCCCACCGCCTGGGGTGCCGATGGCGATCATGGCCTCGACACTACGACGCGCAGCATCGGCAACATCGGTAGGAACATCTACTTCATCGCGGCCTTCCTCCAGGCTGCGCAGCAATTTATCTGGCGTGATCATCTGCATGAAGGGGCAGGCTGCCTCAGGATTCACGGCTAAGAACTCCGTGTCCGGACGTGCCTTACGGAGTTGATGGAGCATGCCTACTTCCGTAGCCACCAGTACGGTGTTGCGCGAATTCTTCTTCGCCTGATCCAGCATGGCTCCGGTGGACAGAATGTGGGTGCGATCGCGCGGGAATTCACCCGAATCCGCCATCCACAACGCGGAGGTAGTGCAACCACACTCTGGGTGGACATAAAGATCGGCCTCGGGATGAGAGCGCACGGTGTCCGTGAGATCCGTCGGGGAGATATCCGCGTGCACGTGGCATTCGCCCATCCAAATGTGCATGTTCTCCCGCCCTGTGCTGCGCTGAACGTGCGCGCCTAAGAACTGATCCGGACAGAACAGTACCTCTTGATCAGCAGGGATGGACTCCACCACGTCCACCGCATTGGACGAGGTGCAGCAAATATCGGTCAACGCCTTTACCTCGGCGGTGGTGTTCACATAGCTGACCACTACCGCGCCGGGGTGCTCGTCCTTCCACGCGCGTAGATCCTCGGCGGTGATGGTGTCCGCCAGGGAACAGCCCGCCGCAGCATCAGGAATGAGCACTCGCTTATCTGGAGACAGGATCTTGGCGGTCTCCGCCATGAAGTGCACGCCGCAAAAAATCACCTCATCGGCATCCGTGTCCGCAGCAATGCGGGATAGGCCAAGGGAATCTCCCACGTGGTGAGCCGCATCTTGGATCTCTGGCAGTTGGTAGTTGTGCGCCAAGATCACCGCGTTGCGCTCTGTGGCCAGGCGATGCACTTGGTTGCGCCACAGTTCCCACTGCTCGTTGCTCCACTCGCGCCACGGAGTATTCCGTAGTTCGTCGAGGGCGGAAGCATCGACGGCGGGGGAGTTGGCGTCGGAAATTGAAGGAGAGGAAGGAGGTGCCACTGTGAGATCCTTTGCACACACGGGAGCCAGAGGACGCCAGCGAACTGCACGAACGCCGACGTCCGAGGAACAAAAACTTCCAAAAACATTACCATGTGACCCGGACAACACCGGGACGTTGATATGGGCAAACTCAAGTGTTGAGCGCTAGCACTCACAGGGGTAGAGTGCCAGTAGGTTGTTTGACACACAGTTGTTCACCCGCGACGACGGCTGTGCGCGGAAACCAACCGGCACAATCGACAACACTCGATAACACTACGAATACATGGAGGTATTCATCGTGGCTAACGTGAACATCAAGCCGCTGGAGGACCGCGTACTGGTCCAGATCGTCGAAGCAGAGACCACCACCGCATCCGGCCTGGTTATCCCTGATTCTGCGAAGGAAAAGCCACAGGAAGCTACCGTCATCGCCGTCGGCCCAGGCCGCGTATCCGGCGAAGACCGCATCCCAATGGACGTGAAGGAAGGCGACACCGTTGTCTTCTCCAAGTTCGGCGGAACCGAGCTGAAGTACAACGGCGAGGAGTTCCTGCTTCTGAGCCAGCGCGACATCCTCGCAGTCATCGAAAAGTAAGCGGGTAACTTCCATGTCAAAGCTCATTGCATTCGACCAAGAAGCACGCGAAGGCCTGCAAAAGGGAGTCGACGCACTGGCTGACGCGGTGAAGGTAACCCTCGGCCCGCGTGGCCGCAACGTGGTGCTGGACAAGGCCTTCGGTGGCCCCACCGTCACGAACGACGGTGTCACCATCGCCCGCGACATCGACCTCGAAGATCCCTTCGAGAACCTAGGCGCACAGCTGGTGAAGTCCGTGGCCGTTAAGACCAACGACATCGCTGGCGACGGCACCACCACCGCAACCCTGCTGGCACAGGCCCTCATTAATGAAGGTCTGCGCACCGTTGCTGCGGGTGCAAACCCGATCGCCGTGAACCGCGGCATCGAGATCGGCACCCAAAAGGTCATGGAGCTGCTGCGTGAACTCGCGCAGCCCGTGGCTGATTCTGCAGCGATCGCCAACGTGGCCACCGTCTCCTCCCGCGACGAGAAGATCGGCGCAATGGTTGCCGATGCTTTCGACAAGGTGGGCAAGGACGGTGTGGTCACCGTGGAAGAATCTCAGTCCATCGAGGATGAGTCCACGGTCACCGAAGGTATTTCCTTCGACAAGGGCTACCTGTCCCCGTACTTCGTCACCGAAGAAGAGACCGGACACGCAGTGCTGGATGATGCACTCATCCTGTTGGTGCGCGACAAGATCAGCTCACTGCCAGACTTCCTGCCCCTGCTGGAGCAGATCGCGAAGTCCGGCAAGCAGGTGCTCATCGTTGCCGAGGACGTGGAAGGCGAGCCACTGCAGATGCTGGTGCTCAACGCCATCCGCAAGTCCCTGAAGGTGGTTGCCGTCAAGGCTCCATACTTCGGTGATCGCCGTAAGGCCTTCATGGATGACCTTGCCATCGTTACCGGTGGTGTAGTGGTGGACAAGGAGCTCGGCCAGTCCCTGTCCGAGACCACCCTGGAGCAGCTAGGATCTGCACGCCGCGTCACCGTGACCAAGGAAGACACGGTCATCGTTGACGGTGGCGGAGCTGCCGAGGCCGTAGAAGAGCGACGCAACCAGCTGCGCACCGAGATCGAGCGCACCGATTCCACGTGGGATCAGGAAAAGCTGGAAGAGCGCCTGGCCAAGCTGTCCGGCGGTGTCGCAGTGCTTCGCGCTGGCGGTGCTACCGAGACCGAGGTTAACGAGCGCAAGCTGCGCGTCGAAGATGCCATCAACGCTGCGCGTGCCGCAGCGCAAGAGGGCGTTATCGCCGGCGGTGGCTCCGTGCTGGTGCAGATCGCAGAGCAAGTCAACGCGCTGGCTGCGGACTACGACGGCGACGAGGCCATCGGTCTGCGGGCGCTGGCACGTGCACTGCGCCGCCCTGCCTTCTGGATCGCGGACAACGCTGGTCTGGATGGCGCTGTGGTGGTCGCACGCGTGGCCGAGCAGCCTAATGGTTCCGGCTTCAACGCCACCACTCTGGAGTACGACAATCTGCTGGAGAAGGGCATCATTGACCCAGTCAAGGTGACCCACTCCGCAGTTATCAACGCGACCTCCGTGGCACGCATGGTGCTCACCACCGAAACTGCCGTGGTGGATAAGCCAGCCCAGCCAGCAGCAGCTGGGCACGCACATCACCACCACTAAAGGTGCATGAACACCCCTTGGGGTGAGACCGTGCGCTAGAGCAGCGCTTTCAAGCGTTGTCTAGTGCACTTCAAGATAAAAGGCGCCCTCGCTGAGTTTGGTCTCGAAAGAGACGATAAACCACGGCGAGGGCGCCTTTGTATGCGACAACTGAACCACGGCTTGAGAGGGACGGTGCTGGGTGGCGCGAACTAATTCAGCATTGTTGTTACTTCAGAGCGACAGTTAATTAAGCAGAGAAGCGACGGTGACGATTCCGAGAGGTGGGGCGCAGGATTGCATCGCGTTCAGACTCGGACATGCCACCCCAGATGCCGTAGGGCTCGCCCACGGACAGTGCATGGTCTCGGCACTGCTGCATGACGGGGCACTCTGCGCAGATCGCCTTGGCGCGTTGTTCACGCATTGCGCGAGCGCGACCGCGCTCGCCGTCCGGATGGAAAAACACGGAGGAGTCTGCACCACGGCATGCGCCGTGCAGCTGCCATTCCCAGATGGAAGAGTTTGGTCCCGGAAGCTGGCTTGGCTGAGGCATCGGTTGAATCTCCTTGAAAGTCATGGTGTCGCGTTCGACGTGTAGAGATTCTCGGGGGCATATGAACGAAAGGTAACGAGTGGATGCTGTATAGGTAACGCAGACAAAAAGCCTATGGAAACCGGGGGGACTTGCCCCGTGCCACCTGCACTTATCGACCATTCTTAACGGAAGATGAAATGTGTTGGCCGAACCTGTGCGTCCCCTTAATGGGGGAACCAGCTACCCCCATGGTGTCCCTACTTTGCTCGACTTTCGCCATTGTTGCCAGTGTGGAAAACTTTTGATGTGGAATGTAAATGTCTGCGCACAAGTGCAATCAGGCTGACTTTGAGGTAATTGAACTGTGATATTTTGTTGTGAAGCTGCGCGGTGAATTTCATCGGTAGGCAACCGCTTTGCACAGAAACTATGGATTAATGACTACAACAGTGGATACAGACGCGGCCATCGCCGCCGCAGTGCCTGGTGCTGTTGAAGGCGATCCGAAACGGCTGCAGAAGCTCATTAACCTCATTCATCCCCAAGTGGTTCGCTACTGCCGTGCCCGTGTCGGTTCGAACAGGTACCCCACCGCGGACGATGTGGCCCAAGAGGTATGTCTTGCCGTGGCCCGCGCCATGCCGAAGTTTGACGAAAAAGGCGTGCCGTTCATGGCGTTCGTTTTTCGTATCGCCGCGAACAAGATTGTCGATGCCCGCAGGATGCACTCGAGGGATCTCGCACAGCCTACTGACGAGATGCCGGATGAGGAAGAAGTCAGCCAGACACCCGAGTCCGAAATTCTTTTGCTTGACTCGTGTAACGAGGTCTCCGGCCTGCTCGATTTGTTAAGTGACAAGGCGCGAGAAATCATCACACTCCGCGTTTTCGGAGGCTATTCGGCCGAAGAAACTGCTCAGATTCTCGGTACGTCTGCTGGTGCCGTGCGTGTGGCACAGTTCCGAGCCCTCGCCAAGCTGCGGGCTTATGTGGAACAACAACGAAATAATCCAACTGCGGACTGACAAGAATCAGGAAACCAGGACAATGAAGAACAAAGAATCCTCCCAAGCCTTCGGATCATTTTCCGAGGTCATGGCGGAGGATCGTGCGCTCGATTTAATCGGGCAAGGTCAGAGTTTTGAGAATAACCTGGAAGACTCTGACCAGCTGTACGCGCTGTTTTCGGCCGCTAAGGCGGAAGCAGATGCGGATATTCCTGCACCGCCATTGCTTGCGGATCTGTTGGGCGAACCTGCGCTGACCGGTTCGGATAATACGGCAGACGGGCACTCAGATGTCATCCCACTGCGGAAGAAGCGCGGTGGCTTGCTCCGTCGTCGCGCTGGAGCCGCCGTGGCTGCAGGTGGAACTTCGATTACCTCCATGCTGGTTGCCGGTGGCGTGGCGGCGGCCTTGGCTGTGGGTGGCTTGGGATACGCCGCGTACACCACTACGCAGTCGAACGTGAGCGAGTCTGACACCGCTCAGCAGCAAGAGTCCACGCAGTCGGTCACTGATGGAACCAGCAGCGTAGGTACCTCAACCCGCTCTACGGGCCAAGGAGATGCACAGCCATCCGCCGAAGATGCCCCCGACCGACCTGGACGGGGAATGGGTGCTGCGGAGCCAAGCTCAGACAACCCAGAGCCAAGCGAGGAGAAGCAGGAACTACCAGTTCTAGATGCACAGAACCTCGCCGATGGTGAGCAAAACATCACGGACCCCGCGCTTGAAGGTCTAGAGGGACTAGAAACTCAAGAATTAGCCCCCACCATGACCGAGATGACTGGCCAGGACCAGGCAGCTCCAACAGTTCCTGCGAATCCAGGTGCAGGTGCACTCCGCCCACAGCTGGCAGCACCGCCAAAGCCTTTTGAGACTGAGGAAACCACCGGCACCACGGAGTCCGAATCCACCACGGCGAACCAGGGACAGGGCCAGCTGCAACAGCAGCAGGAACGCCCGAGTCAGCAATCGCCGGCGGGAAGCACGGATACTCGCTAATTAGCCCGTAATCGCGCAACGCAAACAATGAGCCCGCGAGCACCGAAAGGTGCTCGCGGGCTCATTGCGTCGGGAAAAAGAAAGAAGAAGAAAAATCAACGCTGCCAGGGGAAACGAGGCCGCAGCCCGTTGAACGCGAAATCCATCGCATCGGCATAACCCAAGCAATAATCCCACGTCACGTAGTGCTCAGGATTCGGCTGCGCGCCTGGCTCGTGGACAGGGACGATCTGCTGATCCAACAGCGTCTTGATGTTGGACTCGATGATGCCCCAATCATAAAAGTGCATCTCCTCGCAGTCCTCGCACAGCATGGAAACTCCGCGAATGCCACGCGGCTCCAGCAAACGCTTGAAATCGCGGACGTTGACCAGATCAGATTCCAGCGCTTCCCGTTCCTCAGCGGAAACGGGTGGGTAATCTTCGTCTGGCTCCAGCAGAGATGCCGGATCGTTTGGGTCGTCCGCAAAAGGATCCAGAGGCATGTCATGATTACCGTAACTCACAGATCACATACTACCTGCTAGATAGCCCCAGAGAACAACTATCCACGGTGAGCGCGGTATTGTTGAGACATTCATGCGTGGCATGCCCCAGCCACGTACCAGCGCGGCAATTTTGCAAGAATTGTGAATCTCCAAAAGATCCACCCCAGTGATCCAGAACGATGCACAGATTCAAGATCGATAGATTGAGGAAGGAAACGGCGTGACTAATCCGCAGACCGTATCCACCGGCGGCGACGACCCACAAAAGGTCTCACTCGTAGGACTTACTTTTGACGATGTTCTCCTGCTCCCAGACGCATCGGAGGTCATTCCTTCCGAGGTCAACACCTCCACGCAGCTGACCCGCAACATCAGCATCAACGTGCCCATCCTGTCCGCCGCTATGGACACGGTGACCGAAGCCCGCATGGCCGTGGCAATGGCTCGCCAGGGTGGCGTGGGCGTTTTGCACCGCAACCTGTCCATCGAGGACCAGGCGCAGCAGGTGGAGATCGTCAAGCGCTCCGAGGCTGGCATGGTCACGGATCCCGTGACTGCCTCCCCAGACATGAGCATTCAGGAAGTGGATGACCTGTGCGCCCGCTACCGCATCTCCGGCCTGCCCGTCACTGATGAGGCTGGCCTGCTGGTGGGCATCATCACCAATCGCGACATGCGTTTCCAAGAGGACTTCAGCAGCAAGGTCGCGGACGTGATGACCAAGATGCCGCTGATCGTGGCACAGGAAGGCGTATCCGCCGAGGCTGCGCTGCGCTTGCTCAGCGAGCACAAGGTGGAGAAGCTGCCCATCGTCGATGGTGCTGGCAAGCTCACCGGCCTGATCACCGTCAAGGACTTCGCCAAGCGCGAGAAGTACCCAGATTCCGCCAAGGATTCCTCTGGCCGCCTGCTGGTGGCGGCCGGAATCGGCACCGGTGAGGATTCCTGGAAGCGCGCCACCGCCCTGGTGGACGCTGGCGTGGATGCCCTGGTGGTGGACACCGCGCACGCGCACAACCGTGGCGTGCTGGACATGGTTGCTCGTGTGAAGAAGGAGTTCGGCGATCGCGTGGATGTCATCGGCGGCAACCTCGCTACTCGCGGTGCGGCGCAGGCTATGATCGACGCTGGCGCGGATGCCATCAAGGTGGGCATCGGCCCAGGCTCCATCTGCACCACCCGCGTGGTGGCAGGTGTAGGCGCCCCACAGATCACCGCCATCATGGAGGCCGCTGTGCCTGCCCACAAGGCTGGCGTGCCCATCATCGCCGATGGCGGCATGCAGTACTCCGGTGATATCGCCAAGGCGCTGGCAGCCGGTGCTTCCTCCGTCATGCTGGGCTCCATGCTCGCCGGAACGGACGAGACCCCAGGCGAGACCGTCACCATCGCGGGCAAGCAGTACAAGCGCTACCGCGGCATGGGTTCCATGGGCGCGATGCAGGGTCGCGGCCTGACCGGCGAGAAGCGCTCCTACTCCAAGGACCGCTACTTCCAGGCGGACGTCAAGTCCGAGGACAAGCTGGTTCCGGAAGGCATCGAAGGTCGCGTGCCCGTGCGCGGTTCCATCGAGACCTTGCTGCACCAGCACGTGGGTGGCCTGCGTGCCGCTATGGGCTACACCGGTGCCGCTACCGTCGCTGAACTGCACAAGGCTCGTTTCGTGCAGATCACCGGCGCTGGCTTGCGCGAGTCTCACCCCCACGATGTCCAGGGCATCGTCGAGGCTCCGAATTACAACCCCGCTCGCTAGCTTTCAAGCGCATTAGGACAGGTTAGATTCATGCAGGAATTTGTGGATATTGGACGCGGCCGGGTGGCTCGCCGGGTGTACGGCCTGGATCAGGTGGACATCGTCCCTTCGCGCCGTACGCGCAGCTCACATGACGTGGACACCACGTGGAAGATCGATGCTTATGACTTCGACATTCCCGTGATGGCGCATCCCACCGATGCCGTGGTGACCCCGGAGTTCGCCATCGAGTTCGGCAAGCTGGGTGGTCTGCCTGTTATCAACGCCGAGGGTCTGTGGGGCCGCGCTGCGGATCTGGATGCCGCGCTGCGCGAGGTGGCCGAGGCTGCCCGCCGTTCGTTGTTCGGTGAGGTTTCTTCGTCCGACGCCAACTCCGCCGCCACCGCACCCTTCACCGTGGACAGCGGGGAGGCGAACCAGGTGCTCCAGCGTCTGCATGCGCAGCCGCTGGACCAAGATCTGCTGCTGGAGCGCTTGAGCCTGGTGCGGGATTCCGGCGTGCGCTTTGCGGTGCGCGTGTCTCCGCAGCACGCTGCTGACCTGGCGTCCGTGTTGATTAAGTCCGGCTTGGACATGCTGGTGATCCAGGGAACTCTGGTTTCTGCTGAGCACGTTCATCGGGATGGCGAGCCGCTGAACTTGAAGGAGTTCATCGGCTCTCTCGATGTGCCGGTTATTGCTGGTGGCGTGGTGGATTACACCACGGCTATGCACATGATGCGCACCGGCGCTGCCGGGGTGATCGTGGGCTCTGGCGATACCACCAACACTGCATCGCTGGGTATCGACGTTCCAATGGCCACGGCCATCGCGGATGCCGCAGCTGCCCGCCGGGACTACCTGGATGAGACCGGTGGCCGCTACGTCCACGTCATCGCGGATTCTGAGCTGCTGACTTCTGGCCAGGTGGCCAAGGCCATCGCCTGTGGCGCGGATGCCGTAGCGTTGGGAGCTCCTTTGTCTGCGGCGGAGTCCGCAGGTGCACCGGAGTGGTACTGGCCAGCTGTGGCGGGCCACCCGAAGGCTCCACGTGGCGAGGTGAGCTACACCGGTGATTACGGCACACTTCCGCTGGAAGAGCTGCTGTTTGGCCCTACTGCAAACCCTTATGGCGTGCAGAATATTGTGGGAGCTTTGCGTCGATCCATGGCCAAGTGCGGTTACACGGATCTGAAGAGCTTCCAGAAGGTTGACCTGGTAGTTCGCTAGCGCGGTTCGTGCAGGTAGACTCTATACCTGTGACTGAGACAGACCACATTCAGCCCCCGCGCCCAGTTCTCGTCGTTGACTTTGGCGCGCAGTACGCCCAGCTCATTGCACGTCGCGTGCGTGAGGCAAATTTGTACTCCGAGGTCATCCCTCACTCGATGCCTGCCGATGAGGTGGCTGCGAAGAACCCCGCAGCTCTGATCTTGTCCGGCGGCCCGTCCTCCGTGTACGTCGATGGCGCCCCAGCCCTGCAGGAAGAACTCCTGAACCTGGGCGTGCCTGTGTTTGGCATTTGCTACGGATTCCAGGCCATGACCAACGCCCTGGGTGGCACGGTCGCAGAGACCGGCCTGCGTGAGTACGGACGCACCGCGCTGCAGGTCACCGGTGGCGAGCTGCACTCCGGCTTGGCGGCCGAGCACCAGGTGTGGATGAGCCACGGAGATTCCGTATCTGAGGCCCCCGAGGGTTTCCAGGTGACGGCCACCTCCGAGGGTGCTCCGGTTGCCGCTTTCGAGTGCCCCGAGCGCCGCATGGCCGGTGTGCAGTACCACCCAGAGGTTCTGCATTCACCGCATGGGCAGGAAGTTTTGCGTCGATTCCTCACCGAAACGGCCGGCCTGGAGCCCACCTGGACGGCGGGCAACATTGCCGAGCAGCTGATCGAGCAGGTCAAGGAGCAGGTGGGACCTGAGGGTCGCGCCATCTGTGGCCTGTCCGGTGGCGTGGATTCCGCCGTGGCGGCGGCGCTGGTGCAGCAAGCGATCGGCGATCGTCTGACCTGTGTGTTCGTGGATCACGGACTGCTGCGCGAAGGCGAGCGCGAGCAGGTGGAACGCGACTTCGTGGCCGCCACCGGAGCAAACCTGGTGACGGTGGATGAGCGCGCTGCCTTCTTGGACAAGCTGGCTGGCGTGTCCGATCCGGAAGCCAAGCGCAAGGCTATTGGCGCAGAGTTCATCCGCTCCTTCGAGCGTGCCGTGGCGGGTGTGTTGGACTCCGCTCCGGAAGGTTCCTCCGTGGACTTCCTGGTGCAGGGAACGCTGTACCCAGACGTGGTGGAATCCGGCGCCGGCTCCGGCACCGCGAACATCAAGAGCCACCACAACGTGGGCGGGCTGCCTGATGACGTGGAGTTCCAGCTGGTCGAGCCACTGCGCCTGCTGTTCAAGGACGAGGTACGCGCGGTGGGCCGCGAGCTGGGTCTTCCCGAGGTCATCGTGGGACGCCAGCCGTTCCCTGGTCCTGGCTTGGGCATCCGCATCATCGGCGAGGTCAACGAAGAGCGCCTGACCATCCTGCGCAAGGCAGATGCAATTGCGCGCGAGGAGCTGACCATCGCGGGGCTGGATGACACGATCTGGCAGTGCCCAGTGGTGCTGCTGGCCGACGTACGCTCCGTGGGCGTGCAGGGTGATGGACGTACCTACGGACATCCGATCGTGCTGCGCCCCGTGTCCAGCGAGGACGCGATGACCGCAGACTGGACGCGTGTGCCATACGACGTGCTGGAGAAGATTTCCACCCGCATCACCAACGAGGTGGAGGACGTTAACCGCGTGGTGCTGGACATTACGTCCAAGCCACCGGGAACCATCGAGTGGGAGTAGGTCTCCTGCGCGGGCTCTGTGGAGCCTGTCAGTGACCTACATGAGAAAGCCGGCCGCTTTTTCCGAGAAGCTATTTCTTGGAGGAGCGGCCGGCTTTCTGTGTGGGCTGAGCTTTGTGGCGGGCTTTGTGCCGGGCTTTATGCGCGGCGGTTATCGTCCGCGAGGGGACGGATGTGGGCGGTGCCGTCCAGCTGGGGGTGGACGAACCATGCGTACGCAGCGGCGATGACCCACACGATGGCCGCCAGAACCCAGCTTCCCGTGACGATGGGCAGCACCATCAGAGCCAGCCAGAGTGGGAACAGGGGAAGCACCTGGCTGATTGTGGTGGTGTATTTTTCATTGCGCTCTTCTACGGCGGCGCGGACGCGACGTCGATAAGGATGGCTGAAGGTCACCATCAACCCGGCGGCCACACAGACAACCAGGCCGATCACCTTGAAGCCGTTGGGGATGGGCATCGCCATAACGGCAACGGCCAGTCCCAGCAGGATTGAGGTGGCGGCGCGCACGGGGGTGGGGGCGGCAACGATGAGGGTGCGGTTAGTCATGGTGTTCCAGTGTAGAAGCAGTGGTGGATAGGGTGCGCAGTTGACGTAGGGGATGGGGAGTTTTACGCTACCTATAGCGAACATGTGTTCTATTTTAATTCTTTCTGTGCGGGTTGGTTGTCTCGGCTGTGTAGTACATATGTTCGTAGTGAACAGGGCGGTGAAAGTATGCGCTTTGTCACGCGATGTGACGGTTAATCTGCACGTTAAACCATTAATTGAGACTTAAGAGGAGGTGTTCACCCATGGCTGGTTCTACGCAGCAAGAGTTAGATCATACTATCTATGACCTACGGAAGAAGATGGCTCGGATTTCCGGGAAGACGTCCACCCCGGAGAGTTTTCAATCGCGCGTGGTGGACACACTTCCGAGCCCGCCGTGGTTGGAGCAGGCGATTGATACGGGCGGCATTCCACGGGCGATGGTGACGGCCGTGGCGGATTGTCCCGCAGTGCACGTGGATCTGTTGGTGGCGGCCACGCAGGCCGGCAGTTGTGTGGCCATCGTGGGATATCCGCAGTTGGCGTTGGCTGCTATCGATGCCGCTGGGGGAGACCTTGAGCGGGTGGTGGTGATTCCGGACCCGGCTCCGCACGCGGCCGCGGTGTTGGGCACGTTGGTGGAGGGCGTGGACATGGTCTTCTATCGTCCTGCCGCCAATGCCTCGCCCACGTTCGCGCGTCCCGTTGAGGCGCGGTTGCATAAGAGCCGCTGCGCGCTGGTGGTTTCTGGCCATGCGTGGCCGAAGGTGCAGCTGAACATTGATGCGCACGTGGTGGGCATTCGCGGGTTGGGCCGCGGGTATGGCCGTGTGCGCGGGGTGGAAGTCGACGGCCGCGTGTGGGGCAAGTCCCAACCTCCGCGCCGGTTCCACGCCGTGGTGGGGGAGCGGATGGATGTGGTTTCTTTGTCCGACGCCACTTCTGAGCTTCAGGAGATGGCCCGATGAGTCAGCGCGTGACGGTTCTATGGTTTCCGGATTGGCCTGTGTATGCCATCGGGAGAGCACATGGATGGGATTTGCTGCAACCTGCGGCGGTGATCGCGGAACACCGGATTTACGCGTGCAATGCGGCGGCGCGGAAAGCGGGCGTGAAGAAGG
Organism: Corynebacterium sp. ED61; assembly: GCF_015233855.1. Taxonomy (NCBI): domain Bacteria; kingdom Bacillati; phylum Actinomycetota; class Actinomycetes; order Mycobacteriales; family Corynebacteriaceae; genus Corynebacterium; species Corynebacterium sp. ED61. The sequence goes on along the minus strand of NZ_JADGIT010000003.1, from coordinate 37,691 downwards.
GGATGAAGCAGCGCCATGCGCTGTCTGTGTGTCCGCAGTTGGCGGTGGCTGATGACGATCCTGCGCGTCAGCTCGCGGTGCACGATGATGTGCTGACTGCGCTCGAGCAGGTGGCGGCCGGAGTGGAGACGCTGCGCCCGGGGTTGCTGGCATTCCCTGCTGATTCTTTGGCGCGGTACTACGGCGGGGAAGACCGCGCGGTGGAACTGCTGTTGGATGCAGCGGTCCGTCAGCAGGCGGACTGTGTGGCAGGCACGGCAGATGATGTGGTCACGGCGGTGTGGGCGGCGCGTCGAGGTAAGAACATCGCACCTGGTGGCGGGCGGAATTTTGTGCAGAGTCTGCCCGTGGGAGAGATGATCAGCGAACCCGCTTTGGCTGGCTCGCAGGAGGTCGTTCACGTGCTGCGGCAGCTGGGTGTGCGCACGATGGGAGACTTCGCGAACCTGCCGCGAACGGACGTCTCTGCGCGGTTTGGGGCGGTCGGGGCTCAGTGGCACCGGATTGCCTGTGGGGATATCGATCGCACGGTGGCGCCGCGGCGAGATGTTCCTGCTATTGCTGTTCGGCAGGATATGGATGAGCCCATCGCTAACACGGAAACGGCAGCCTTCGTGGCCAGAAAGGTGGCAGCGCGGCTGCACGCGGAGCTCTTCGCAGCGGGAGATGCCTGCTTGCGGTTGGCGGTGCGGGCCTACCTTTCGGCTCCGGAAGGTTATGCGGGCGCCACGATGATTGAGCGCGTGTGGCGCTGCCGGGAACCTCTGACGGAGGAGGACACCGCCCAGCGCGTGCGGTGGCAGCTGGAGGGATGGATTACTCGGCTGCGCCAGCAGGCTCCGACAGGCGCGGCGAGCACCACGAGCACGGCGGATGGTGCTGGTCAGGGCGGTGATAGCCATGTTGAGACGGAGTATTTCGACGAGCCCGTGGGTGTGGCCGCCTTGGAACTCGTGCCCGTGGAGACAGTCCCCGCGGGCAAAGTAGAGTCCGCGCTTTGGGGCGGCCCCGATGAAGGAATGCGCGCCATCCGCGCTGCCGCCGGACGCGCGCAAGCGCTCATCGGGGTGCACAACGTGTTGCGTCCCGTGCATCGCGGGGGCCGCGCGGTGGCCAGCAGAGTGGTGACGGTGCCCTACGGCGACGAAGATCCAGAGTCGGTCAGTGCTTTGCCTACGCGCCAGTGGCAAGGAGAGCTTCTGCACCCGCTGCCTTCGGTCATTGGGGCGAAGGCAGCGGGAAGGGTCGCCGGGATGGACTCGGGAATGACATCCCCTTCGGCTGCCCACCCCGCCGCAAAAGTAGAGGTGCGCACTGGAGATGATCAGCCCATTCACGTCTCCGGACGCGGGCTGCTCAGCGGCGAGCCCGCCTACCTGCAGTGGGGCGGACGGCGCGTGGAGGTCACCGGATGGGCAGGGCCATGGCCCGTGGATGAGCAATGGTGGGCGCGCGGCAAACGCTACGCCCGAATGCAGGTCGCCACCGCAGATCCTCCCGGAGCGTTCCTGCTGGTCAGCCGTGATACCGCCTGGCGGATCGAGGCCTCGTACTGAGAGATAAGCGGGGCGGGGAGAAGGTGGCGTCGGGGAAAAACCCCACTGGTAACCTGAAACCTATGTCCACGAGGAGAAACCCACTGGCCGGCATCGCCATGACCGGGCCGGATGATGAGGAAAAGTGGAAGGAATCTGTCTGCTCCACGCTGACCGGGGAGCAGCTGGCGGGGACGGCACGCGGGGGCAATGTCATCCTTGCGCTGGAGCATCCGCGCGGGTGGGGGCGCGACATTCTCGACGGGGAAGCCTTGGGTACGGAACTATCGCAGCAGATCAAGAAGTTCATCAAGAGCCATCGCGCGCAGTTGCAGTTCATCCGGCAGCCGGGTCGCGCCGGGCAGCACCACGAAACCGATGACCTGCGGCCGGTGCTCTACATCAGCTGGTCGGCGGGAGTAGGCGATCCGACGCAGCCGGTGCTCGAGCGCATGCGCGTCGACGGGCCGGAATCGATCCTGGAACTGGACCTTTCGCAGCCAGGGAATACGCCGGGGGCGGATCGAGTAGAGCATCCCGTGCTGCTGGTGTGCACACATGGCCGGCGTGATCTGTGCTGCGCGGTGTGGGGCAGGCCTTTGGCGTCTGACCTCTCGGAAAAGTGGCCCAGGGACTACGTCTGGGAAACCTCCCACACCAAGGGGCACCGCTTTGCACCAGCAACGATGCTGCTACCGGGGAACTACTCCTACGGACGCAACGCGGTGAGCTCCGCCAGTGAAATCCTGGAGTGCGCGCAGCGAGGGGAACTCTGGCTGCAGGGAAACCGCGGGCGCGGTGTGTGGGACGGGCCGGGACAGGTCGCGGAACTAGCCGTGGGGCGGATGCTGCACGATGAGGGGGAGAATGTTCCGCTGGCCGGGTTGCAGGTCAGCGCTCATGAGGAGCAGCCGGGTGATAAGCGACGGGCAACGCGCGAGGTGCGGGATGCTGCCACTGGGCGCCGGTGGCTCGTGGAGCTAGAAAGCCGACCGTCGGTGATGGCCAAGGGCTCTTGCGGCGATAAGCCGAAGCGCGTGAGCTCCTGGGTGGTGCTGGGAATCGCAGAGTAGCCCCGGGGAAATTTTGCGCTGGTACGCTAGATTGCATGGAAAATGAAAAATTAAACACGGGCGCTGGCGAGGCTAGCGATGTCGGACCATCAAGCGCACGAGCAGACGACCTCTACAACCACATCGGTAAGCACATCAGCTTCCAGGTGGAAGGCAAGTCCGTGGCAGGAACCTTCGAAGGCTACGAAGAGTCCGAAGGCATCGAGACCAAAGCGCTTCGCGTCAAGACGGATGGCACCGAGGATGACGTGGTCATCGTTGGCGTGAACAGCGATGCTGTGATTCTTATTGACGACGACAAGTAACAGTAGACCCGCTTCGGCGGCAGTGCCCCTCAGCTAGCGAAGGGCTTGAGCTGACATGGGATGCTGAGCTTCAGCGGAGATGTTCAGCACCGACGTAGAGCGCCAAATGCACAACGATCCCCCGGAAGTGCCACCACTTTTGTAAAACCGCAGGTCGCGGAGAAGCCGGTGGCGCTTCCGGGGGATCATTGTGCAAAAGCTGGTCAGAGAACAGCAGAAACTAGCGGCGCATGATCTTGCGCGCTGCCCAGTTGCCCAGCAGCTGAGCGATCTGGACAATCACGATGATCACCAGCACTGTGATCCACGTGACCTGGTCGTTGAATGTGCGGTAGCCGTAAACGATGGCAAAGTCTCCCAAACCGCCAGCGCCGATGTATCCGGCCATCGCGGACATATCCACAATCGCGATGAACACGAATGTGAAGCCCAGGATCAGTGGTCCAAGCGCCTCGGGGATGATCACCGAGGTGATGATCTTCAGTGGAGAAGCACCCATGGACTTCGCAGCTTCCACCACGCCCGGGTCAATGGACACCAAGTTTTGTTCCACGATGCGCGCCGCACCAAAAGTAGCTGCTACCACCATGCCCACGATCGCAGCCTCGGTGCCAATACGCGTGCCTACCAGCACGTCCGTCAGCGGGCCAATGGCTGTCAGCAAAATGATGAACGGGATAGGGCGGAAGAAGTTCACCAAGAAGTTCAGCAGCAAATACACCAGTCGGTTTTGCAGCACTCCACCAGAGCGGGTGGTGTACAGCAACAATCCCAGCAGGAGCCCCAGTATTGCTGAGAGTACCAGCGTGATTGAGACCATGTAGAGGGTGTCCCAAATGGCATTAGTGAAGGTGGGGCCTAAGCGATCCCAGTCCATCTGAGCCAGGATCATTGTGTTGTCTGTGCTCATCGGATCTCCTCAATCTCGGTGTTGGCCTGCATGGTCTGGAAAAACTCTTCAATGGCGGATTCCGCCTGCGGGGTGGATCCAGACATGCGCATTGTTAGCTTGCCGAAGCTGTGCTGCTGCAACGTGGTGATTCCACCGTGAACAATGTTTACCGTTACGCCTGCGTCGGAAGCTTTGGAGATGGCGTCGAAAAATCCGATGCCCTCCGCCATGGTCACGGTGAACAGGCGGCCGGACTCGGCCTGCAACGCCTCGGATTCCACCATGTCTGGCGTATTGCGCAGAGAAGTGGCCACGAAGTTGGCGGCCACAGCGGTGCGAGGGTTGGAGAAGACTTCGTAGACGCTGCCTTGCTCCACGATCTGTCCCGCTTCCATGACCACCACGCGGTCAGCGATGCTGCGCACCACTTCCATCTCGTGGGTGATCACCACGATGGTGATGCCCAGATCCCTATTAACCTTGCGCAACAGTTCCAGCACGTCGCGAGTGGTGGAGGGATCCAACGCGGACGTCGCTTCGTCGGCGAGCAGTAGGCGAGGGTTGGTAGCGAGTGCTCGGGCGATACCCACGCGCTGCTTCTGTCCGCCGGAGAGCTGCTCGGGGTAGGCCTTGCCCTTATCGGAAAGGCCCACGAATTCCAGCAATTCCTTCACGCGAGCCTTGCGCTCGGAGGCACCCATACCCTGCAGCTTGAGTGGGTAGGCGATGTTGCCTTCTACATTGCGCGAGGTCATGAGGTTGAACTGCTGGAAGATCATGCCGATGTCCGAGCGCAGTTTGCGCATCTGTGATTCCTTGAGCGGAACGATATTCCTACCGTCCAACAGGATCTCGCCCGAAGTGGGGCGATCTAGGCCATTGATTTGGCGAACCAGGGTGGACTTGCCGGCGCCGGAGTAACCGATGATGCCCACGATGGATCCGGCGGGGATAGCGGTATTGACATCTTGGAGGGCGGTGACTTCCTTACGGCCTTGCTTGAAGACCTTATGGACGCCGCGGAATTCCACCTCAGTGCCGGTGGTTGTAGTGGCCTGTTCAGCCATGGGAAACCTCGTTGCGTATCTGGGTTGCGTAATGGGGAGCGGTTTTAGTGAGCGAAAGGGGCTGGCCGCGGGCTCCAGATGAAGCAGGGCGGCGAGCCCCTAGTAAAGCTGGATCTTGACCTTCAGCGAGACTCGCGCGAGTCCGCTGGGGCTTACTTGGAGCCCTTGATCTTGTCTTCGATGCCGGTGAGGATGCCTTCCAGCTCCTTGCCGTCCTTCTTCACCTCAACAGAGGTGCCCTTGGACTGATGCTCGATGGCTTCCTGCACCTTCTGGGAGTGCCATACGTCCACGAGCTTGTTCAGGTTCTCATCATCCTTGTGCTCCTTGGTGGTCACGAAGGCGTTGATGAAAGGCTCTGCGGCTGGGGAGTTTGGATCGTCCTGAGCCACTGCGCTCTTTGGATCGATGTTGCCGTTGGACAAGAAGGAGTTGTTGATGACGGCCGGGGTGCCGTCTTGGTAGGAGGTCACCGTCTGTGCAGCATCCACTGCAACGACCTTCACCTTGGACTTGTCTGTATCGACATCGGCTGGGGTTGGAGAGAGCAGTGAATCGTCCTTGAGCTTCAGCAAACCGGCACCTGCCAGCATGTGGAGCGCGCGTCCCTGGTTGGTTGGGTCATTCGGGATGGCAACTTCGCCGGCCTCTTCGACATCCTTGAGCTCGCTGTGGTCCTTGAAGTACAGGGCCAGTGGAATGATTTCCGTAGCACCGATAGGGGTGAGGTCTGCGTCGCTGTTGACGTTGTAGTCAGCCAGGAACATCAGGTGCTGGAAGTTGTTGACATCAATCTGTCCGTCTTGCAGCGCGCGGTTGGGCAGGGAGTAATCGGAGAACGGCACGAGCTCCACGTTCAGTCCCTGTGCCTTGGCCTCTTGTTCGAAGACCTGCCACTGCTCTTGGCCTTGGTCGGTGGTGCCGACCTTGATGGTGTCTGCATCGTCACCGCAGGCTGCCAGGGAGAATGCTGCGGCTGCTGCAACGATGGTGGCTGCGGCCTTTTTGCGAAGGGACATGTGGGTCCTCTTTCTTTCGTCGAGTTGGCCGGTCAGACGGCCTAAGGGTTGGGGGAAAATTTAGCACCCAGCCCACAAAATGAACAACTTGGTCTAGTTTATCGGAAGACTTTGGTCGCTATGTGCGTTGATGGTGAAGATTTATGAACGAGAAACCGTCGTCCTCACCCAATGCATTGGGTGAGGACGACGGTGCTTGTGAAGACTTATTGGTCAGTTGGCAGTTCTGACTTCGATTCGAGAAGTTTCGCTACGTATCCGGTGTTGAAGTGGCCACTGCGGAATTCTTCGCTATCGAGCAACATCGCTTGGAACGGGCCTGTGGTGATGACTCCGTCGACGGTAAGTTCGTCGAGAGCGCGCAAGGTCCGAGCGATAGCCTCATCTCGGGTTTCAGCCCAGCAGATGAGTTTTCCCACCATGGAATCGTAGAACGGAGGAATGGTATATCCGGTCTCGATGTGAGTATCCATGCGTACACCGAAACCACCGGGGGCACGATACTTTTCAATCTTGCCAGGTCGAGGTGCAAAGTCCTCGTTGGGATCTTCCGCATTAATTCTGCATTCGATTGCGTGTCCGCGTATGGAGATTTCATCCTGGGAGAAACTCAGGGGGATACCCGAAGCGATACGTAATTGCTCTTTGATGAGATCCACTCCAGTAACCATCTCCGTCACTGGGTGTTCCACCTGGATACGAGTATTCATCTCGATGAAGTAGTACTTGTTCTCGACGTTGTCGAAAACAAACTCGATGGTGCCCGCGTTACGGTACTTAACCTCCTTGCATAGGTTGATAGCGGCTTCTTGCAGACCGGAACGAAGCTCGTCATCGATAACGGGAGAAGGAGCTTCTTCAATCAATTTTTGGTTACGTCGTTGGGAGGTGCAGTCGCGTTCTCCCAGTGCAATGGCGTTCATTCCATCGGCAATGACCTGGACTTCGATGTGGCGGATGTCTGTGAGATACCGTTCGATGTAGACCGACGGATCGTTAAAGGCAGTCTTAGCTTCAGACATAATCTCTGTGAGATCGCGTTCGAGGGTGTCTTCGGACTCAACCACCCGCATGCCTCGGCCGCCACCACCGGCAGCTGCCTTAATGAGCAAAGGGAACCCGGTTTCCTTGGCGATCTGAAACGCTTCGTCCGGCTCAGAGACCACTCCGTCTGAGCCGGGGACAGTAGGTACTCCGGCAGCCCGAGCGATGCGCTTTGCCTGAATCTTGTCGCCCATTTGAGCGATATGTTCCGAGGTTGGGCCCACAAAGCCGATGTTTTCCTCTTCTAACATCTTGACGAAATTCGCCTTTTCTGACAAGAAGCCGTACCCAGGATGGACAGCATCCGCTTTGAATGCCATGGCTGCAGATACAAGCAACTCGGGCGAGTTGTAACTCTTGGCCGCATTGGCAGGGCCAATGCATACCGCCTGATCAGCGAGCTTCACAGGCAGAGAATCTCGGTCTCCCTCGGAATAAGCCAAGATGCTCTTGATGCCCAGTTCTTTACATGCTCGGATCACACGGAGCGCAATTTCCCCGCGATTTGCGATTAATACGCTCTTCAAAAGTTCGGTCATGGATGACTCCAGGTGAGTGTTCGTAAAAGGCTATTTTGGGTTGATGATCATGAGTGGCTGGCCGTGTTCGACAGCGTCTTCATCATTGACCAAGATCTCCGTGACCGTGCCGGCGACCTTAGCTTCAATGTTGTTCATAAGCTTCATTACTTCGATGATGCAGAGCTTCTGTCCTACTTCCACTTCGTCTCCGACCTTGACGAAAGCTGGGGCACCAGGCTGCGGAGAAGCGTAGAACGTTCCCACCATTGGAGATTTCACGGCTGTACCGTGTGCGCTTTCCGAAGCAGCAGGAGCTGGCGCGGAGACATCCTTTGGTTGGGAGTCCTCTGCTGGTGCAGTCTCAGGCTGGGTAGGAGCCGGTGAGCTTGCTGGAGCCGGTGCACTCGCAATCTCTTGGACAGCGGACGTTGCTGATGGAGCTGCTGCCCGATTAAGGCCACCCGGGGTCCGAGACATGTTCAGTTCTGTGGTGCCGTAGCGGATACTCAGTTCTTGAATGTCATCGGATAGATTGACCCATTCCAAGAGCGCCTTGAGTTCGGAAAGGTTGGTGGATTGCTCAGACATGTTTACTTTGCTCCTTTAGTGAGGTTGATTTCGAGATCAGGGGTGGACAACGAGAACTGCCCTTGTTCTGTTGATTCGTATAAAGACTTGACCAAGGCCATCAATGAGCCCCCTGGCGCGCCTTCGCCTTGGCCGGATAGTCCTTGAGCGACGAACTTTTTCATTTCATCGACTTGTGATCCCGCGAACATGGCACGCAAGACCAGCATGTCAACGTCTTCATCGGGAAAGCGTTCCTTAAGGCGAGGCATCATGGGCTCGAGCTCTGGACGCTCATCGGTGATTTCGGAAGATCCATTGGTGCGGATTTTTTCCAATGCATCGGGATCGATCGGTGCCAACAGTTCCCCGTAGTATCCCAACGCGTACTTTTTGATTTCATTGGGGACGACACTGTAGCGCTCGCCGGAAATCACATTCATCACAGCCTGCGTGCCCACGAATTGAGCGAACGGGGTGATCATGATGGGGAACGCTAACTCTTCTCGAACTCGGGCTACTTCGTAGAGCAACTCTTCGAAACGATCCGACAGACCCGCGGTGGCTAGCTGGGATTCAAAATTAGTAAGCATTCCGCCTGGAAGTTGATGCATATAGTGAAGTCCGTCGTACGCACGAGGCACACCAACTGGCTTTCCTTCTACGTCAGCGATCTCCTGAATGCGCTCGCTGACCTTTGCCAACTTTTCATCGTCGATATTGACGGTGTATCCGAGGGCGCGGAGATCACGCACGAGACTCTGTGTGGAAGGCTGACCTGGGCCATTTGCAAGTGGAGCAGTTGACGTGTGGATGCTGTCTACGCCCAGCTCAGCGGCATAAAGATAGACGAGCGGAGAAAGGCCTGTGAGGCTGTGAGTGTGCACTTCGAGTGGTCGGTCGCCTATGACACTACGAATAGCTGGAATTAGAGTCTTCATGCGGTCCGGAGTGAGCAGACCACCGGCATCTTTGAGCATGATGCGGTCTACTTGGGCACGGTCGATGAGATCTTGAGCCTTGCGAATGTAGAGCTCGTCAGTGTGGACCGGACTCAAGCAGTAGGAGAGACAACCGAATGTCTCGGCGCCGAGTTTCTTGGCGTGCAGGAGACCTTCGTAGATGTTATCGACGTCATTAAGCCCATCGAACGAGCCGATCACACGAAAACCATTGGCATATAGACGATCAACCCATGTAATGATGACGTCATCAGGAAGGAAGTCGAATGCTGCAAGGTTTTTCGACCTCAATAGCGCACGGAACTTGACGTTCGGTGCTTGTTCATGAACCTTGCGCACGCGTTCCCAAGGATCTTCTTTGAGGTAGCGCACAGCAACGTCGAACTGGATAGGCGCGACGAGGTCAATGTGTTCAAATCCAGTGTCGGCCAAGTCATCAAGCATCGACAGAATGTGATCGGTCGTCATGCGAGTCGCCCAAATACTCTGGTGGGCATCACGAAGTGTCGTATCAATGATGTTGATCTCGCGTTGACTACCTTGGGGGCGGCCTCCCGCAGCCATGATTTCGGCAATTGATTCAGTTGTGAGATTTTCGGTGGCTATTTCAGCCATTATGCCTCCCAGTTAAGCGAACATCGTCTGCGCTACGCAGTTGGAATGCGATTGACGATACCGTTTGGGAGATGCCCTCATCGGTGACTTTTGAAAGCAAAAAGTGTGACTAAAGTTGTGCTCTCTCAACCAGATGTGTGCCGATTGGTCTTTTAACTGCAGTTTCTTCCGTGTGGGTACTAATTTTCGAGGCCGAGATGATTTTAGAGAGATTGTTTTTTGTTACAAAAATAGGTCGCGCTTGGTGCTTTTTGCACAATAAGGTTGGCGAGGGGAGTGGTGCTCCTGTCAAGGCCGGTAACGGGTGCGTTTGCTTCGTCGAGCGAGTGTGAGTTCCGGGGAAAGCGCCCTCGATACACATGGTGTAAATAGCCCTGTGGAGTGATCTTCGTCAGTCAGGCAGGAGTCTCGATGGTCAGGAGTGCCGTCCAGTACTTGCATGATGCAGGTTCCGCAGATCCCTTCTTCGCAGGAGGTCAATAGTGGCACGTCGTTATCTTGGAGTACCTCCGCAATGGAATGAGTGGCGGGGACGCTGAACGTCTCTCCGTCACATTCGACGGTGAGTGCGGAGTCGGGCGCATCAGCACGGGGTGTGTGCTGCGGTGGCTGGAACAGTTCGAAGTGGATACTGGATGTGGGTAAGTAAGACTGGGCTATTTCGATTGCGGCGTTCATGAAGCCTGGGGGTCCGCAAACGTAAAAATGAATGCTAGAGGGGGATCTACGCTGGTCAGCCTCGTCCTTGCCGCCTAGTGAGTTCGTCAGGACCTGGGTGATTGCGGGAGCGAGTTCGGGAGGAGTGTCGTCGTCAAAAAAGCAAGACAAGTTATCGGGAATCAGAGCCTCGAGTTCCTCGAGTAGTGCGGCCTCTGTGCGACTCCGAGAGAAGTAGAGCAGTGAGAAGTTATGATGATCGCGGAGCTGAGCGGCCATCGCAAATAGTGGCGTGATGCCGATCCCCGCGGCGATGAAGATGTGGAATTCGGCCTCGTCTGCCAAGGGGAACAGGTTCAGGGGATGGGAAACATCGACAACTGAGCCTGCCACCAGATTGTGTGCTTCGATCGAGCCTCCGCGGGAGTCTTCTTCGCGTTTGACGGCAAGGCGATAGCTCGCTGGAGGGGTGTTTTCGGAGACAGGATTGCAGATGCTGTACTGACGGACTAGCCCGCTAGGAAGAGTGAGATTTACGTGTGCTCCCGCAGAGAAAGAAGGGAAGTTGAGCTGGTCTAGAGGCGCGAGGGTGATCAATTTGATATTGGGCGTCTCATCCTGAATGGATATAACTTTCGCTTTCATGGAGTTTCCTGCCTGTGATGTGCAGAGTAAACAAAATTGTTCCGAAATAACGAGCATATTGACCAACTGTGATCTCTATTACTCTGAGGTTTGAGTGTGATCTGCGCGATTGATATTACATAGTGCTCATCAATGAAAAGCAACAATTGCTTCTCTCCTACATGTTTAAGGAAGTTAGAAATGACTACCGCCGAACGCCCAGACATCCTTCCGATGTCCGCAAACCCTTTCGCAGACTTCCGATATTTCTATAAGGAAGGCATGCCCCTCCGTCCTGCCCCGCAACGCCGGACGGAAACTCCGTCCTGGAGCACGTTGCGGCACAACCTCTTTGACAACTGGCATGACGTCAAGGATGACTGGGACGGGTATAACTCTGATCAGAACCGCCTCTTAGATGACCACATGTGGCAGTGCGATGAGACTGGTCTCGCTGTCGCTGAAATGTTCAAGCGCGTTGGCGCAAAGAAGGGAAGAGCAGATTTTGAGACTGCTTTGAGCCAGGGCATTGAAAAGGTAGATAACCCGGAGCCGGAGCTGGTGGAATTCTTCCGTCAGGTTGACAACGTTCCCGAGTGGATCGACATGGAAGCGGCAGGAAGAGGCCGAATTGCCTACTACAACGTCACCTTTACGTCCGAGACTCTCGCCATCGCCTTTGCTTATTGGGCAACCACTATGGAGGATCGCACCTCTGCTGCAACTGGCGAAACGGGAATGTTTGATCACAAAGCGATGCAGCGATCCGTAGAAACAGCGAAGTTCTTTGTAGACCTTGGGCGAGAGGACGTATTTGATAGGTACAGCGATGGGCTCAAAGCTGCAGTCCGAGTGCGTTTGCTCCATGCTCAGGCCAACCGAGGCTTGGAAAAGCTTTGGGGGCCAGAACACTTCAATGAATTTGGGAGGCCCATCGGTTCTAGTTTCCTAGTGTCCGGTGAAGGCTGGTTTGCCCTCATGCCATTGGCGATCGATGAGCTGTTTGGCAGGCCTCATTCCGGTCAAGAATGGGACGATGTCGCAATGTACTGGGCTTATGTTCTCTACATGATGGGTGCGGAAGAGCGGATCATTCCGAAGACCGGCGACGAGATGCGGAAGATGACTGACTATATCTACGCAAATGGAGGACAATCGAGCGATTTCCATCAGGAAGTGGCCACTGCCTTGATGTCTATTCTGGAAAACCTTAACCCCGCTTTGCCGATCATCGTCCTTGGAGCGTTGTGCACCGTCGTAGGTGAGGATGATGTGCGGTTCATGGTTAAGGGAACGAAGTGGGAAAAACTACGCTTTAAGCCAGTGGCCTGGATGTATGGCACGGTTGCTCGTATGGAAGCTCGCGCGGCTCGATTGCGGGATAAATTGCCTGGGGCAGAGCAGGCTAAAGTTCGCCGAGCGGGCAGAGGTAAGCCGCCGTGGAGTACAGTGCTGGGGCAAATCGAGGCACATATTGCCAAGAACAACCTAGGTGTGGAAGCAAAGTTCAACCTCCATGATAATTCCAAAGAGGCCTTGAATTAGATGTAGGAGAGCTGGGTTGGGCGCCTGTCTAGCGTGACGGCGATGAATGAGGGGAGCGGCTTCGGTTGCTCCCCTCATTCTTTGGCGCCTCTGCCTCTAATAATGCTTTGGGCAGGGGTTATTTGTCGCTATCTCTATCGTTTGTGGCTGGCTCTGAGGCTGGAGTTCTAACGCATGGGCTGCCTTCAGAGTTCACGTTTTTGTTGGAAGTGCACAGTTGAATCAACTTCATTTTAGTTTTCTAACTAAAAGTGAAGGGAGTTAAAAATTTTAGCGGTAAGTGATGTGCGACACAGTAATGTTCTGGCTACCCGCAAGGGAACCACCACGGGAAGCTTTGACCAACGCATTGCTAATTAGTTAAGAGTGGCTTGGGGCGATCAAAGAAAAACTTCCTGCAATCTCCTACGAATAGGAAGAATTACCATGACAGATTCGCAGACCCTGTCAGCAAACTGGCCACCTAGCCGTGGCGACTACACCGAATTCGTGTCCAGATTCGGCCAGGAGCGTGCTGACCGTTACGCGCAGGCTTTCCACGCTAAAGATCCTGTCGCCGATGCACTGTTTTCCGGTGACCGAAGTGTGCGTGAAATCATGCCAAATCTCAGGGAAGCTCTTGTTGCTGGTCGCGCAACGGAAAATACGTTTCCCGAGGTAGCGGCTCTCATTGAAGACATGGCAAGCGCTTTGGAGGGGATCGACGAAGAGAGGCTTGAGCGCGGCCGGAAAGTGTATCTGTCCATTCCTGTTATCCAACATGCGTTGGCAGTGGGACCAGGTTCTCTCGTGCACACGTATTCCACCCCTGCGATTGCAGATCTTCTGGTGAATACGGGTGAACTAACAGTCGGTGCTATCAAGAGGTTGAGCTACACAACTAACTGGACGTTCTCTCTTTATCTGCCAGATAGTATTTCCCGAGGAGGCAAGGGGTTTGTCCACACCGGCATGGTACGCGCCATGCATGCTCATGTCCGGCGCGTACACACAACGAGGGGACTTGATTACAGCGACTGGGGAGCTCCGATTAGTGAATTCGACATGCTACGGACCTGGTTCGATTTCACCTATATCCCTTACAAGGGGCTCAGGAACATGGGTTGGTCTCTTAGCAAGGAAGAAGAGCAAGACGTCTACTATCTCTGGAAAATCGTGGGCCGAATGGTCGGAATTCCAGAGGACTTGATGGATGGACAGGACGACATTGAGTCTTCCGAAGAGACGATGGATGCGATCCACTCTGTGGACGGCCTGCCGAATGAAAATACTCAAGCACTAATCGATGCATTGATGCACGGTTTTGTGGTCAATGCCAACATGATCACGGGACTGCCTGAGGACACGCTCGCTGATTGGACAGCGGCGTACACGCGGATTATCCATGGAGATGAAAAGGCAGATCTACATGGCATTTCCCAATCCTTGATGCTCCCGATCATTCAGATGAACGTGCCGTCAGTGCAAGAGAGGTTTGATCTGCTCCGTAAGGACGAAGAGGCACTGTCAGCTGAAATTAAGAACAACGAGGAGATGGTTCGCCAGCTACTCAATGAAGAAGAGCCTGCGTACTTGAACCAAGATAAAGCCCCTGAACAAGTTTAAGAACTGATCAGTCCTACGCTACCGAGACAATCGGTCAATCCTTGTACCTTTGATGTATACCTTTGAAAGGAATCTTGCATTTATGAATCCCCAGTATCGTGTTCAAAATCCCGTAGATAACCAGGTTATTGAAACCTTTGATTTCGCTACCGATCAGGAAATTGCTCAGACTCTAGACAGAAGCGCTGCCGCATTTTCTGAATGGCGCAAGACCACATTTGCGGAGCGTGCCGAAATCGTTTCCAGGGCAGCCGAAATCTTGCGTGAGCGCTCTGACGAATTGAGCTCCATCATGGCCCAGGAAATGGGCAAGCAGCTTCCGGAAGGTGCATGGGAAGTCAATTTCAGTGCAGATATCCTGCAGTTTTACGCTGATCGAGCAGAAAAGCACTCGGCTGACGTCGAAATTCCCGGAATTCAAGGCGGAAAGGCGATGGTTCGTCGACTTCCCTTGGGGCCGCTTTTGGGTGTGATGCCGTGGAACTTCCCGATGTATCAGGTGGCGCGCTTTGCCGGCCCAAATCTGATGAACGGAAACACTGTCATTCTGAAGCATGCGGAAATTTGCCCGAAGTCCTCCGCGGCATTTGAGCAGATCCTCAAAGATGCGGGTCTTCCAGACGGCGCCTTCATCAACGTCTACGCAACCCACGACCAAATCTCCACGATCATCGAAGATCCACGAGTGCAGGGTGTGTCTCTGACCGGTTCCGAGCGTGCAGGATCGGCGATCGCATCGCAGGCAGGGAAGAACCTCAAGAAGTGTGTGCTGGAACTCGGTGGCACTGATCCGTATATCGTGCTTGACAGTTCGAATGTCAAGGAAGCAGCCGCTAATGCCTGGGCAACTCGAGTTATGAATTCTGGCCAGGTTTGCACGGGAAACAAGCGCATCATCGTCATGGCAGATATCTATGATGAGTTCATTGAAGAGCTGACTAATATCGCCAAGTCCTACTCTCAGGGTGATCCGCAAAACCCTGGTGAAAACCAATACTTCCCGCTGTCTTCTCGTGACGCAGGAGAAAACCTCGAAAAGCAAATTGACGATGCGAAGTCCGAGGGCGGTGTGGTCCATACCGGTGGCAATCTATTGGAAGGTGGAGCTTATTTTGAGCCCACCGTGATTACCGACATTCCGGTGGGATCTGATCCTTACTACCAGGAGTTCTTTGGTCCAGTTGCCGAGGTATATAAGGTGCACTCGGACGAAGAGGCCATTGCGGTTGCTAACAATTCGCTCTACGGCCTTGGTGGCTCCGTTTTCTCTCAAGACGAGGACCGAGCCAAGAAGGTTGCGGCTCAGGTTGAGACCGGAATGATTCACGTGAACTTGGGCCAAGCGTTTGACCCAGCATTGCCGTTTGGTGGCGTTAAGCGCTCTGGCTTTGGCCGAGAGCTTTCCGTCTATGCACTCGATGAGTTTGTAAACAAGCAGACCTTCTACGTGAACGACTAATCTTGACGAGCTGTCTGTCTAAATAGCAAAAAGGGTGTTCCCCGAAACTTGATTGTTTCGGGGAACACCCTTTTTATGTGACGTGATGGAGAACTACGTGACTCGAGAAAAGGCAACCTATATCGGCTCCCCATTACTTCACAGGGAACCGAGTGAACCTAATGCTTGAGATCGATGCCTCGAGTTTCGGGGAGCAGCCTCATACAAACCAAGGTTAAGATGCAGAGGATCACGACATAGCTGCCTGATATCCAGGCCAGATCAAGATTGTTCATGAGCTGGAAAACGTACGGTGCAGTTCCGCCGAAAACGGCCACTGAAAGTGAGTACGCAAGTCCGATGGACTTTGTTCGGTGAGCTGTTGGGAATACCTCAGACATGATGGCACCCAGGAGCGCACCACCTGCTGACACGATTATGAGCGATGCTCCGGATGCGACTAGAAGAGTCCACGGTTGGGAGTTGATGAAATTCATCAGTGGGACTTGCGCTATCGCAAGAGCGCCGGCGAAAAAGTAAATGACGGGCTTTCTTCCGATACGGTCAGATAGCCGTCCCCAGAGGGGAAGTGCAATGAGACCGATGACTTGTGCGACGACTGTGACCCAATAAGCCCCTTCAACTGCCATGCCTTCGTGTTTGATCGCATATGTGGAAACATAAGAAGACCATGTGTAGTGAGCTGCAGTGATGCCGGAGACCATTCCCACTACAAGGAGAATAGACACCCAGATTGGTGCGGCTTTTTGTCCCGTTTCACCTGGCGAATTGTGATCTGCAGCTACCACAGGCTTCGCGGTATTGGTGTTGTGCTTCTCTGATTCGGTGAATGCCTCACTTTCGTTCATGCCGCGGCGCATGAACATAGCGAAGAGAGCAGCAATGGCACCAAGCCAAAACGGGATTCTCCAGCCCCATGATCCGACCTGGTCTTCCGTCAAAACGCTGGAGATCACGCCACCGACAATGTAGGCCAGGACGGAACCGCCGAAGATGGACATGTAGACAAAACTGCTCCACAAGCCACGATGCTGTTTCGGCGCAATCTCTGGAATGTAAGCGTTTGCGGTGGCCGATTCGCCACCGTGAGCGAATCCTTGGATCAGGCGAAGCAAAAGTAGACCGACTGAAGCCCAGACGCCAATTTTCTCGTATGTCGGCATGAAACCAATGATCACGGCGGCTGCAGCCATCGTGAAGATGGTTGTCATAAGCACAAACTTCCGCCCTTTTCGATCAGCAATGATGCCGAACACAATTCCGCCAAGGGGTCGGACAAAGAACCCAATTGCCAGAACGCCGAAGGTAGCAAGCAGTGCAGACGACGGGTCTGCACTGTTAAACATTGCAGCTGCAATAAAGGGGGCAAATACAGCGTAGGTACTCCACTCAAACCATTCGAGTAGCTGGCCGACCATGCTGGCGGCCAGGGACTTGCGGTCTGACGAGCGGGTTGTTGTGTGGGGTTCTTGTGAAGAAGTAGCCACGTGTTTCGTGGATGATTGGTTCATGTTGCTCCTTGAAAATAGGGCTAGAGTTCGCGCTTGATCTTTGAGAAGTTCCTTTCCCTTTCGGGACAAGTCATTTCTTGCGATTCCTGCGGCTAGTCCGCTCTTTCGATTACTGCAGCGAGGCCCTGCCCTCCGCCGATGCACATCGTCACAAGTGCACGTTGAGATCCCGTGCGCGCCATGCGGTGGGAGGCTGTGACCAGCATTCGGGCGCCTGTTGCCCCGATGGGATGGCCCAAAGAAATGCCTGATCCTTGAGGGTTTAGGCGGTGGTCATCCGCTGAAATTCCCCACTGGTCTAGGCATGCCAGAACTTGCGAAGCGAACGCTTCATTCAGCTCAATGAGGTCTATATCTGCAAAAGTGAGTCCTAGACGCTCGAAGAGTTTTTGTGTGGCAAGAACGGGGCCAATCCCCATCGTTTCCGGAGCGACGCCTGCCACGGACCAGCCTTTGAGGACGACTATGGGAGCAAGGCCAAGCTCTTTGGCTTTACTTTTGGTGGTGACGATCATCGCTGCTGCTCCGTCATTTTGTCCGGAAGCATTGCCCGCGGTAACGGTGGCGTGGTCGACACTTTTACCCATGATTGGCCGAAGTTTGCTTAGTGCATCAGGCGTGGTTGTCGGACGAATGTGCTCGTCGCTGGAAAAGACGAGTGGTTCTCCCTTGCGCTGAGGAATTTCTACAGGAACGATTTCCGTGGAGAATAGACCGTCTTGTGTAGCTTTTGCCGCCCGTGCATGCGATTCAGCCGCCAGTTCGTCTTGTGCATCTCGGGGAATTTCGAATTCGCGACGGAGATTTTCTGCGGTTTCAATCATCCCTCCAGGGATGGGGTGACATTTTCCACCGGCGTTCGTACGTGCTTCGGCCAGACGGTCTCTAAGAGCCATGTTTCCGGCCTTCTTCCCCCATCTGATATCGGCATCAACCGTGTACTCAGTTTGGGACATTGACTCTGCACCGCCAGCAATAATGAGCTCCGTTGCACCACTTGCGATGTGGGCAGCAGCTGTAACTACAGCCTGCAAACCTGAGCCGCAGCGACGATCAAGCTGCATTCCTGGAACTGATGCACCGAGTCCGGAATCGAGAGCTGCAATTCTTCCTAAGGCTGGAGCTGCGCCGTTGGGGGATGCTTGACCGAGGATGAGGTCATCGACATCTTCTGCGGTAATGCCGGATTCCTCTACTACTGCTTTCACCACAAGGCTTGCGAGATCCTGAACGGGGATGGCAGATAGGGCCCCTCCGAAGGTTCCCACAGGGGTGCGTTTGGGATTACAGATTACGATTTCTTCAGTAGAGATATCCAATATGTTGTCCTTTGCTCGATCGGGTGCGGTGTCAGTGAGGATGGCTGATTAAGATAGCCTCTGAGCGGGTAAAAGCGAGCATTCGTTCAATATGTCTGAAATGACTATGCCTATTGTGCTTTTCCTACATCTTCAACAATGGCCTTTGGCGTTCTTCGGGGCCACAGCAGGTTTGTCTATAGGCTAATAAAAGACTCAAAAATCAAGGGGTCCTGCAAAATATTTGTATATCTAGATTGATTTGAAGATTGGGCGTCATGCATGATCAATAAGACTATTGAGTCTGTCGAAGAAGCAGTTGCTGATATTTCTGACGGCGCTTCAATTGCGGTAGGCGGTTTTGGTCTGGTGGGGATTCCTTCAGTGCTGATTGCGGCCTTGCGGGAGCGGGGAACCGGCGACTTAACGATCATCTCCAACAATCTGGGCACTGATGGTTTTGGGCTCGGACTGCTTTTGCAGGATGGGAGAATTTCCCGCTCCATCGGTTCTTACTTGGGGACAAATAAGGAATATGCCCGCCGGTACTTGTCTGGTGAGTTAACGGTGGAATTCACTCCGCAGGGAACCTTGGCTGAGCGTATGCGAGCGGGGGGTTTTGGGATCCCGGCCTTCTATACAAAGGCGGGAGTGGGGACTCCGCTGGCGAGTGGCGATATCCCAACTCGCTATAACACTGATGGCACTGTGGCTGAGTATTCCGCTCCCAAGGAGATACGTGAGTTCAATGGTGAACAGTATGTGATGGAGGAGGGGTTGCGCCCGGACTTCTCCTTTGTGCATGCAAAAAGGGCTGATCACTATGGGAATCTCAGCTTTTCTAAGACAGCGCAGAACTTTAACCCTGATGCGGCCATGTGCGGCAAGGTCACGATTGTTCAAGCGGAGACTTTGGTAGAAGAGCTGGCTCCTGAGGAAATTGATCTTCCGGGGATTTATGTGGATCGCGTAGTAGAAGTGGGGCCGCAGGAAACTGGAATCGAATTTAGGACGGTGGCTGAGTAGTGGTGTGGGATCGGAAGCAAATGGCGGCGCGTGCAGCGCGGGAGCTAGAAGATGGCCAGTATGTCAACCTCGGTATTGGTATGCCGACTTTGATTCCTGGTTTTCTTCCGCCAGGCCTCGAGGTGGTTTTGCAGTCTGAGAATGGCATTCTTGGTGTGGGACCGTATCCGGCAGATGACGCAGTGGATCCGGAGCTCATCAATGCAGGCAAAGAGACTATTACCGTTGCGCCGGGCGGATCTTTTTTCTCTTCTTCTCAGTCTTTCGGCATGATTCGTTCGCAAGCCATTGATGTTGCGGTTTTGGGATCGATGGAAGTCTCGCAACACGGAGATCTTGCGAATTGGATGATCCCAGGGAAAATGGTTAAGGGCATGGGTGGGGCTATGGATCTTGTCCATGGAGCTAAGAAAATCATCGTCATGATGGACCACATAACGAAGTCGGGGGAATCGAAAATTCTTGAGGAGTGTCGGTTGCCTCTGACTGGTGCGAAGTGTGTGGATCTGATTGTTACCAACTATGCGGTTTTTCATGTTGATGCCAAGAAAGGGTTGACCTTGGTGGAGGTGGCGGAGGGTGAAAGCGTGGATTCTGTTCGTGCGGTAACGGGAGCGCCTTTCGAGGTTTCCCTCACGGAGACTTCTAAAAATAGATAAATAGAACATATGATCCATATTGCGGTATGCTGCAGGCGTGTCTATGAACGCTGCATCGCTGAGCTGGTCGCGGCTAGAGAGGATCCTCTCTAGTAAGTCGGCCGGCACTTTGCATGCGGTGGGCATCGGTGAAGGTCAGCGGGTGGAGTACTTCGATGGTGCGGGTTCTGGTGAGCAGGAAGATCGACGCCAACGCCGCGCCGCCCGGGCTGCTCAGGCAGTGCCTTTTGCGGAACTCCATGCCTGCAGTGCCTATAACTTTTTGCGCGGAGCCAGCGAACCGGAAGACCTCGTAGAGCAAGCTGCCGAACTTGGGATGAGTGCTCTGGCCTGCTTGGATAGGGATGGGTTTTATGGTGCCGCGCGTTTCGCCGCCGCTGCGGCGGAACGCGGAGTAGCTACGGTATTTGGCGCGGAGCTGTCCATAAGCGGGGCGCAGGCAGAGCCGCTGGCGGTGCTGTGCCGAGGCGAGGAAGGATATCGCCGGCTCTCGCGGGCGATGACAGACGCGCATATGGCGGACCGGCACAAAGATGTGGTGGTCTATCCGCCGATGGAGGAACTCGCCCGCTATGCCTTCGATGAACAAGGTGGCTGCCATTGGATAGTGGTGGTGGGGTGGAGTATGGCGTCGAAAATAGAAGAAATCGTGCATGCGTTCGGTAAAGAAAACTGTGCAGTGGAGCTGCAACAGACGATGCAGCCCATTGACGCAGACCGCAACGAACAGCTGCATGCCATGGCGGAACGATGGGGGCTGCGGGAGTTTGTGAGCAGCGTGCCCACCTGCGCGGTGCCGCACCAAGCACGGCTGGCCGGGGTTAAGCGCGCGCTACACGAGCATAAAGACGTGGGCGCGGCCGAGGCCATGACACATCCGCTGGGCGGGGCGTGGCTGCGCACGGGAGAGGAGATGCTCCAACTGGCGGGCGATAACGCGTGGCTCAAAGAGGCCGTGGCGAACACGGTGGAGATCGCGCAGGAATGCGCCTTCACGCTCAACCTCATTGCGCCAAACCTGCCCAATTTTCCCGTGCCACCAGGGCACACGGAGATGAGTTGGCTGCGGGAGGAGACCTATCGCGGAGCCACGGTGCGCTATGGGGCACGGCCGGACACAGCGGGGGAGGCGGACACTACCAACTCCGCCACCGCGAAGGCCTGGGCGATGATCGATAAGGAGCTCGATGTCATCGACAAGCTCGGGTTTCCGGGATACTTTTTGATCGTTCATGACATCGTCAGCTTCTGCCACTCCGCCAACATCCTGTGCCAAGGGCGCGGGTCGGCAGCTAACTCCGCGGTGTGCTTTGCCCTAGGGATCACCAACGTGGACGCAGTGGCCGCGGGTCTGCTGTTTGAGCGCTTCCTGTCCCCAGAGCGCGACGGGCCGCCGGACATCGACGTAGACATCGAATCCGGACGCAGAGAAGAAGCCATCCAGTACGTCTACTCCCGCTACGGCCGGGATAACGCTGCGCAGGTGGCCAACGTCATCACCTACCGCCGCAAGGGAGCGCTGCGCGATGCCGCCCGAGCGCTGGGCTACGCCCCCGGCCTCGTGGATGCGTGGTCCCGGGGGACGGAAGAACCACCGGAGATCGTCAGCAGTGTTGCGGAACAGCTGAAGAATCAGCCCCGCCACCTGGGCATTCACTCCGGCGGCATGGTGATCTGCGACCGGCCAATCGCCCACGTGGTGCCCACAGAATGGGCGCGCATGGAAAACCGCAGCGTGGTGCAGTGGGACAAGGACGACTGCGCCACCGTGGGCCTTGTGAAGTTCGACCTGCTGGGCCTGGGCATGCTGGAGGCCATCCATCACGGCCTGGACCAAGTCCGCACCCACCGCGGCGGGCGCAACATCGAGCTGTGGCGGCTAGACCCCGTGGAAAAAGAGGTCTATGACATGCTCAGCCGCGCCGATGCCATCGGCGTGTTCCAGGTGGAATCCCGCGCGCAGCTCAACACGCTGCCCCGCCTACGCCCGCGGACGTTCTACGACCTCGTGGTGGAAGTCGCGCTGATCCGGCCGGGCCCTATCCAAGGCGGATCCGTGCACCCGTACATCCGCCGACGCAACGGCGAGGAGCCCGTCACCTTCGACCACCCCTGCCTAGAGCCCGCCCTGACGAAAACCCTGGGCATCCCGCTGTTTCAGGAGCAGCTCATGCAGGTGGTGGTGGATGCCGCCGGGTTTAGCGGGGCAGAGGCCGATACCCTGCGCCGCGCGATGGGCTCCAAGCGCTCGCCGGAGAAGATGGAGCAGATGCGCACCCGTTTCTACGAGGGCCTGCGGGACACCAACGGCATCACCGGCGAGGTGGCAGACCGGTTGTGGGACAAGATCGTGGCGTTCGCCTCCTACGGTTTTCCTGAATCCCACGCGCAGTCATTTGCCTCGCTGGTTTACTATTCTGCCTGGTTAAAGCACCATTACCCGGCCGAGTTCTGCGTGGCTTTGCTGCGCGCCCAGCCGATGGGTTTCTACTCGCCGCAGTCCTTGATTGCCGATGCCCGGCGCCACGGCGTGCGCATCCTCCCCGTCCACATCAACGAATCCGGTGTGGAAGCGGACACCGTGGTGGATTGTCCGGATCTTAATTGTCCGACGCCGGACTCACCCCACAACCAACCCCGCGGCATTCACGGGCTGGGCCGCGGCACCGCGGAACCGGTGGGCTCCATCCGGCTGGGACTGGCCTCCATCACCGGCATCGGCACGGCCGTAGCCGAGCGCATCGTCGATGTCCGCGAGCGGCTTGGCGAATACCGCAGCATCAGCGACCTATCCCGCGAGGCGGACCTGACGGTGGCACAAGTGGAACACCTGGCCCGAGCCGGAGCCCTAGAGCCGCTGGGAATGTCCCGCAGGCAGGCCGTATGGGCAGCCGGTATCGCAGCGACCGAACGTGCAGGGATGCTGCCTGGAACGTCACACCTGGACGCGCCCGCCCTGCCCGGCATGAGCTCGTTTGAATTGGCCGCTGCGGATCTGGCCAGCACCGGGGTCACCCCGGAGGGACACCCCGTGGAATTGCTGCGGGGCTACCTCAACTCGTGGCACGAACAGCCCATACGGACAGGAGCGAAGGCGGGGCAGATCCGCGGAGGGGCGGCCGTGGTGGCGTCGGAAAAATTACTGACGGTACCCAACGGAACACGCGTGCGGGTGGCCGGGGTGGTCACGCACAGACAACGTCCCATGACAGCAGGTGGCGCCGTGTTTTTCGGCATTGAGGACGAAACCGGAATGGCCAACGTGATGGTGACCAAGGGACTGTGGAGCAAGCAGCGCGTGGAGGCGCTGAGCACGCGCCTGGTGGTGATCCGCGGGATTGTGTACAACTCCACGGGCGCGGCATCCGTGACGGCGGATCTGATCGAGCCGGTGGAAGCGGAGTTGGTGGCCGTGGGGATGGGGCAGGCGGCGCAACTGGGAAGCCGCTCGCGAGACTTCCAGTGAGCGTGCGCCAACCCCAATGCCGTGACCCTGGCCATAAACGCCCAGCTGGCGGCGCGGTGCTTTGACACTGATGAGACCGATTACCAAAATCAACGATGTGACTCACCGACCCACCCCGCAGCAATACAAGCGCCGCCGCATCGCCGCGGCGTGCATTGCTGCGCTGCTCGTGGTGGTAGCGATCTCCATAGGAGTGACTGCACAACGGACAACCGGCTGGTCAACGGCTGATCTGGAAAAGCAACTGGTGGCGGCAGAGCCAGAGAGCAATACCAAGTCCAACGAGGCCGTCCCGCGCATGCCAGAGGACGAAAAGCCCGATATCGCTCCCGTGGCGCGAACCTCGCACGGCCAGGGCACCATCCTCGATGCCCCTGCTCCGGGACACTCCGCGCGCATTTGGGTGACTACGGGAGGCGAACGCCGCGCTGCCTACGTCCAGGTGCCGAAAGCCGCAGCGGACGGGGAACCCACTCCGCTGGTCATGGCATTCCACGGATACGAGGAAACGCCCACCAGCATGGCCGAATACTCGGGCCTTGGCGCCGCATGGGGCAAAGACGGCGGCGACGGAGCAATCGTGGTCTACCCCGAAGGTAAAGGCAAAGCGTGGGAAGGCGCGCCCTATTCCAAGACCTCCAATGGGCAGGACCTGCAGTTTGTCCGCGATCTGCTGGACCGCTTGAGCGCAACGTACTCCGTGGACGCCACCCGCATCTACGCGGCAGGCATGTCCAACGGCGGTGGGCTGGGGCTGAAGCTGGCGTGCGAAATGCCGCACCAGTTCTCAGCCATCGCCAGCGTGGCCGGTGCTTACTATCCAGGGACGTGGAAGGGCTGCGCCACACGGCAATCTGATCCAGCGCAGCCAGACAGCGTGCGCTTTGTCAAAGCTCCCACCACGCCGTTCTTGGAGATTCATGGGCGCAAAGACGAGACCATCGAATACCGCGGCGGTACCCGGCACGGCAGCCCCTACCTGGCCGCGATGCGCGTAGCCAGCCTGTACGCCGGACGCTCCGGCTGCTTCGGCGCTCCGCGCGTGGTGACCGTGACCAGCAAGGTCAACCGAGTGGAATGGCCCAGCTGCGCGAATAACTCCGAGGTCATGCACATCTCCATCGCCGATGCAGCACACACCTGGCCGGGAGAGATGAAGGGATCCTCGGGTGCCGGAGAAGTCAGGCGCGGCGAAGGTGGAGAATCCAACCGCACGAATGACACCATCACGGCAACCAACGAGGTCCTAGCGTTCTTCGAACGCCATCGCAGCTTGACTATGTAGACAGATCCACGTCTTCGTAGTCCGTGGTGGGATTGACCAGCCACGCCAGCGCGCGGTGACGCTCCAGCAGGATCGATTCCTGGGCAGGCTCCAGCTGGAACGGAGCCCCGGCTCCGGCAGAACCGGCGGCAGAACCAGCACCGCCAGCAGCCTCACCATGGGCAGCCTTGAGCGACTGATCCACCGCAAACCAGCGCAGAGAAAACGTGTACTCCAGCGCATCACAGATCAGGGACAGCGGCTGCGGGCGCACGTGAGACGCGGCACCGGAATCCAACAACTGCGTGGCCAGCTTCTCCGGATCCGGAGCGTTGAGCTCAAACGGATCCGTCTGCGTCACTCCAATGGCCCATCCCAGCATCTCTGCGGCCACAAAACCCCATTGCACCTGGAACGCTTGCTCGGTCAGTTCGGTGGGATATGCAGGGGAATCGACAGAACCGATGGTATTGAACCGGCGCACGGCGTCGAGAAAACTCCGCTCGCTTCCCGTCACCGAAGAACCACCGTTGCGATCCGCGCCAACGCGATCAGCACGAACACTGATCCGGGCCAGCTGGCTGTCCACGTCCACGGACTGCCCGGCCACCACGTCCACCGCGATGCGTGCCAGCGTCACCAGAGTCTGCGCGCGCTCCAGAACCTCGGACGGGCGGCGCACCACAACTTCCGTCTCGCCAATGACCGGAGGCAAGAACGGGCTGATGCGGATGCCTTCCTCCCACAGCCTGCCGCGAATCCGATCCCGGCGGGCCGTGGCTAGCTCGGTGTGGGGAGCGGAAAGAATCTCCTGACCGGAGGAATTCTGCGGGTCCAGCAGGTCTGCGCCATCGGCATTGCGGACGGTGCCGTCTGGCAGAAGGAAGATCGCATTGGCTTCCTTGGCCCACGCGGAAAATTCTGTCAAGGAGAAATCTTCTGGGCGCTCGAAGACATAGTGCCGGCGCACCTGGAAGATGTGTTGAAACACGGAGTGAATGGTGGGGTTGTACTCCCCGGCGCGCTCGATTCCCTGGTCGCGGGCGTATCCGGCGAAGCCGTTGAGGTGCTCCTGCAGGTCCAGCGCCTCGCTGCCAGCAGCCAATTCTGCGACGAAAGGGCCAACCTCCTCCGGCTCCACCAGCGAGCGAACGTACGTCGGACCGGCACCCGAGCCCGTCCAGGCAACGTCATCCCGGACGGTGGAGTACGCATTCACAAAGATTCCCATGAGGAACAAGGATAGGGAATGATCTGCATTAATGCGCAGTAAACGCAGGGTTTGTGCGTAGTGGTTACGCCCGTTAGGCCCGTTCTGCGGTGATCGTCAGGCCTGCGGAGCGCAAACGATCGGCATAAGCGGTTCCCAATGCGGTGGCTGGGGTGAGGATTCCTCCTGCACGCTCCGGCAGCTTGTCCTGATCCAGTGCCAATGCCAGTGCAGCTTCGCTGAGCATGACGGTAGTGGCCTTGTAACCGGGGTCGCCCTGCGCAGATACCGTCGAGATGTAGCGCTTGCCAGACTCGGTGGTGCCGTAGTGCGTGGTCTTGAAGAAGCCATTTTCGCGCTCTTCCTTGGATGGGCCTTCGCCTGGTTCTGGCACCCAGCGGGACAGCAACGGGCGCAGTTTGTCCACGTTGAGCAGGGTGAATCCCAGCCCCAGCGCGCCGGCCATGGTGAATGCGCGCAACCGGCCCTTGATGCCGGTGCCCGTGGGGAGATACTCGCCGTAGCGCAGGCGTGGGCCGTAGGCGTGGTCCAGGAGGGAATTGGAACGACGCACAACTCGCGTATTGCTTCCAGCCATCAAGAACGGCCCTGCCCATCCCTGTGGGCCACCGTGCTCTGCGGTGTTGATGATGCCGATGTCTGGCTGGGATCCCAGCTCAGAATCGTCCTGGGCGGGGTCAGCGGCGCGGTCTGCGCTGATGCCGTAGGGGTCACCGATGGCGCGTGCGCCTTCGGGATCCTTCTTGGCTTCTGCAGTCTGCACGCGCATGGAATCGATAGTTCCTCCGGACAGGCCACCCTTCATCTTGACCAGCATGGTGGCCTCGGTGAGAGGTTCGCCGGATTCCTTGGCGGCCTCATGCAGCATCAGCATGCCGATATCGCTGGGAACGGAATCGAAGCCACAGGCGTGCACGATCCGGGCACCGGACTTCTCGGCGGTGGAGTGGAACTTGGAGATCGTGCGGTGCATGAACAGCACCTCACCGCACAGGTCCACGTAGTGGGTGCCGGCTTCAGCACATGCGCGCACCAGCTCCTCGCCGTAGCGGGTGTAAGGACCCACGGTGGAGATGACGGCGGTGGACTGCTCGGCCAGGTTGTGCAGGGAGGGGGCATCAAAAGAATCGGCGACAATGATCGGCCACTCGCGTACGGTCTCCACGCCGGAGTCCTGAGCGATCTCGCTGCGTACCTTCTCCAGCTTGGATTGGTTACGCCCGGCCAAGGCAATGGTCGCGCCCTGGGGAGCATGGTTGGCCAGGTACTCTGCAGTGAGGCGACCCACAAAACCAGTGGCGCCAAAGAGGGTTACATCAATGCTCTTAGTCATATATTCGTTTCTACAGGTAGATGGTTTCTCGTGGTTCAAGACCCAACAACGCGCAGCTCAGATGAGGTGACGCCACCACGCGCCGGGCTGATCAACGTCATTTTTGACCGCCCGGTTATCCCTCCGAATACGGGCAACGCGATCCGCATGTGCGCCGGTGCTGGCGCATCGTTGCATCTTGCGGGTCCGTTGGGTTTCAATTTCGACGAAAAGAACGTCAAGCGCGCGGGCTTGGATTACCACGATCTGGCGGATGTCACCCAGCACGCGAATTTTCACGAGGCCTTCATGGCACTTCCTAAATCCCGCATCTTTGCGTTTTCCGCGCACGCAGACGTGTGGCATACGGATATTGAGTACCAGCCGGGGGACGTGCTGCTGTTTGGTCCGGAGCCCACTGGTTTGGCAGAGGAGGTGCTGACCCATCCACGCATCACCCAGCAGGTGCGCATCCCCATGCTTCCCGGGCGGCGCAGCATGAATCTGTCCAATGCGGCTGCTGTAGCCACGTATGAGGCGTGGCGCCAGTTCGGATTCCCCGGCGGAGAATGAGCGTGGAATAATGGGGCGCATGGCTGCTACCAAACTGGATGGAAATATGTACCGCGATGAGATCTTTGCGGATCTCAAGACCCGCGTGGATGCGCTTCGTGACAAGGGTGTTACCCCGGGACTGGCCACCGTGTTGGTCGGTGAGGATCCAGCCAGCCAGTCCTATGTCCGCATGAAGCACCGCGATTGCGAACAGGTGGGCATCAACTCCATCCGCAAGGATCTACCGGCGGATGTTTCCCAAGAAGAGCTGAACGCCACGATTGACGAGCTCAACGAGGATCCAGCCTGCACCGGCTACATCGTGCAGCTGCCTTTGCCGAAGCACCTCGATGAGAACGCCGTGCTGGAGCGCATCGATCCCGCCAAGGATGCCGATGGCCTGCACCCGGTGAACCTTGGCAAGCTCGTGCTCAACGAGCCAGCGCCGCTGCCGTGCACCCCGAACGGCGCAATCTCCCTGCTCCGCCGCTTTGACGTGGAGCTCAACGGAGCCAAGGTAGTGGTGATTGGCCGCGGAGTGACCGTGGGTCGCCCCATTGGCTTGATGCTGACCCGCCGGTCAGAAAATTCCACCGTCACCCTGTGCCATACCGGTACCAAGGATCTGGCTGCAGAGACGAAGAACGCGGATGTCATCGTGGCCGCTGCTGGCGTGCCACACATGCTCACCGCGGACATGATCAAGCCCAGCGCAGCAGTGCTGGACGTGGGTGTCTCCCGCAAGGACGGCAAACTGTTGGGTGATGTGCACCCAGACGTGTGGGACGTCGCTGGTTTCGTTTCCCCCAACCCCGGCGGTGTGGGCCCATTGACCCGCGCATTCCTGGTGCGCAACGTGGTCGAGCGCGCTGAAAAGCTCAACAAGTAACCCGCTAGCGTAACTACGCCCAAGGTTTCTGCATGTCCCACCCCGTACAGTCGCCGAACGAGCGCCAGCCTCTGATCGATAAGGGCCACGAGGTGTCCAAGCCTGCCCAAGTGGGCGACGCCCGCGCCCGGCTGTTGGACAATCCTCATGACCGCGCCGTCCCCGCTTCGCCGCTCCCTGCCGTGGCGCAGCGAGTGTTGGTGGGCTTGTTCGCGGTGATGGTTGTGTTTGCTCTGCTATGGATCGCGCAGGAGCACTGGCGCCGCGGAGCGTCCGTGCTGGGCGGGGCACTGGTGTACCTCGCGGTGATCCGCTGGCTGGTGGATTCCCGCATCATGGGCGTGCTGGCGGTGCGGAGCAGGAAGTTCGATTCCCTTTTCACCGCCCTGCTGGGTTTCGCGATGCTGTGGATCGCCGTCAGCGTGGATCCCCTGGGAAGCTAGCCGCTTACTCCCGCACGTCCTGGCAGATGTGCTCGGCCTTGAGTAGGAACTTCTGCAGAATCAATCCCATCTGACGGCCTTCGATCAAGAATCCATCGTGGCCGGTCGGGGATGTGATTTGAGATAGCCCGATGAAATCTCCCAAGTTGCGCGACAGGTGCTCCTGCTGGTGCCACGGGTACAGAATGTCCGTGTCCACACCAGCGATCATCGTCGGCACTTGCGATTTCGCCAAGGCCGCATTCATTCCGCCGCGCCCACGCCCCACATCGTGCCGGTTGAGGGCATCAGTGAGGGCAACATAGCTGCCTGCGTCGAAACGTTCCTTTAACTTTTCAGCCTGCCGGTCCAGGTAGCTCTCCACGGCGAACCGCTGGTCAGCCCGGCGATACGCGCCGTAGGGGTTTTCGTTTCTTTGTGGGTCGACGCCAAACCGCTCGTCAATCTCCAGCTCACCGCGATAGGTCAAGTGAGCGATCCTCCGGGCTTGGCCCATGCCTTCCGCAGGGGTGTGGCCGGTTTCGTAGTAGTCACCGCCGTGCCAGTGCGGATCGTTTTCGATGAAGCGGATCTGGCTGGATTGCAGACCGATCTGCCACGCGGAGGCGCGGGCGCTGACGGCGATGGGGAGCGCGGCCCCCACGTAATCGGGGAACATCAGTGTCCATTCGAGCGTGCGCGCGCCACCCATCGAGGCGCCGATCACGGCTTGAATGTGGGAGATGCCGAGTGCATCAATCAGTGCCTTTTCGGCGGTGACCATGTCCCGGATGGAGATACCGGGGAAGCGCGAACCCCACGCTTTGCCGTCCGGGTGTGGCGAACACGGTCCCGTGGATCCCATGCATCCGCCCAGGACGTTGCTGCACAAGATCAGGTAGCGCGTAGTGTCTAACGGCTTGTGCGGACCGACCATCTCGAACCACCAGTCGGCCAGGTTTCCATCGCCAGTGAGCGCGTGCTCGATCAGAAGTATGGGCCGCTGGTCTACATCCAGCCCGGGCTCGGGACCTTCGGAGAAATCGGCGTAGTTCGGATCGGCAGAGGTGGCGTCGTAGAAGGCGAAGAAGGAGATCTGCACATCCGGAATGGTGACGCCGGCCTCGGTGACCACATCGCCCACGGAAATCGTGGTGGACTGCCCTGATGCGGGTAGGAGGTCAACGTTTACCATGGGGTTTCCTTCGGAGCGCGTGGAAAAGGGTCACAAAGTGTGGCGTGATGTGCGCCACACACATGCAGTGAACCTTAGACTAAATGGCCTCGAAGCCGCGCTTCAAATCGGCCAGAATGTCATCGATGTCCTCGATACCCACGGACAGGCGCACGGTGGCCTTCGTGATACCACCGCGAGCCAAACCAGCCTCATCGGACTGAGAATGCGTGGTGGTGGCGGGGTGAACCACCAGGGAGCGCACGTCGCCCACGTTGGCGAGGTTGGAGTGCAGCTTCAGGGCATCGATGAACTTCCATGCCAGGTCGCGGGCGGCATCGCTGTTGGCATCCTCGATCTTCAGATCGAACGCGAGCACGGAACCGGTGTAATCCAAGCCCAGTTCCTGCTTGACGGAGTACCACGGGGAAGACTCAAGACCCGCGTAGTTCACGGTGCCGACCTTGTCATTGGCAGCCAGGAACTCGGCAACCGCGCGGGCGTTCTCATTGTGCTTGTTCACGCGGAGGGACAGAGTGTCCAGACCCTGCGCGATGACCCATGCGTTGAGGGCGGATAGCGTAGCGCCGGTATCGCGGAGTAGGCCCACGCGTGCCTTGAGGCCGAAAGCGGCTGGGGCCAGGTCCGCGTACTTCAGTCCGTGGTAAGCGGAATCTGGGGTGACGAAGCCGGGGAAGACTGGCTTACCGTTGCGCTCTACGGTCCAGTCAAACTTGCCACCATCGATGAGGATGCCGCCCAGAGCGGAACCGTTGCCCGTGTAGAACTTGGTCAGGGATGCCACCACGACGTCCGCGCCCAGTTCCAGCGGGCGAACCAGTGCGGCGGTAGCCAAGGTGTTGTCCACGATCAGCGGTACCTGGTTCTTGTGGGCCAGCTCTGCGATCACGGGGATATTGAGCACGTCCGCCTGCGGGTTGGCAAAGGTCTCGCCGTAGAAGGCCACGGTGTTGTCCTGAACCGCTGCCTGCCAAGACTCTGGATCGTCAGGGTTTTCCACGAACGTCACGTCGATTCCCAGACGCTTCAGGGTGACCTGGAAGAGGGTCTCGGTACCTCCGTAGAGGCGAGGGGAGGTCACGATGTGGTCGCCTGCGCCAGCGAGGTTCAGAATCGCGGCCGTTTCCGCAGCCTGACCGGAAGCAAACGCGACGCCATGCACGCCACCTTCCAGCGAGGTCACCCGGTTTTCCACTGCTTCCACCGTGGGGTTGGTCAGGCGGGAGTAAACGGGACCCAGGTCCTCCAGCGCGAAGCGCTGCTTGGCGTGCTCAGCGGAATCGAACACGAAAGAAGTGGAGAAGTGGATGGGGAGGTTGCGGGCTCCGGTGGAATCCACTTCCTGTCCGGCGTGGATCTGGCGGGTGGCGAATCCCCAGTTGGCTACGTCTGAGTTGTCGTACTTAGTCATGGTGAGTGCTTCCTGTTCTGCTATCGGTGAGGTGTCTAGTTCACTGTGTTTGTTGCTTGAGCGTTTGATGCTTAATGAGAATTCATTAAGGACTTGACTGCCGACTATAGCGGGGAAGCGGGACGAAACAAACCGCTCTGTCTATTTTTCTTAGACCGTGGCGGAAAATTGCAGGTGGCATGCGGTGTGTTGTGCGGACTGCTTGGTCTGTTTTAATGGTTGAGAGGCAAAAAGTGGGGAAGTCGGCGATTTCCGACCTCCCCACTTAATTGTTAAGGCCCTCAGTTCTGAGGGGCCTTACGCAAGAAGTTACTTGTTCTTGTTCAACCCATCGATGATCTCGTTGAAAGCCTTGGATGGGCGCATGACCTGGTTGGTCTTGTCCTCGTCCACCCAGTAGTAGCCGCCGAGATCCACTGGCGAGCCTTGGATATCCAGCAACTCCTTGGAGATCTCCGCTTCCTTTTCTTCCAGCTGCTCTGCCACGGGCTTGAAGATCTCCGCCATCTCGGAATCCTTCGTCTGCTTGGCGAGCTCCTGTGCCCAGTACAGGGTCAGGTAGAAGTGAGAGCCACGGTTGTCGATCTCGCCAACCTCGCGGGAAGGGGACTTGTCCTCGTCCAGCAGGCGCTCGGTAGCGATGTCCAGAGCGTCGCCCAGGATTGGGGTGTGAGGGTTGTTGTCGATCTCAGCCAGCTTGCGCAGAGACTCTGCAAGAGCCAAGAACTCGCCCAGGGAATCCCAACGCAGGTGGTTTTCTTCCTGCAGCTGCTGCACGTGCTTTGGAGCGGAGCCGCCAGCACCGGTTTCGAACAGACCGCCACCAGCGATCAGTGGAACCACAGAGAGCATCTTTGCGGAAGTTCCCAGCTCCATGATGGGGAAGAGGTCCGTCAGGTAGTCACGGAGCACGTTGCCCGTCACAGAGATGGTGTCCTCACCCTTGCGGATGCGGTCCAGGGAGACCTGGCATGCCTCTTCAGGAGGCAGGATGCGGATATCTAGTCCCTCGGTATCGTGATCCTTCAGGTACTTCTCCACTTGAGTGGTCATGTTGCGATCGTGAGCACGCTTCGGATCCAGCCAGAAGATCGCTGGCATGCCGCTCTCGCTCGCACGCTTGACGGCCAGCTTCACCCAGTCTTGGATGGGGACATCCTTAGCCTGGCATGCGCGCCAGATATCGCCCGGCTGCACTTTGTGCTCCATCAGCACCTCACCGGCCTGATTGACTACCTGCACCTTGCCTTCAGCAGGGATCTTGAAGGTTTTATCGTGAGAGCCGTACTCTTCTGCCTTCTGCGCCATCAGACCAACGTTGGGGACCGTGCCCATCGTGGTGGGATCGAAGGCGCCGTTCTTGCGGCAGTCATCGATGACCACCTGGTAGATGCCCGCGTAGGAAGAATCTGGCAACACGGCCAAAGTGTCCTGCAGCTCGTTGTTCTCATTCCACATCTTGCCGGAGCTGCGGATCATCGCTGGCATGGACGCATCGACGATCACATCGGAAGGCACGTGCAGGTTCGTGATGCCCTTGTCGGAATTCACTTGAGCCAGCGCCGGGCCGTCCTTGAGTTCCTTGTCAAAGGCAGCCTTGATTTCCTCGCCATTTTCCAGATCGCGGAGACCGTCGTAGATCGACGCCAAGCCGTTCTCGCCGTTCAGGCCAGCTTCCATGAGCTCGTCGCCGTATTCGGCGAAGACGTCGGAAAAGAAGGCGCGCACCGCGTGACCAAAGATGATCGGGTCAGAAACCTTCATCATGGTGGCCTTAAGGTGAACAGAGAACAGCACGTCCTCGGCCTTGGCGCGGGCTACCTGAGCGCGCAGGAAGGAATCGAGGGCTTCCGCGGACAGCACGGATGCATCCACGATCTCGTTTTCCAATACGGGCAGGGATTCGCGCAGCACGGTGGTAGAGCCGTTGGCCTCCACCAGCTGGATCCGCAGATCATCGTCCGCAGGCATGATCACGGACTGCTCGTTGTGGCGGAAATCGTCCGCTTCCATCGTCGCCACATTGGACTCATTGTCCGCAGACCATTCACCCATGGAGTGAGGGTGCTTGCGGGCGAAGTTCTTCACGGCCTTCGGCGCGCGGCGGTCGGAGTTGCCCTCGCGCAGCGCGGGGTTGACGGCGGATCCCTTCACGCTGTCGTAGCGCTCGCGAGCATCCTTTTCTTCCTCGGTGGAAGGCTCGTCAGGGAAATCGGGGAGATCGTAGCCCGCGTCCTGCAACTCCTTGATGGCCGCCTTCATCTGCGGCACGGAAGCGGAGATGTTCGGCAGCTTCACGATGTTGGCATCGGGAGTTTTCGCCAGCTCGCCTAGCTCGGCCAGCGCGTCAGAGATCTGTTGATCTTCTGGCAGCTCGTCGTTGAAGGCGGCGATAATGCGGGCAGCTAAAGAAATGTCTCGGGTTTCCACATCAACGCCCGACGTAGAAGCAAACGCTTCCACGATTGGCTTCAGCGAGTAAGTGGCCAAAAGTGGCGCTTCGTCTGTGCGGGTGTAGATGATCTTTGCCATGAGGCTTTCAGTCTCCCTGCTTGGTGGGTGGGGTATCTTCTATTACTTCGGCTGTGCTCCGAGTGGGCGATCGTGTAGCGTTCGCCATCGGTTTTCAGCCGGTCTAGTGTTCAAGACTACGTGAAGTAACATGCCTGTGGCACGGCTGGGGCGCGGAGCGATAACCGTCCCCAAAGGCATAAATAACTTTAGAAATTTTTTTATTTGCGCCACTGGCGCCCACCTCAATAGACCTGCACTCAAAGATCAAGGTTTGATGCATTCCTGTGACTGAAAATAGCTCCACCCCCCGTACCCGCCCGAGCCTCCGCGCACCCCTGAAGCGTCATCCGTTGCCGCGACAGACCGAAATTTCGCATCGTCGCGTCATCATCACGATGGTCGCTATGGCGCTAGGTGGGTTCGGAATTGGCACCACCGAGTTCGTGGCCATGGGCCTGCTGAATCTGATAGCTTCGGATTTCCAAATCTCAGAGGACCAGGCTGGTCACGTCATCTCCGCCTACGCTCTGGGTGTGGTGGTGGGTGCGCCACTGATCACCACGTTGACGGGCCGGGTTCCGCGCCGTCGTTTGGCGCTGATCCTGATGATCGCATTCACTGTGGGCAACGGCCTGTCCGTGTTCGCCACTTCCTACGAGATGCTGCTGGTCTCCCGCTTCATCGCTGGCTTCCCCCACGGCGCGTACTTCTCCGTGGTGGCGCTGATCTCTGCGTCCTTGGCACCGACAGGCAAGCGCGGTAAGTACGTGGCTCTGTCTGGACTGGGTCTTTCGGTGGCCACGGTCATCGGCGTGCCCGCTGCACAGTGGATGGGCGCCACATTCGGATGGAACACCGCGTTCCTCGCTGTGGCCATTATCGGCGCGGTGACGTTTGTGGCCCTCTGGTTCGCTGTCCCGCACATGACTCAGATGCCGTCCACTAATCCCATGACGGAACTGGGTGCGCTCATCAACTCGCAGGTGCTGTTCACTTTGGGTATCGGCACCGTGGGCTTTGGAGGCATGTTCGCGGTCTACACCTACATCACGTTCAGCCTTACGGAGAACGCGGGATTTAGTGCCCATCTCATTTGGATTCCATTGATGGTCTACGGCATCGGCATGATCATCGGTACCTATGTGGGTGGCATGCTGGCGGATAAGAACTTGGAGTTCACCATTGTCGGTGTGCTGATCACTTTGATCTTCGTCCTCAGCGCTTTCTACTTCACCTCGCACGTCGCGTGGCTGGGCATCTTCAACTTCGGGCTCATTGGCACGATGGGTTCCATGCTGGTGCCCAGCCTCCAGACTCGCCTGATGGACGTGGCGGGCGAGGCACAGACTCTGGCCGCCGCGCTGAATCACTCCGCGTTGAATATGGCCAACGCTGCCGGCGCCACCGTGGGTGGTGCAGTGATCGGTGCTGGTTATGGGTACTCCGCGCCGGCGCTCGCAGGTGCGATCATGGCCGCGTGCGGTGCGTTGTTGTGGATTCCGGCCTTCTTTCTTCGCCGACACCACACTCGCGCTACCACAAACTAATCCCCGCCCACACAGCTGGTGGACTGTAGTGTCTTGCGCACTCGCTAGGATGTGGTGCCATGAGTAGCTTTACCGTCGCCACTGTCAACGTCAACGGAATCCGCGCTGCCGCCAAACAGCGCAGCGAGGAAAACCGTGGCTTTCTCCTCTGGTTGGAGGAGTCTGGGGCGGATGTCGTCCTCATGCAGGAGGTTCGCGCTGATGAGAAGCAAACTCAGCAGGCGCTCGAGCCTGCCCTGGAAGCTGGGTGGCATCTCGCCCAAGCACCTGCAGCGGCCAAGGGGCGAGCGGGCGTAGGAATCCTGTCTCGCACGGAGCTCAAAGATGTGACCGTGGGATTCGGCCACGCTGACCTGGGAGAAGAGATCCCCGAGGCCAGGGAGTTTGATGAATCTGGTCGCTACGTTGAGGCCACGGTGGCGTCGGGCATAGAAAGGGTCGGGGACGTCACGGTGGCCAGCCTGTACCTGCCCTCTGGTTCCGCGAACACGTCAAAGCAAGACGAAAAGTACCGCTTCCTGGATGCTTTCGCGCCGTTCATGCACGCCCGCGCTGCGCAGGACACCCCGACCGTCATCGGTGGCGACTGGAACATTTGCCATCGCCGGGCGGACCTGAAGAACTGGAAGACCAACCGCACCAAGTCCGGCTACCTGCCGGACGAGCGCGCGTTCCTCGACCACGTCCTCGGCGTGTGGCCGGACGAAGCGACCCAGGTGGGCGATGCAGAAGATTCCGGCCGTAACGGCAACCCCGCCGGAGATGCCGGAGATTTCTACGGAGCGGTGGACTACGCCGTCGCCGAGCGCGCCCTGCAGCGCCTGCGCGATGGTGCTGCTACCCAACCGCAGTGGTTCGACGTCATGCGTCGCCTGGACCCAGAGTCCATGGACGTGTTCAGCTGGTGGACGTACCGTGGGCAGGCGTTTGATACCAACGCAGGGTGGCGCATCGACCTCCAAGTGGCCACCGAACAGCTGATGCAGCGCGCGCAGAAGGCGTGGGTGGACAAGGCTGCAGCCTATGACCTGCGGTGGAGCGACCACTCGCCTGTGTTCGTGGAATACGCATAAGCAACAGCCAAAGGGCGAAAGGGGGAGGAGTGCTGACAGTCTTGTACGTCATCGGTATCACGGCCGAGGCGATGACCGCAGCTTTGGCTGCAGGACGGCAACGCATGGACTTGTTCGGCGTGAGCATGATTGCCTGCGTCACTGCGCTGGGAGGGGGCACCGTGCGTGATCTGCTGCTGGGACACTATCCGCTGCGTTGGGTGGCGGAGCCGATATTCCTTTTGATCGTGGTGGGTGCGGCATTGGTGACGGTCTTCGCCAGTTTCCTCATGGCCTACTTCCGCACCATCTTCCTGATTCTGGATGCCATAGGCCTGGCTGCCTTTTCGGTACTTGGTACCCAGGTGGCGCTGTCCGGAGGTCACGGCCTGGTCATCGCCTGCATGGCCGCCGTAGTAACCGGCGTTTCCGGTGGCGTGATGCGCGATATTCTCTGCGACCGCGTCCCGCTGGTGTTCTCCGACGAGCTCTACGCCAGCATCGCGCTGATCGCGGGCCTGTCCTACAGCGCGATGCACCTGGCAGACGTACCGGAAAACTTGGCGGTGATCATCACGCTGAGCTCCGCGTTCATCCTGCGCATCCTGGCTATATACTACTCCATCTCGCTGCCGGTCTTCGAATACCAAGAACGGGAAATCTCCCGCGACCCCGCAGGCAGACTCACCATGTGGATGCTGAATAAGGCGGGAGTGCGGCGTCGAGAAATGAGAAAACGAACCGTAGGTAACACCCAACAACGCAGGCGCGCACGGACTAACCGCACCGAAGGCTGAAGTGCCCCAGGTTTTGTTCCGTCTGAGTAGATGGGAAAATCTGGAACATGCC